>DATLSB010000221.1:0-5458 GCA_035534415.1 Candidatus Dormiibacterota bacterium | reverse complement strand
CTCGACGACTCGGTGGCGGGCATTGACCAGCCCGAGTTTTTGTACCACGGCGAGTGAGAGAGTTTACATCCCACTTTGCTATCTCGACCGGACATAGCGCGTGCTAGTGCTGACGACAGGCTGACAAGAGTTGCTTGACATCGAATAAGGCCCAGCGGTACCGTACGTCCATAGAAAGTTTCTGCGCGAAAGGCACGGCTAAGCTGGTATGCTAAAGAGCGTGAAGAGCGAAATCATTTTGCGACTTCGGCTGGGAACTGTAGTTGTAGCGCTCGTACGCGCGTCCTGGCCCGGAGGGCTTGACTGAGCTTAGCTGAAAAGAATTTGAAAGCTCATGAAACCCACCTGCCAGAGATGCTGGTACGGTGGGTTTAATTTTTTAGGACAGTGTGGAGGATTTAGAGATGGGCAGCGAGAAGCCAGTGATGACGGGAGCGAGAATTCTTTGGGAATGCCTGGAACGCGAAGGCGTAAAGACGGTCTTCGGCTATCCGGGAGGAGCGATCCTGCCAGCGTACGATGCGCTGCGGCATAGCTCGATTCGCCACATTCTGGTGCGTCACGAGCAGGGCGCTACGCACATGGCGGACGGCTACGCGCGCGCGACGGGCGGCGTGGGAGTCGCAGTCGCCACCTCCGGTCCCGGCGCCACGAACATGGTCACCGGTATAGCTACAGCGATGATGGACTCGTCGCCAATTCTCTGCATCACTGGGCAAGTGGGAAGCAAGCTTCTCGGCTCGGATGCGTTCCAGGAAACGGATATCACCGGAGTGACGCTGCCGATCACGAAGCACAATTATCTGGTTACGCGCCCGGAGGATATTGCTCCGGCGATTCGCGAAGGGCTTTATGTGGCGCAGTCGGGGCGTCCTGGACCGGTGCTGATCGACATTACCAAAGACGCGCAGCAGGGTAGCTGTGCATTTGATTTTGAAGCGGCGGCTCCGAAGATGCGCGGCTATCGTCCCGATCTTTCGCCTGCGAAGGCTGCGTACGACAAAGCGCTGGCGATGATCGCCGCGGCTAAGCGGCCGGTAATTCTCGCAGGCCACGGAATTGCGATTTCCGGCGCCGAGCGCGAAGCGCAAGCGTTCGCCGAACGCGCCTGCATTCCCACGGCAATGACGCTGCTCGGACTCGGGCACATGCCTGCATCGCACGTGCTGAACATGGGCATGATGGGTATGCACGGCGAAGCGTGGGTCAATAAAGCGATTCAGGAAGCCGATCTGCTGCTGGCGTTCGGAATGCGTTTTGACGATCGCGTTACAGGCAACTTGAAGAGCTACGCCCCGAACGCGAAGAAGATCCAGATCGACATCGATCCAGCGGAAATTAACAAGAACGTGAAGGTGGATGTGGCGCTCATGGGCGATCTGCGGAAAATTCTGCAGGAAATGCTGCCGCGCGTGGAGCCAGCTAGCCGCAACGAGTGGATCGAGCAAATTCACAAGTTGAAGGGCGACACTGCGGTGCGCGACATTCAGAACCTGCCGGACAACGGGCATCTTTATGCCGCGCATGTGATCAACGATCTGTGGCATGAAACACGCGGGCGCGACGCGATCGTGGTAACCGACGTGGGCCAGCATCAGATGTGGGAAGCGCAGTATTACAAGCACGAGCATCCGCGTTCGCTGATTACTTCCGGCGGACTGGGCACGATGGGATTTGCTCTGCCCGCCGCGATCGGCGCGAAAGTGGCGCGTCCGGATGCGGAAGTCTGGGTGGTGGTCGGCGACGGCGGATTCCAGATGACCATGTCCGAGCTGGCGACCATCGTTCAGGAGAATCTGAAAGTGAACATTGCCATCATCAACAACGGATTCCTCGGCATGGTCCGCCAGTGGCAGGAATTTTTCTACGAGCGCAATTACGAAGCCACGCCGCTGCTGAATCCGAAGTTCACCGTGCTGGCGCAGGCGTACGGAATTCATAATCAGTTGGTGAAGAGCCGCGCCGACGTGGTTCCCGCGGTACGCGCGGCGCGAGCGCATGAAGGACCTGTGCTGATCGATTTCCAGGTCGAGCAGGAAGACACCGTGTATCCGATGGTCGCGGCAGGCGCCGCATTGCACGATATGATCCGGCGGCCGAATCCGATCGTCGAAACTGCCGAGGACGAATAGGACCATGCTGCATACCTTCGTCGTTTACGTCGAAAACAAGCCGGGAGTTTTGTCGCGCGTGGTGTCGCTCTTTCGCCGCCGCGCGTTCAACATCGATTCGCTCACTGTGGGGCGGACGGAAAAAGACGATGTGTCGCGCATGACCATCGTTACCGACGCGGACACCGATCAGGCGCGGCGCATCGTGGCCAATATTTACAAGCTGGTGAACGTGCTGCTGGTGGACGACATTACCGGACAGCCGGGCTTGCTCCGCGATCTGTCGCTGATCAAAGTCGCCGCGAACCAGGAAACGCGTTCGCAAGTTTTGGAGCTGGCGACGGTATTCAAAGCGCGGGTGCTGGATATTGCGGCCGAATCGATCATCGTGGAATTGACCGGCGGCGAAGAGAAGGTTGACCGCTTTCTGGAATTGCTGGGCCCGTTCGGGCTGCTGGAAGTGGTGCGAACCGGAATCGTAGCGATGCGGCGCGGCGCGAAGTCGCCGACGGTCAGCACCAAGGCAGATCTGGCTCCGGCGGCTGTGGCGGAGGAAAGCGATAGCGTTTCGCATTCCGTCTAGCTCGCGTGTTTCGCGGCTTTGGCTTTCGAGGCGTGCGGCTTGGGTCGCAGCGTTGCCAGCATTTTTTCGAGCGGCAGCGCGTTGATCACGTCTTTCTTTTCGATCCAGCCTCGGCGCGCCGTGAGTACTCCGTATTTCATAAACTGCAAGTTGCGCGTGGAGTGAGAATCCGTGGAAATCACGATTTTCACGCCGCGCTGCTTGGCCATCCGCAGGTGCACGTCCTTTAAATCCAGCCGATCGGGATAGGCGTTGCACTCCATCACCACACCATTCCTGGCGGCGGCGTCGAGAATTTTCTCCATATCGTATTCGAAAGCTTCGCGGCGAAGAATCAGCCTGCCGGTGGGGTGCGCAATGATCTGCGTGTAGGGATTTTCGATGGCGGCGAGTATACGGTCGGTCATTTCCGCGGGCTCCATGTTCATGTGGGAATGCACGGACGCGACCACCACGTCGAGCTGCGCCAGGCAATTGTCGTGCAGGTCGAGCGAGCCGTTTTTCTTGATGTCCACTTCAATTCCAGCCAGCAGGCGGATGCCTTCGACGTGTTCCTGCGCGGCGCGGATTTTTTTGATCTGGGCGATGGTGCGGCGCTCGTCCATTCCGTTGGCCACGGTGACCGCTTGCGAATGGTCGGTGAGGGCGATGTATTCGTAGCCAAGCGCGCGCGCGGCAGCGCCCATTTCCTCGATGGAGTTGCGGCCGTCAGACGCGGTGGTGTGCATTTGCAGGTCGCCGCGCATGTCTTTCAACTCGATCAGATTCGGAAGTTTGTGATGCTCGGCGGCTTCGATTTCGCCGGTGCATTCGCGCAATTCAGGCTCGATGTAATCGAGTTTGAGCTTGGCGTAAATTTCTTCTTCAGTTTTCCGCGCCACCACTCGGCCGCCTTTTAGGGTGGTCAGCGCATATTCGTTGAGAGTCCAGCCCATTTCATTGGCGCGTCCGCGCAACTCCACGTTGTGCTGCTTCGAGCCGGTGAAATAGAGCAACGCCGCGCCGAAACTTTTCTTCGCCAGGAGGCGGACGTCAACCTGCAAGCCGCTATCGAGCAGGACGCTGACTTTGTTTTCGCCGTGGGCGAGCTCTTGCTTGATTCCAGGATATTTCAGGATGCGATCGGCGACCGCGTCGATGTGCGTTTGGCCGTCGTGGCCCGGGCGCATAGTGACGAGCAGATCGAGATCGCCGACGGTTTCCTTGCCGCGGCGGAGCGATCCGGCGGGCGTGACGGATTCGACTGCTTCGCCAGCTTTGGCGATGTACGCGGAGAGTTTTTGCGCTTCATCGTCGGCTACGTTGATGCTAAAACGCCCGGAGCCGGACAGAGTCTTGAAGTGTTCGGCGCCCTTCAGAATGGCCTGTTCGCTTTTTTCTCCGAATCCCGGTAGATCGCGAAGCTTTCCTTCGCGCGCGATTTTCTCCAAATCCGCGACGGTGGCGACTTTGAATTTCTTCCACAGCAGCGCGACGCGCTTGGGGCCTAGCGATTGCACGTCGAGCAATTGCAGGATCGTGGGCGGATATTTTTTCAGCAGCTTCTGGCGCAGGCTGTAATCGCCGGTGGCGAGAATTTCGTGAATATGCTCGGCCATGCCCTCGCCGACGCCGGGAAGCTCTTTGAGCTTTTTGTCGTCTTTGGCCACGTCCTCGATGCGCTCGGTGAGGCTGCCGAGCAGGTCGGCGACTTTTTCGTAGCTGCGATAGCGTCCGATGATGGCGCCGTCGATTTCGAGCAGCTGCGCGGTATCGCGGAGGATTTTTGCGACTTCCCGGTTGTCCATGGCTACGCCTCTCGCTCCTGCCGATTTGGAGTGGATCGCCTGCTCTTTAGCAGGGAATCGTAACACAGCGGCCTGCGGCGATACATTGCGACGAGAGCGGGCACGCGACGCGGATTTGTAGTCGGCTGAGCTTGCGATTTGAGAGCCCAAAAGCGACGGCGGAACGGGGACGAGAGTGTATCGATTTGGAAAAGTTAGCTGGTTGTGTTTGCGGCAACTTAGGGTGCGTTTTGGCCGAACATGTATCGATCTGCGGAAAGGCGAGTGGCTCGATATTTTTGGCGAGTGGCTAACGGACCGAAGCCTTTCGCCGGACAGGGCCAGTACGGCGTGGTGTTCGCTGGAGCGTCGAATTTTTTGTCGGCGGACATATCCAGGATCGACGGTAGCAGATTGGGTGGTACAGGTTTCTACTGGTCGGAAGGACAGGTTTGGTAGAGGCGCTCGAACCAGTCGAATCGTCAGCCGCACCGAGCTTCAGGCGCTAAAGAGCGTGCTGATATGCGAAGCTCATGTCGCACCTAAAGGTGCGACCCACCAGTCCAAGGGGAGGGATTCTTCGTCGCTACGCCTCAGAATGACAGCGCTTCACTTTTTGCGCAGCAGAACAGCGGCGGCAAGCCGCCGCACTCCACATAAGCTACCTGGGACGATGCGGCTCATTCTACAACGCAGAGCGAGTTTCAGGAATCTGTGTTGATGCCGAGCATGCGGATGATGTTGAGGGCGTTGGAGTGGGTGAGCAGGCCGGAGCGGAGCTTGTAGTCGAAATGGAGCTGGCCGCCTTCGCCGGAATCTTCGAAGAAGACGTTTCGCCTCCGGCTTATGATCGTTGTCCGGGGGCGCTATTCCTGGAAGTATCAGAACGGGCCACCAACGTGAAATCAGTTCGACTGCGCGGCTGGAGTGACGGCAGGGTCGGGAGTTGAAGATTCGTGTAGCGCGTCGAAAACGCGCTGGGCTTGGGCGCGCGGGAC
>DATLSB010000220.1:0-3399 GCA_035534415.1 Candidatus Dormiibacterota bacterium | reverse complement strand
GGTCGGACCGGACGCAGGCGCTGCGGCAGGCGCGGAAGTTGGGCCGCCTTCGACAGCGGCCAGGATGTCGCGCTTGCTGACGCGACCGGCGGCTCCAGTGCCAGGAATCTGCGAAAGGTCGATTTGATTTTCGCGCGCGATCCGGCGCACCAGCGGCGAAGTGCGAATTTTGTCGCCATCGCCGGCGTGATGCTCGGGAGCAGAAGCTGGCGGCGCTGCGGACACGGGCTGAGCAGGTTTCGGAGCAGCAGCGGGCGCAGGAGATGGAGGAGGCGGTGCGACCGCAGGTTTTGTTGCTTCCGCTTTGGGCTGAGCCGCAGGTGCTGGTTTCGCCGAAGCTGCGGGCGCGGCGGCAGCTGCCGCGCCGGCGGCGTCGATTGTGCCGACGACGGTCTGCACCGGAACGGTCTGGCCTTCGCTGACTTTGATCTCTTTCAGTACACCGGCCGCGGGAGAGGGAATCTCCGCGTCAACTTTATCGGTGGAAATTTCAAAGAGCGGCTCGTCGCGATCGATTTTATCGCCGGGCTTCTTGAGCCATTTGGTGATGGTGCCTTCAAAGATGCTTTCGCCCATCTGGGGCATGATTACATCGACTGCCATGTGTTCACCTCAGATCCTGTACGGTTTCTTAACCTCAGGCCCTGCGGAGGCATTCCTCATGCCAAACGCCAGGAATACCCTCGAGGGTGTAAATTTCATCGCCGCCGTGAAAGAACTCGACCTTGTCCACTTTGGCCACGCGGTCGGCGTATTCGAGCTGCTCGGACTCCAGCTCATGGTGATATTGCCCGGCTTCCAAAAACTGTTCTAAAAAGGCGCGGTCGTTGATGCGCACGTCCGTCCCAACTTCGAAATCAGCTTGATTAAGTCCCTTGGTTTTTCCCACGGCGCAAGACCTGCTTTCTTGTGAAGTTAGTATTGTGCCAATTCCCGCGCGGCGGCGGCAACTTTTTCAACGCTGGGCAGAAAAAATTCCTCCAGCGGCGGCGAGTACGGGACGGGGGTATCGAGCGCGGTGACGCGCGCGATAGGTCCATCCAAGTGCCCGAAAGCATCTTCGCATACGATGGCCGCGATTTCTCCAGCAATGCCGCCCGTCCGTGTATCTTCGTGCACGATCAGCAGCTTAGTGGTCTTTCTCACCGAATTGACAATGGCCTCGCGATCCAGCGGCAGCAACGTGCGCAAATCGATCACTTCAGCGTTGATGCCTTCCTTGGCCAGCAGTTGCGCGGCTTCGAGAGCCGTGTGCGCGGCCGCGGCGTAGCTGATGATGGTCAGATCGCGCCCTTCCCGGCGAACCGCAGCCTTGCCAATCGGAACGGTATATTCCTCGGCGGGAAGCTCCTCTTTCACGCGGCGATAGAGGAACTTGTGCTCGAAGAACAGAACCGGGTTGTTGTCTCGAATCGCGGACTTCAACAGCCCCTTTGCATCGTAGGCCGTCGACGGGTAGACGACTTTTAGCCCCGGCGTGTGGACGAAATACATCTCCGGATTCGCGGAATGGAACGGGCCGCCGTGTACGCCACCGCCCGATGGCCCACGAAGCACCATCGGCACCGGCGCACCCCAACGATAATGCGATTTGGCGACGAAGTTGGTCACCTGATTGAAGCAGCAGGCGATGAAATCGATGAACTGCATTTCGACCACCGGACGGAGGCCGAGATAGCTCATTCCGCACGCTGCGCCGACGATGGCCGTCTCGCTGATCGGCGTGTCGATCACACGCTCGGGACCGAATTTCGCGAGCAGCCCTTCGGTGGCTTTGAACGCGCCGCCGTAAACACCGATATCTTCGCCGAGCGCGACTACGGCCGGATCGCGGTCGAATTCCTCGAACAGCGCCTCACGAATGGCTTCGAGCATGGTGACTTCGGGCATGGTCAGCGCCTCCGCCGCCGGTGGCGATCGGGAGGTTTCGCCGGCTGATTCTGCTGCTGTTCGCGTTCGAAGACGCGGTCCTTCGGGCCGCGCCCGAAAGGAACGCGCAACGGAGTCGCTTGGGAAATGTCTTGCGAGGCGCCCTTTTCCGGCAGCGATGCTGGTTGTGCGGGAGCCGGACGCGGCGCGGGTGGCTGTGCAGGCTGTTGTGCTGCCGGTTGTGGCTGCGCGTGTTGCGCAGGTTTGTGCGCCGGCTTATGTTCCGGTTTGTGCTGCGGCTTTGCGGCGGGCTGCGTGCTGCCGTGTTGCGGGTGCGCGGCGTGATGCGCGGGAGCCGCAGCGGCGCCAAAATCCGTTACCTTCCACTGCGCCTCGATGCTGGCGGCGGGCGGCATCACTTGTTGCTGCGGGCGCTGCCAATCGGCTTCGATGGTGTGGCAGCCTTCGCAATAAACGCCCTGCGCGGCAATTTCCGGCGACGGCAGCGGCGATTCTTCCGCGAATTTCTGATCCTCTTCCAGCTCGCGTTCGATGCGCGCGTCAATTTCGGCTTTGACCTTCTCATCCCAGAGCTTCTGTTCGGTTAGATATTTTTCGAAGCGCGCGATCGGATCTCGCGCCTGCCAGTACTCGAACATTTCCTTGGGAACGTACTCGGCGGGATCATGCTGCGCGTGGCCTTTCATGCGCATGGTTTTCGCTTCGATCAGAATCGGACCACGGCCAGCGCGGCATTCCTCGACGGCCCACTTCGCGGTTTGATAGACGGCGAGCACGTCGTTGCCGTCAACGATGCGGCTCTTGACGCCATACGCCAGCGCGCGGTCCGCGAGATTTTTCAGCGGCACCTGGCGCGAGACCGGCGTGGAATACGCCCACTGATTGTTTTCCAAAACTAGCACCAGCGGCGCGCGCTGCACGGCGGCGAGGTTCAACCCTTCGTGAAATGCGCCGGTGGAGCTGCCGCCGTCGCCAATCCAAGTCATGGCCACGATCTTCTGCCCAAGGTATTTCCCGGCCATGCCGACGCCGGTCATCACCGGAATCAGATCGCCGAGCATGGAAATCGGAGAAACCACGTGCAAAGTTTTCAAATCGCCGAAGTGGCTGGTGCCGTCTTTGCCGTGCGTGGGCGAAGTGGCTTTGGCCATGTGCTGAGTGAAAATGTCGCGAGGCTTAAAGCCCTTTACCAGCAGCGTGCCGATATTGCGGATCATCGGAGCGAGCCAGTCGCGCGGTTCCAGTGCGTATGCCGTGCCGACGGAAACCGCTTCCTGTCCCAGGCTGGAATATACGCCACCGACAATTTTGTTCTGCCGGAACAGCCGCACCAGTCGCTCTTCGAGCTGGCGATTGAGCTGCATGAAATAGTACAGCTCCAGCTGCTGCTCGCGGCTTAGTTGATTATCCATATGATGCGCGTTTCCTTTTTGAGCCCTTACTCGTGCGAATCGGCGGGGCAACCGCGCCGAACCTGATCATGCATCTAGGTTGATGGCCAGTTTAATC
>DATLSB010000219.1:0-14855 GCA_035534415.1 Candidatus Dormiibacterota bacterium | reverse complement strand
AGCGATGATTCCGGCAGAATCAGCGCGGCGGCCATGAGGAAAACGCCGCCGGAAAGATCGCCGGGGACGACTAACTTCCGCGCCGTCAGCTTTGGACGCGGGTGTATGCGGATCGTGCCGCGCGAGCCTTCCATGGTGGCTCCGAATTCGCGCAGCGCAATTTCGGTATGGTCGCGGGTGCAGATGGATTCGTGAACGGTGGTGATTCCGTCGGCGTAAAGCCCGGCGAAAAGAATCGCGGACTTCACCTGCGCGCTGGGAGTGGGCGGAGTGTAGTCGATGGCGCGAAGATTGCCGCCGCGAATTTCGAGCGGGGCGCAGTCGCGGTCGTTACCGTGGATTTCAGCGCCCATTTGGCGGAGCGGCTCGATCACGCGGCGCATGGGGCGGCGGCGCAGAGAATCGTCACCGGTGATGACGGAGCGAAACGGCTGGCCGGCGAGAACTCCGGAAAGCATACGCATCGTTGAGCCGGAATTTTCCGCGTCGAGCGGTTTGCGCGGCTCCTGAAGTCCGGTGAGGCCCTTGCCTGTAACTTGGACGACGTGGTCCTTAATTTCGATTTCAATGCCGAGGCGGCGGAGACATTCGAGCGTGCTGCGGCAATCGGCGGCGGAGGCGTAGTTGGAGATTTCGCTGCGTCCTTCGGCGAGAGCGGAGATGATCGCGTAGCGATGCGATATGGATTTGTCGCCGGGGAGTTCGACGACGCCGTTGACGGTGCCTCCGGGCGAAATTTTTCGATTGGGCATCGAGAGATTCTAACATGGCATGTCGCGGCGAACTTCCGGCCATCCCGCGGCAACGGGTGGTAGCTCAGTTTGAGAATTTCTAAGCTACACTTAAGTGAAAGGAAAAATAATCAAATTGATGCGAACCTATGAATTTGATGATGCTGTATTGCCTCCGGAGCGGTTCCGATTTCATGTGCTCCGCACATTATCGGTGAAGAAGTACTGCCGAAAGCTCGTCGAAAAACAGGGAGGGATTTGTCCCCTGTGTAAGGACCGTGACCACCCGCTGGACGGCAGAGCGCAAGTTGACCACATTATTTCGGTAAAATCGTTCGCGGATGACCTCTCTATCCCGCTCACGGAAGCCTACATGCGGTGTCATGCGCTCAACAACCTGCGTGCCGTCCATCCGGAATGCAACAACGCCCGGAATCGCAAGATCAGTTCGGCGATTCGCGATGCCCCTCGCTGACCCACGGCACGGCAGCGGCGCACGTTGACGAAAATGGGGTTTCCTGCTAAAAACGTAGCTTCGTGAAGTGACTTTTCGCACCTAGGCTCTCACTCAGAGAGTCTTCCACCGGGGGGACGGAAGCATTTGCGGGCTGGGACAACAAGGTTGCAGGTGCGGACGCACGAGTTCCCGGCGGTAATGGTATTCGGCGAAAGGTCTTTCCCAAAAGAACGCCCAAGTATCCCCAGATGAACTTGAGATGAACTTGTCGACGGAGGATTATTGATGGACACCGTACGCGCAGCTGCAGGACTGTTCCGCGGTCAAGGTAAGAAGATGCTGGCCGCCTGCGCCGCAATGCTAAGTTTCGCGCTTTTGAATGCAGGCGTAGCCCACGCGCAGAGTGCCGGCAGCGAGGCGGATTTGAGGCTGCCCGATCTTTCGCAAGTGAACTTTTTAGGGGTCAACGGCCATACGCTGCTGCTTTGGGGAATCCTCTTTTGCTTTTTGGGACTGGCGTTCGGCATGACGATTTACGTGCAGTTGAAGAATTTGCCGGTGCACCGCGCCATGCGGGAAATTTCCGAGCTGATCTACGAAACCTGCAAGACATATCTGGTGACGCAGGGCAAATTCCTGGTGCTGCTATGGCTCTTCATCGCCGCCGTGATTTTGCTGTACTTCGGCGTGCTGCTGCACAATTCGGCGATGTCGGTGGCCATCATCCTGGCGTTCAGCGTGTTGGGAATTTGCGGCAGCTACGGCGTGGCGTGGTTTGGCATCCGCGTCAACACGTTCGCGAATTCGCGGACGGCGTTCGCGAGCTTGCCGGGGAAGCCGTTTCCGCTCTACGAGATTCCGCTGCGAGCGGGCATGAGCATCGGCATGATGCTGATCAGCGTCGAGCTTTTCATGATGCTGGTCATCCTGCTGTTCGTGCCCGAGAGCTACGCGGGGGCATGCTTTATCGGCTTCGCCATCGGCGAATCGCTGGGAGCGGCGGCGCTGCGCATCGCCGGCGGCATCTTCACGAAAATTGCCGATATCGGCGCGGACCTGATGAAGATCGTCTTCAAGATTAAGGAAGACGACGCGCGCAATCCCGGCGTGATCGCCGATTGCACGGGCGACAACGCGGGGGACTCGGTGGGGCCGAGCGCGGACGGATTCGAGACGTACGGCGTCACGGGCGTGGCGCTGATCACCTTCATTCTGCTGGGCGTTAAGAGCCCAGTGGTGCAGGTGGAACTGCTGGTATGGATTTTCGTGATGCGCATCGCCATGCTGGTGGCGGCCGGGGCGGCCTACTTCCTGAACGCGGCCATCGCCAAGGCGCGCTTCGGCAACGCCGACGAGATGAACTTTGAATCGCCGCTGACGTCGCTCGTATGGATCACCTCACTGGTATCGATTGGGCTCACTTTCCTGATTTCCAGTTTCATCATTCCCGACATCGGTGGCGATCCGACGCAGTGGTGGAAGCTTTCGATGATCATTTCTTGCGGCACGCTAGCCGGCGCGATTATTCCCGAGCTGGTGAAAGTGTTCACGTCGGTGGAATCGCGGCACGTGCGCGAAGTGGTGACTTCGGCGCGGGAAGGCGGCGCTTCACTGGGAATTTTGTCCGGCTTCGTGGCCGGGAACTTTTCGGCGTACTACCTTGGGCTGGTAATGGTGATCCTGATGGCCATCGGGTACCTGGTCAGCTTGGGCGGGCTGGAACACCTGATGATCGCGGCGCCGGTATTTGCGTTTGGTCTGGTCGCCTTCGGGTTCCTGGGAATGGGACCGGTGACGATTGCCGTCGATTCCTACGGGCCGGTGACTGACAACGCGCAATCCGTGTATGAGCTTTCGCTGATCGAGCAGGTGCCGAATATCAAGGCCGATCTCAAGAAGGATTTCAATATGGACGTGAACTTCGAGCGCGCCAAGGATTTGCTGGAAGCCAACGACGGAGCGGGCAACACCTTCAAAGCGACCGCCAAGCCGGTGCTGATCGGCACGGCGGTGGTCGGCGCAACCACGATGATTTTCTCGATCATCATGGCGCTGACGAACGGGATCACCACGAACGTGGACAAGCTTTCGTTGCTGCATGCCCCGTTCGTGCTGGGATTGATCACCGGCGGCGCGATGATTTATTGGTTCACCGGCGCGTCAACGCAAGCGGTGACCGCCGGAGCATATCGCGCGGTAGAGTTCATCAAGGCCAATATCAAGCTTGAAGGAGTCGAAAAGGCGTCGATCGCCGACAGCAAAAAAGTGGTCGAAATCTGCACGCTTTACGCGCAAAAGGGCATGTGGAACATCTTCTTTGCGGTGTTCTTCGCCGCCCTGTCGTTCGCGTTCGTCGAGCCGTTTTTCTTTATCGGCTACCTGATCTCGATCGCGACGTTCGGCCTGTACCAGGCAATATTCATGGCCAACGCCGGCGGCGCGTGGGACAACGCCAAGAAGATCGTGGAAGTGGAGCTGAAGCAGAAAGGGACACCGCTGCACGACGCAATGGTAATTGGCGACACCGTCGGCGATCCGTTCAAAGACACGTCTTCGGTGGCGCTGAACCCGGTGATCAAGTTCACCACGCTGTTCGGATTGCTGGCGGTCGAGCTGGCAGTGGAATTGGCATCCAAGAACGCAGTGCTGACCCACATTCTGGCGGGCGTGTTCTTCCTGATCTCGTTCTTCTTCGTCTACCGGTCATTTTTCGGGATGCGCATTAAGGCGAGCGATGTGAAGGAACTGGCCGAACCCACCCGCGAAAAGAAGATGGCGGACGTGTAGCCGGAAGCCTGCAGCGCTAAAACACCATTCGAAAAAAAAAGGGGAGGGCTGATGCCCTCCCCTTTTTATTTCAGTTTGATTCTAGCGCCGCATCACTAAGGCTGAGTGCAACCCGGCAGCAGCGGCCCGGGCGAAAGCGACATTAGCGTCGTCTCATCTGGGAAGCTGTATGCCCCTAAATGAGCCGGAGACGGCGATTCAAATGCAAACCACGGGAACAAAGCCATGTTCTGCGGGTGGTATGTAAGGCCCTTCCCCGGAATCGTCGAGACAGGATTCAACGAATCGAGCACTTCAACTACGTCTCCCACTTCGAGATTGTTCTGGCAGTTGCCTCCGCCAGTGAAAGGATCAACGCTTAACCACCATGGCGTTGCGTTGTTAGTGAACGGATCGTTGAAGGTCTCCGCCATCTCGTGGCTCCAAGGAGTAATGTCCTGGAATCCGAAGAGGAAGAGCCCCGGCGAAAGCCAGCTGGAGTAGTTCAACACGTACAGCCGGGGGAGGTTCCCATTTTGACGAGTTCCCGGCTCGAGGTCATAGCTGTGGTATCCGATTACGCAGCAATTGTTGACGTTGCCGTTCAAAAACAGCACGGTGTTGTTGAACAGGAACGTGGAGATATCGTGTGTGGTGATGTCTCCCGCCAGTTCCGCCGCCCCTACCGGAGTGCTGCTATTGAAGGGATAGGTGGCCGGAAAAAGCAGGCTGCCGAAAGTGTCGTAGTCGATCGCCGCAAGAACGGGTTGACCCTGCGCGTTTGTAAAGTCATACCAGGCGTTCGCCCCAGTGGACGTATAAAAGGGCACCTGAATGACTCTTCCTGTCCGCACCGTGGGCTGCAGAATGGTGTGCCAGCCGCCGCCATCGTTATCGCCTCGATCTCCGGGCGAGAGTCGGTCTGCGAACTCGGCTCGGAACATCTGGTCGTTAAATTGGCCAGAGCCGTTTGTGTAGGGGTTAGAAACAAACTCCGGTGATTGAAGTACGTTGGAGATGAGTTGTCCGTTAGGCCCCATGGTGATTGCCACTTTGCCGTCAGGCCCGAGCAGTTGCACGGTAACCGGCACGATGGGAGCGCGGATGTTTGTGGTTCGTCCTGATTCCGGCGGGTTCCCCACCATGGTATATGGCCACGCGTCCTGGGCATTCCCATTCGCGTCATAGCCAGGCGAATAGAATACACCGCTCCAATTTGCAAGGCTGTCGATGCCGGGGATTCCGGAACTCTGATCTTCCCCATGGCGTCCGAAGTTCATCGTAGCCCCAAAACTCTTGGTCGCGCCGTACAGCGTCAGGGCCTGATTCGCGGTGGAATGAACTTCAATAGGTCTGGCCGAACGAAGGGTGCTGACTTGCAGCTGTCTGCCTTGAATTGCCGCTTGCCCACGAGTGTAAATCGAGCTGGCCAAGAGAAGTACGGTTACCCCGGCGAGCTTGAGTGTGTTTCTCAGCATCGAAGTCTCCTTTTGTGCGAAAAGACGGGACCGCAATCTTCGGGACACTTAGGTTTCAAACACGAGAAAGGAATTCAAAGCCAAAAGCAGCCGAATTCCGATTCCATTCAAAGCCGGGACAACTGCCCGGAATGCCAGTTTGCCGTTGGAATGAAACCCGGTTTTGGGGCTCAATGACGGCGAGGGACCCGTGGTAGGTATGTGAGCCCCAGTACCTACCGTGGAGGTTTGAGTTGGATTCCGCGCGGGAGCTGGTGTCAGTGTCTGACGGCTGATTCTAGCCATGATCGCTTTCGACGCAGTGCTCCCCACGAAAACGCCGATCAGTGAACGCCAAAACGTTCGAGACCACAGGATGAGACGGAAAAGGCGCCGGGCAGGCCGTTCCATGGGAACTGCCGCCCCGCACCGCGAGAAAACGAGGCCGCATCGTAGGCCCCGTTTCCCGATTTGTCAATCTGTCGGTTGGGTTGGGTTGGGTTGGAAGAGCCTACGCACATCGTATCCCCCTGGCTCGGTTGAGATGTGTGAGTCCGAGGCGGCGTGAGGAAACCCGCCGCCTCTCGCCGAGAGATTCGATCAGCGCAGCCAAAGTCAAATGCACAGCGAAGCTTCAAAAGATGAGCTTCACCGCGAACTGAATCTCGCGCTGGCTGTTGAGGCGGGTGCCGCTAATGAAACCATAGGTGTTGGTGGGAAGATTCGTACCGCCGTCGCCTCCACTGGGAGCGGCCACGCAAAACGGAGATCCCGCCGTGCATACACCGGTGTACAGACTCGCATTGGGGGCCAGGAAATCCGTGCGATTGGCGATATTGAAGAACTCCGCGCGGAATTGCGCGCTGAGCCTTTCGGTGATTCTAGTGTTCTTCAGCAGCGCAAAATCCAAGTTGATGTTGCGCGGCCCAACGAGCGTATTCCTGCCCGCATTGCCAAGGGTGCCCGCCGGTTGAAGCGCGAAGCAGGAGCTGTTGATCCACACTGGCGAGAGAACCCCGGTGGTGGGCGAGGGCGCCCTGGTATTTTTGACGTAAGGATTGCAACCGGGAATGGCGTCTGGCCGAGTCGATTGAGCGTTGTTGAAGAGCCCTGCCTGATCGAAGCCGCCACTGATGCTGAACGGGAGGCCGCTCTGCCCGGTGAAAATTCCGCTGAGTTGCCATCCTTCGACTAGCCGGTTGCCGTGGAAAGGCAATTGATAGATCACGTTCGCGACCAAGTTGTGGCGAAGATCGAAGCTGCAATCTCCGTAGTCGTATCTGGGATCGTAAGGATTAAGCTGGCCCAGCGCGCCCAATTCAAGTCCATACGATCCAGAGCCATCGTCAAGACAGTGCGAGTAGGTGTAGGAAACCTGCATCGTCACGCCTCGGGCGGCTTGGCGAACGAGGCTTACCTGGAGCGAGTTGTAATTGGAGTTTCCGCCCGTCACATTTTCATTCAGGGAGGAGTAGTTATTGTTGAGGCGGGGCAAGAGCGGCTCAACCGTTCCACCTCCGGCCGATGTAAACGCGCCAAAATAGCAGCTAGACAAATTAGCGCGGGTGGGAACACAGGTGGAACCGGTCCCGGTCGGAATGCCACCCACGACGGAAACCGCCGTGTTGGGAATCGATGGATTTAGATTGCGCTGGCTAAACAAGTGCACGCCGCGGGAACCCACGTAACCAACGGTCAAAACGGTGCCGTTGCCGATTTCTCGTTGCACGTTCAGATTCCACTGCTCCTGGTACGGAGCAACGTTCGTGGTGTACGGCACGCCGTCGCCCAAGTTGACGCAGGACGTGTTGTTAAATGCGATGTTGTCCAGCGCGCAGTTGGTGGGCTGTTCCTGTGGCGGAAGCGCGGGAGGGGCGCCAAAGAACGGATCCGGAAATCCCGGACCAATTAGCTGGTGATAGTTAAAGGGCGGGCTGAAATAATATGCTGAGGCGTAGGTTCGAGGCGCGACCGGATCATGAAAAATTCCAAAGCCGGCGCGGATCGAGGTTTTTTGATCTCCAAACGGCGCCCAAGCCAACCCGATTCGAGGATCGATATTTTTTCGGTTCGGGCTGGTTTGGAAGGCGTGACTGACCGGAGAGAACCCGCCATTGCCATAGGGCGGATTCAATATCGTGTAGAAGGGCCAGCCGGATGGATTCGTCCCGTAATCGTACCGCACGCCTATATTGAGAGTTAGCCGCGAACTGACTTTCCAACTGTCGTTGATGTACGGGTTGATGTCGATCTCTCTGAAGTATCGGTTGGGAATATCCGTGTACGGGCTCTGCTGGACTCCATACGCGAAAAGCGAGCTGCCCTCGAGGAAATTCGGCAACGTCAGGAAGAGATAGAAATTCCCATACATGAACGGAGCATACACGTTGGACTGCACGCGATTGATGTCCGCGCCAAACGTAATCGTATGCGCCCCGTGGTTCCAGGCCACGTCATCGCCAAATCCGAAAGTGTTCTGGGCGATCGTGTCGGAAACGAACTGATCGCTTCCAACCCCGCTCATCCCTGCGCAAAGGATACATGGACTGACGTACCCGTCTTCATGGCGGCTCGGAATGAACGCCAAAGGATCGGTTGCAGCCGGCAGAGTGCTATTCGAGTACGACGATTCATTCGTGCGAACGAAAATGAATCGGGCCGAATTGACGACGTTAGCCGAAAAGATGTGCCGCTCCTCAATCGTGAAGTATTGATTCTTGGTGTGGTCCACTTCCGGCCAATACGGCAGGTCCGAACCGAATGCGGCGATTGGACTGAGGTTATACGCTCGGTCGGATACGTAGCGGCCAAATATGTTGTCGGTCGCGGAGAGCGTATAGTCGACTCGCCCGAGGACGTAGTTTTCGCTCGAATTCTGTGCCGCGCTTACCGTGGTGCCATAATAGCCGCCCAAGTCCTTGGCGTTCGCAGGTGGCGTGATCTTGTTATAGACACCCAGGATCCCTTGTATCGCACCCGCGGCAGCAGCTTGATTGGATGCACAGCCAAACGGTATGTACGTATATGGCCCCCCACTTGTTGGCGCGGGGGTTGAAGGAGTCCCACCGGTGCAACTCGGTGGAAGCGGCCCGAAAATACTACTGCTGGGCACCCATCCGTTCGCAACATAAGGCTCCGGCAACGTCACACCTGAGACGGTTTGCCCTAGCGCTCTTCGCAAGCCCTCATAATTCCCAAAGAAGAACAGCTTGTTTTTCTTGATTGGGCCGCCCAGGCTACCACCGAATTGATTCTGGCGAAACGCAGGCTTATACGGCTGAAGAGTAGGAGTGAGATCGAAATAGCTGCGCGAATCGAGGGCAGAGTTCCGCAAGAATTCGTAGGCTGATCCGTGGAACTCGTTCGTGCCGCTCTTCGACACCGCGTTCATGACTGCGCCGTTGCCGCCGAATTGTGCGCTGTACGTGTTCGTAAGAAGCGTGAACTCCTGAATCGCCTCTACTCCCAGCGTGGTTCCCAATGCGGCCGATCCGGCCTGGTGGTTCCAAAAATCCTGCATGTTCGTATCGTCCAGCAAAAACTCTTCGCCTTCGCTCCGAGCTCCGGCGATCGAAAAGCTGGCTCCGTTACCATACAAGGCGCCGGCGCCAGCGGGAATCGGCGTTACGCCAGGCGCGAGGTTCAACAATTGCTCGTAGTTGCGCCCGTTCAAGGGCAGATCGACCATCTGCTTGGGGCTGACCAGCGAAGAAATAGCCGTCGATTGCGTCTCGACTTGAGCAACATCGGTTTCCACGGTGACAGTCTGCTGCGTCTGGCCCACCTGAAGCGTCAAGTTCACGACCAGCTGGCTGCCGACGGTCAGGTTGACGTTCTTCTGAAGGACGGTCTGAAATCCTTCCTTTGTCGCCTGAACCTGATACGGCCCGACCACCAAATCGGGCGCGTTGTAGCGGCCTTGGTCGTTCGAGGTGAGCGTTGTGCTCACACCAGTCGCCGTGTTGGTCACGACCACCTTCGCTCCGGCAATCACGGCGCCGCTCGCGTCTACCACCGTGCCGGAAATGTTTCCGGTAACCGCCTGCGCGTGCATGGCATACGGAATTGAACAGACCGCGAAAACCCCCAGCAGGACACACCAGCAGAATTCTCGGAACGCGCTCGGGCCCCTGAACATTAGGTCACCCCCAAAATTTTCTTAGATCGCTACGCCAGGATTGCGCCACCCGCGGCGCGGTATGGCGGACCTAATACCCTTTCAGGTAATCGATGTCAAGCGAAAACGCCTTATCGAAGAATGAACTTTTCCGGCGCGAGCTTCCAAGATGCCGCGCGGGGGATAATCGGCACGACAGCCGGGCTGGGAAAGCCGATTTTCTCGAATGCTCTCGCTGATACTCCGCAGGCACAACCGGCCGCGGAAGCACGCTCGCAGCGCCGCTCACTCCGCCCGATAGATTCGGATGTGCACGGCCACTTTTCCGTCCCATTTGGAAAGTTCAAGCGTGCCCACGTACGCGCCGCCATTGAGCCAAGCGTCCGGACCAAGAGGCGCTTCAAATCTTGGAGTAGTTAAGAATTTGACTTTTCCGCCGGGCGCGGCGCACGATGTGCCTTCGTTGATAATGTTGATGATGGCGCCGTCGTCAGCCTGCAAGAAATAGTTCGCATGCACTGAATGGCACCCGGTCTTGGTGGACAGCTGCCAGTCCCATCCGCCCGGCATCACTTTTCCTTTTATTTTCGGCCCGAAAAACGCTCCTCCGGTGATCGGCACGATGTTGCGATCTCCGTACGGCGTCGCGCCCGGGTGTACGCTGGCGCCCAGGGTGACGTACTCTTCAAAAACAAATTCAAGATGCGGCGCTTCCACTTTCCCGCCGTTCGCGTCGGGCTTCGCGTTTTGCGCAAAAGCCCAACCGGTGCAAAATACCACCATCAACACGATGGCCAGCAGCGCCCCACTTAATCGAATCATCGTCAGCTCCTGAGTTGCAATTTTCCCGAAACTTTGAGGCACCAGTGCAGAATACTCGTCGCGAACAAAATTTCTCTCCGACAGTCCACTCAGACGAGCGTAGTTCGAGCGGGCGACCGGCGATCAAACGTCGACAGCTCGATCACCCGCCCGCGTTGCACGGATGCGAATACGCTTCCTGCGATTTCAGTTCTTGGGCGCGGCGCTCGCTCCCGCATTCGGCCTCGGCCCCGGTGGAGGCCCTGGCAGCTTAAATCCCGGTGGCAGGTGCGTCAGCGTGTGAACGTAACGCAGCTTGCCGTGTTGTACGCGAAACAGGTGCGAGTCCGGCACTCCATTCACCTCGAACGTGCAAAACACCTGCACCGCCCCAATCGTTGGATCAACGATGAACCGCCGGTCGACGATATTCACGCCCGCTGGCACACCCACTTCGCACGTATCGGTCGGAAGCCCTTTGCCCGTCCTCATGCCGCCTTCGGTGCGTTCGCACGGATATCCCCACGGCACCAAGTCGCCCTTCTTCTCGAGGAACGCGTCCAAATAAGCGTTGGCTGCGTAAACCAGCGTGGCGCGCGTGTCGCGCTGATCGGGAGG
Source organism: Candidatus Dormiibacterota bacterium (assembly GCA_035534415.1). Classification (GTDB taxonomy): domain Bacteria; phylum Acidobacteriota; class Terriglobia; order Acidiferrales; family UBA7541; genus Palsa-295. The sequence continues at coordinate 3,908 of DATLSB010000219.1, read as the reverse complement.
AATCTCTCCCCAGTTTTCCGATGACGAATATTTCAAGTAATTCTGCGCGTTGAACAGCCAGTCGCCTTTGTGCGTGATCAGAATTTCGATCTCAGCGATCTTGTCGTGGTTGACTCGCAAGCGTGTACCGATCACGTACGGATCAGCCTGGTCCGCATCGATGATTTCGGAAAACGTCTGACACGTGGCCGTATCGATCAGCGTTCGATGAAAATCGATCTTCAGCGGCTTCTGAATCAGGCCGTCCTTGATATTCACCACTTTCATGTTCTCGATATACGCCAGCCCTTTCGCCAGCGGCAAGCTGGAAGGATTGCCCTTCGTTTGAGCGGCCAGGTAAAGATTGGTCGCATACTGCAAACCGTCCCGCGTGCAGGCAACCTGCGCGAAACTCGCCATCGGCACCAGCAGCATGGCCGATGCCAACATCCACTTCCAAAACGTCCGTTTCATCAAACGCCTCCATTTCCCCGTATGGTCTTCGCGCCAGCACCTCACCGCGAACACGAAACCCGCATAAGGTACACCAACTCGCCCGGAAGTCCATCTCTCGCGCGTTCCTTCTTCCAAGTACCGGGGAACTTTTCGCGCGCTGATTCCGTATCTCCTCACACGAGGGGCTGAGGAGGCCCACACCAATGCGAAAATCGATGCGAACTCCAACGCACGTCGCCACCGTGGTCGGTTTGCTCGCGGCAGGAATCGTCTCTGTCGCGGCCCCTGCCGTTGCGGCACCTGCCGATAAGTACCTGCACGTGAAGGTCGACGATCGAGCAAATAGCGGCACCGTCAACGTCAACGTGCCGCTCCCATTGGCCGAGGCAATTTTGCCGGCCATCAACAATCCGGAACTCCATGACGGAAAGGTCTCGCTTCACGACGCCCAAATGCATGGTGTGGACGTTCGCGCAATCCTGGAAGCACTGCGCAATGCCCCGGACAACGAATTCGTCACCGTCAGGAACAAGGAGTCAGACGTCCGTGTGGCTAAGTCCAACGGAAATATTGTCGTTCACGTGACCGACAAAAACGATCCGCGGCAACGTGTGAACGTGACCGTTCCTATCGCGGTTGCCAACGCGTTCTTTGCCAACGCCAAGAACAATCAATTGGATGTCGAGGCCGCGTTGCGGGCCCTGAGTGACGCAGGTGACGTATTGCTCGTAACTGTGCAGGGCCCGGGACAAAAGGTCCGCGTCTGGGTGGATTCGCGGAGCACGCAGGACTGACGAAACCCGGAAAAAGCTGCAGGCCCCAACCGAAATCTTCAAATGAAGCTCGAGGTGAGGCGATGATAGTGCTTGGAAAGATCGTGTTGGGAATGGCTGGGTTAGGGCTGGCAGGCGCGGGCGTTCTATGCAGCGAAGGCCTCGTCGAAGTACACGTGGTCGAAAACGAGCCGCTCGGTCATCACATCCGCATCGATGCACCCGCGATTCTCGCTCCGATCGCCGTGCGCCTGGCGCCAAGTCGCGATCTGGCGCAAGCGGCTTGCGCAATACAGCCCTACATGCCGGCTATTCGGGCGGGGCTTGCCGGGTTGCGTGATTCGGGCGACGTCGTGCTAGTCGAAGTGAACCAACCCGGCAAACACGTTCAAGTTTCGAAGTTGGGCCGCGCGATCGTTGTGGACGTCGGCGATGCTGGCGAGACTGTGCACCTATCCGTACCGCTTCGCGCCATTTCGAACACCATTGAAGAACTCGCAGCTACCAGTTCGGATACAGTCTTGCAAAAAGGGACCTAGCACCGCTCAGCTAATTACGTTTGGAGCGCGGGCTTCGCGGGCCCCGCTGTCGGCCGAACGATCAGGCGACGATCCCTGTCGGGCTGCTTCGCGAGGCATCGCGCCCGCAAGCATCAGGACCGCGCCGCAATACATCAGCGTATCCGCCATGTAATTAAAGCCGTTGTCGAGGCTGGCGAAATACGCTACTCCGATCGGCACGTAGACCGCCAACTCCACAACCAGAACAGTCAAGCCGATCCACGTCGCCGCTGCGCGAGTTTTCAGGCCGATAAGCAGGGGGATGCCAGCGACAACGTAAAGCACGGCCGCCAGGTAGGTCCAAAACGAGTGTCCGATGATCCATTCAGGGGTCAACCTGTCCAGCGGAATGCCTGGGACGTATTTTCCGTGCAGAAACTGCTCGAAGCTGTAAAACAACACGCCCACCGCGACGAAGTATCGCGCAATCGTGGCAAGCACCGCGCTGCCGCGCCCGCGGGCCATTTGGCCAAGGCTAGCGGCCAGCGCCAGAGCGCCTCCGCTGAACGATAGTTCCCGGAGCGCCAACGCCAGCGCAAACCGGTCTCTGGGATCCTGCGCCAGAGCCGGAACGTCCATCAACATTACGAAAAGAAAGAACGTTAACGCCAGTAGACTGGCCGCGAGGCGAGCCTGAATCCTCGTCACTAAACTCAGGCCGGCTGCAATAAAGCAGGCGCCCACGAAGTAGGCCCAAAACAGATGCCACGGAATGAACGACGGCACGATCGACGCGATATCCCGCGAGAGCGTGAAATGTTCGGTGCCGAAGGCTGCGACCGACGCAGCATAGAAGACCGGCCCGAACAATATCAGTTTTTCGAGTCCTCGCGCCTCGCGCCAATCGCCGCGGACAAATATCACGGCCACGCCGATTGCGAGAACGAGTCCGAAGACGGAGTATGCCCAAACCACTGGACGAGGAAGTGCTACCAGAGCCAAGACTGCCGACGAACTCACCAGGCTGCCGCTCACGATAGGGTCCTTTCCGCCGAGCCGCGCCTGTCATTATTCACAAAAGTGTTAGTTTTTCCAGCAGCATCGCCGCGAACTGCCATCGATTGCCGCCAAGCAGATCATTCACGGGGTGCCTCACCTCAAAAGTCGTGGTCCGAAAACGCGACGCGCGCACCCCAGTACGACTCGCTTGGGCAAGTCTTCCCGTCATTCCCCAGCACCTCATAAAGAAATTCTCGCAGCCGGCGCTCCATTCGGCTAAGATGCGCGACGCAATTCCATCCAGTGCGGCGCTCCCAAGGAGAGAACCCATGAATGCCATTGATGTTCCAGTACGCGAAACGAGCACGAAGCGTTGGTTGTTCTGGGCTGGATGGCTCGTATCGCTCTGGCCCGTTTTCGTTGTGGGAATGAGCGCCCATTGGAAACTCACCAAGAATCCCGGTTATGTGGCGGAATTTGCAAGGATCGGATGGCCGGCAAGCCGCTTGGCGCTCCTCGCATTCCTGCAACTCGGCTGCATCACTCTCTACCTTATTCCGCCTACTGCGGTTCTGGGCTGCGTACTTCTCACTGGCTACCTAGGTGGAGCGATCGCCGCCTATACGCGAATCGGACAGCCCTACCCGATTCTGGTCCCACTCTCAACGAGCATGATTGCCTGGCTGGGAATCTGGCTGCGGGATGCCCGCCTTCGCGCGCTGCTCCCAATCCGCTTCGGCATCGGCAAGAAATAGCGCAATCTGCAGTCACTTCCCATGCGACGAATCAGGCCGTCGTGTGTGATCTATCGCACAGCTAGTTGGCCCGCTCGGCTGCACGCGAGAATCGGCCTGGCTTATTCAGTTTTTGGCGTGCGGCAGGAGCAGTGTGCCGTGTGCCTTCACGCGGAAGCGGAGAAGGAAAAAATCATTCAATCTACACGTACTTGCTGGGCAACGGTCAACGCGATACAGCGGAAAAAGCCGCATCCCAAATGCGACCAGATGCGACCAAAATGACGGTAGTAAAATCGCAAGTGGAATACGTGCAGTAGGTTGGATGGGGTGAGCGATGGGATTTGAACCCACGACCCTCGGTGCCACAGACCGATGCTCTACCAGCTGAGCTACGCTCACCACCCGACAGAAATCATAGCACGGCATGTTGCGCCAAGATAGCCGCCCGGTGCGAATGGCGCGCG
>DATLSB010000218.1:0-11767 GCA_035534415.1 Candidatus Dormiibacterota bacterium | reverse complement strand
TGTTCACGACCAACTTGGTTGTGGCGGCGCCGGTGATCGCTTCGCGCGAGAATCTGAGCAAATCGCGGCAGCGCATGCGCGGCGCGATCGTCAATTCGGGGAACGCCAACTGCTGCACGCACGAGGACGGGTATCCGGCGTCGATCGAGACTACGCGGCGGTTGGCTGAGGAACTTGGCGATTCGGTGGGCTCGCAGTTCGTGGTGTGCTCGACGGGAGTGATTGGCGCGCCGCTGCGGGTGGAGAAAATTCTGAGCGCTGTGCCGCAACTGGTGCAGTCGCTCAGCGCGGAACCGAGTGCGTTTGAGGAGTTCGCGCGGGCGATCATGACCACTGACACGCGTCCGAAATGGGCCGGCGCGAAATGCCGGATCGGCGGAAAAGAAGTTCGGATTCTAGGCTGCGCCAAGGGATCGGGAATGATCCAGCCGAGTATGGCGACGATGCTCGCGTTCATCGCCACGGACGCGGCGATTTCCGCGCCGGTTTTGCAGCGGGCGCTGCGCTCGGCCTCCGGGTCGACATTCAATTGCATCACCGTGGACGGCGACACGTCGACGAACGATACAGTCGCGCTTTTCGCCAACGGAAAATCCGGCGCGAAGAAGATCACGAGCGCGTCTGGCGCGGAGTACAAGAATTTTTACGCAGCGCTCGAAGACGTGTGCCGCGAGCTGGCGCTGGCGATCGTAGCCGATGGCGAAGGCGCGCAACGGGTGATCGAAATCGAGCTGCGCGGAGCGCCTTCGGATGCGGCAGCGGATCGCGTGGCGCGGACGATCGCGACATCGCCATTGGTGAAAACCGCATTTGCCGGAGCTGATCCCAACTGGGGGCGCATTCTGGCGGCGGCGGGACGCGCCGGCGTGAAATTCGATCCGAGCCGCGCGAATATCTGGATCGGCGGCGTGGCGGTTTGCGAGGGCGGGCGCGAGATGACGTTTGACGAAGCCGCGGCGCACGAAAAGATGCTGGCAAAATCGGTGAAAGTGCGGATCGACCTGGGCTCGGGCAGCGGAGCGGCGCGCATTTGGACGTGCGACTTCACGCAAGAGTACGTGCACATCAACGCCAGCTATCGGACGTAGCGCCAGATGTAACTATGTTCCTTCTATACCGCGGCCGGCGTTTTGTTCTCCACCGTCCAGGCGACGGAGTTCCGTCGCGGTCCGGCCCTTACGCCCCGCTAGTGTCCTGACTGTGCTCTCGCGCTCTCAGGATGCGGCGTTCAACGTGCTCCTCGCCCATTCCGATACGGTTTGATTCTTGGCCTTTGCTGCCGCTTCGTAGGCCCGCAGTTCGCCAAGCGTGACGCGCGCCCGCAAGAATTCCGCCCTCGCATTGCCTTTGGGTAGTGATGGTCTTCCAGCCTTCTTACGCTTTGGCTTCTGATTCATGCCTTCTAAACTCCTATACGATTGCGGTATGACAGCCAAGGTAGGCGAAGTTACATGGTCCACGAGCTGGACGCCAGTCATTCGTTCGATTGAACGGACGCTGGAGCCTTCTGCATTTGGGCCGATAACTGTCGTTTGCTTCTCTGTGCTCCAGCCGTTTGCATTTGCGCTCTCCCTCTCGCCTTAACTGTACCCCGGTAAGTAACACTTGTCACGAGATATTGTGGTGGTACAGTATCTGCATGTTGAAATGGGCTGTGAGCGCCGCTATCGTGACCCTGATCATTACAACTATTATCACTTGGAAGGCGGACAACTGCGAAACTCAAAATCAGGAATCTCAAGCCATACAACCGCCGACGAATCTGATGCTCACTGTCCCAACTACTACGAATGGCGACAGCGAACAGAAGCATAGCCAAAACCAAACAGGCTGGCCCGCATCCCACGCAGATAGCTACTTTTGCCGCGTAGCGACTCCTACGAACCTCCCAACTATTTATCTGGTCTTGATTGGATTTGGTGGCATCGCTGTAGCCATCGGAACTCTTGATATTCTGGAACGGCAGACTAAAGGCGTCGAAGACAGCATTGAAGTGCTCATCAACAAAGAACGGGCGAGAATTTACATCGAACCTGATGATTTTATCTTTGACACTTCAGATGCATGGAATCCGACGTTTGAATTGAAATACAGAGTTACTTCCTCCGGAACAACTCCCGCGATCATCTACGACAGTCGTGTAACTGCCGAGGTCAGCACGACTCAAGAGCGATCTCATCCAGAACAACGGGCCACTCAGATTCCGCTTTCCGGCAATCTTGTCCCTGGAGAAATTGAATTGCGAATTTCGCTGTCCGGGGAACGCGAACACATCAACGAAGTGCTCGACGAGCAAATTGAAAGCGAAAAGTTGTTCGTAGAGTTTTGGGGGTAGGTCAACTATCGCGATATTTTCTTTAAAGGGGCCGGTTTTTGGAGAAAGAACTTTAGATACATTTGGGATGCCAAACAGGAGCGGTTTGTAAGGTGCGGCGAACCTTGGGAGAACGGCGAAAGCAAGAAAACAGCAAAACCCCCAAATTAGGGCAGCGCCCAGGCGCGCGCCTGGTTGACTGGGGAATAAAGTTAGCTCAAAATTGAAGGTGAGTTGCTGGAGCGCTCGCTTCAGCCGCGAGTAGCCGGCCTTCTGCTGACTGCCCCGGCCCCGATCCTGCCATTCAGCCCTCGGTGGTGCCCGCTCTTGCACCACGGGCACAAGGAGATTCATCGTGAAGAAATTGTATGTGGGAAATCTGCCGTTCAAGGCTACGGAAGAGGATCTAGCAGGGTTGTTTGCGGAGGCCGGGGTGCAGACGGATTCTTTGACGCTGCTCCGCGACCGATTTACGGGCCAGCCGCGCGGCTTCGGATTCGCCGAAATCCGCGACGATGCGGAAGCCGAGAAGGCAATCGCGGCGCTGAACGGCAGGGATTTCCTGGGCCGCGCACTAGTGGTTAACGAAGCGCGTCCGCAGCGTGAAGGCGGAGGCGGCGGTGGTGGGGGCCGTGGCGGCTTTGGGGGAGGCGGCGGTGGCGGACGTGGTGGTCGCGGCGGCGGCGGCGGAGGCGGTGGCCGCGGTGGCTACGGACGCGACCGGTAGTTTCGCGCTGCCGGCGATCAGCAAGCGCTTCGGATCATCACGGCGTAGCGTGTGTTTCCGCGATGAAGTGCGGAGCGGCAGGATCGGCCGGCAGCTCTTCCGGTTCTACAATCATCAACTTTCAACGGTTTCCGCTGAGGTAGGGTGAGGCTCGCCCGCGCGTACCACAGGGTGGGGCTCGCTCGCTTCGACGCGTCCGTGCGCGTAGGCGAATTTCTCGATGGTGGCACCGCGTATCCCTTGTGCAACGAGCGCGGGCAGGTCGAGCTTCGCTTCCGCTTCGGATAGTTCCTCCGGCCGAGCGGAAAGTTCAGGCGAGCGCGGCAGGAATACCGGGCAGCAATCGTGAAATGGCTCGGAGGAGATGTCGTAGGTTCCGATTCGCCGCGCGGTGTCCAAAATTTCCATTTTGTCGGTGCCGACTAGCGGGCGAAAGACCGGCATGGTGGCGGCGGCATCCACAGCCACCAAGTTGCGTAGAGTCTGCGAGGCGACCTGCCCCAGGCTGTCGCCGGTGACGAGCGCCAGTGCGCGATCGCGCCGGGCGAATGGCTCGGTGATGCGCAGCATCATCCGGCGGTAGAGAAGCACGCGACAGGCTTCCGGCGCGTAGCGTACGATTTCGCGTTGAATTTCCTCAAAAGGCACGCGGTAGAGCTTGGCGGTGAATTGATAGCGCGTAAGAACGCGGGCCAGACCGCTGGCCACGTGCAACGAAGACTCGCCAGGCCGCGCGCCAGTCCCATAAAAATGGACGAAACTCAGATGCGCGCCGCGCTTCATCATGTGGTAAGCGGCCACCGCGGAATCGTAGCCTCCGGATAGCAGGCAGGTGAGGCGGCCGGCGGTATTCGCCGGCAGACCGCCAAGCCCGGAGATTTTTCGCGCGTAGACGAGCAGAGGGCCGGGCGTGACTTCGATGTGGCAGGTGAGTTCGGGATCGCGTAACTGGACACGCACGTCGCGACCGTTGGCGCGCAACTTTTCCAGAAGGAAGCGTCCCACAGCGGCTTCGATCTGCATGGTGGAATGCGGGAAGGTTTTGTCGCTGCGCTTGGCGCGGACGGCGAACGCGGCAAGGCGCAGCGGCTCGATTTCTTCCCATGCGGCGCGGCACAGCGTTTCCAGGTCGCGATCGACCGGGCGGGCCACGGCGCAGTAAGCGATTCCGAAAACGTGCTGAACTCGATCGAGCGCTTCGAGGACGGAAGCATCCGGCGCGAGGCGGATCAGAAACCGATCACCGGGCTGTTCGATGCGCTCGACGGGGATTCCCGCGAGGGCGCGGCGCAAAGCGGTGAAGAGTTTTCCCAGGAAAAAGCGGCGGTTGCCGCCTTTCAGCCAGAGCTCATGGTAATGGACGACGATGACGGGCGCGCCCATGGAGTCTTCTCGGGGATGAATTACTGCGTTCATTTGATCTGCTTTTTTGTGACGAGTGGCGGCTGAGAGCCGCATATTCTCGCTTCGCGAATTATAGCAGCAGAGCCCTGCGGAATGGCGCCGGTGGAAATCGGTGGCACAACGGTAAAGGCGCGCGTTCGCACTATGAAATAACTCAATGGAAACAATCCGTTATTCAACGCGACTTTCCACAGGGCTGCGGGTTATATTCTGCGTCGCTGCAGACTCCGGAGCGGTGGGTCTCGGACAAACCAGGCCCGCACAAATATTTACGCTACCGAAATCGAACGTGAAGCATCCAAGTGCTAGAACCGGGCAGCACCGGAGGAGAGCATGTGGAACCGGCGAGACTGGGATGAGTTCTTCGTCATCGTGGGAAAGCGGTGGCACATGCGCCGACCGCCGCGCCCGGTGGACCGCTCCGCGCGAAATCGCGTGACACCCACTGAAGGATACAGCCTGGCGGAGCTTGACGATGCGGGACTGAGCATCGAGCAGGCCGAGATGCTGGGATTGCCGGTGGATGCCGGGCGCGTCGGGTCCTACGGCCCGAATGTCAGCTCGCTGCGTGATTATATACGCGCCACACGCTCGCGGCTGTAAACGGGCACCCTCGACTTCCGTCACCCTATAAGCCTGTGCAAAATGCCCGCGCGCCGCAGCGTGCGCTCGCGGGACCTGTTTCAACCGCCGGTAGCAAGGCGAGGACGAAAATCCCTACTGGTCGGAAGTAGAAATTCAGTACAGGTGCGATGGACCTGTGCTTGGTGACGGCTGCGACGGGATTGCGTGTCGAGTGGTCGGCTGCGCGGGAAATGGGCCAAGTGACTTGTCGAGAAGTTGTAACAGCCCCAGGTTTTCAAATCGAGCATAGGGCCCCCTGAACTTCAAAACGGCAAACCTGGGCCGCCCGCCACTCGAGGTGTGTCTTGACAAAGCTGACAGGTCATCTAATCCGCTTTTGCTTCGCTCCCCGAACGGATACGAGGGTCTATGTTTTCTTGATGGACATGGGGCGATTTTTAAGGAACGCGATGACCAGTGTCTTATTTATTTTCAAGCCTCCGTTGTAGCTGACCAAGCCATTCTTCTTGAACTCGTTCATGAATTTACTCACCCTTGGGCGGGTGGTGCCAACCATCTCCGCCAGGGTTGATTGGCTCACCTTCAGGGGCGAGTCTGACTTCGATTCCTTGGTAATCTCCCCAAACAACAGTAGGACCCGGGCCAGTCGCCTTTCGCTGAAATTGAAGAACTGATCGATCAGGTCTTCCTCGATTCGAGCAAGCCGTGAAAGCAAATATCCGACAAACAACGTTGCGAACTGAGGGTCCTTCTTGAGCGCGCGAATGGTGCTCTCTTTCTGCAGTCGAATGACATTGGATTCTCCAATTGATCGCGCCGTGCAAATTCGCAGAGGTTGCCCCGTTAGACTACCTTCGCCAAAAAAGTTGCCCCGCCGTAGGATGGCAATTATAGCTTTCTTGCGCGTGGTCACCACCGTGAGCTTCACCGTGCCGCTCTCGATGTAGAAGACAGAATCAGCCGAATCTCCTTGCGAAAAGACGACCTCCTTGTCTCGGTAGTTCCGGAACGTCATCCGAGCATGGAACTTTTTGCGGAGAACTGCGTGACTCATACCGAGACTACGTTTACTCGCCACTCGGGTCTGCTCCTTTAATGAACTCAGGAAATTAGTCCGACGGGCACCAATACTAGGCTCCCCGGCCCAGCCCGTCTAGATGAGCAAAATTGACCACATGCTAGCTGTTCAAAATTAGACAACCGCAAGTGAAGCGGTCAAATACAGTGGGCCGTGCGACTGCTGATTCCAATGGCGCCGATCAGTGCCGGAATAGATTTGACCCCGGGGCGCCGCTGGCTGGCCTGGCTGATGGGATTTCGCTCAAGCGGAGGCGGCTTTGCGCCAGAAGCGGGCGATCGCGGAGAAATCGGGATCGTCGTGCGAGGAGTCTTTTACGGTGGTGTAGGTGGCGAAGGCGGCTGAGCCGGCGGGAAGGACGAGACCGCAGGATCGAGCCAGTTCGAGCGCGAGGCGCACGTCCTTGTGCATTAAGCGGAGCGGGAAGCTGGCGGGATATTCATTTTTCAGCATGAGCGGAGCTTTTACGTCGAGGAGAGGCGAGCGGCCCATGCTGGATTGCATGACTTCGATCAGGCGCTCGGGCTGCACGCCCGCGGCGGTGACGAGAGCGAGCGATTCGGCCAGCGCATCCACTTCCAGCGCAAGAAGCAGGTTCATGCCGAGCTTGACGGTCTGTCCCGCGCCATTCGGGCCGAGCAGGAAAAAGCGTTTGCCGACGGCTTCGAGAACAGGCTTCACACGATCAAGCACTTCCGGTTTGCCGCCGATCATGAAGACGAGCTCGCCCTTTTCGGCTCCCCAGGTGCCGCCGGTGACGGGCGCATCGAGAAAATCCACGCCGCGCTCGGCGCACGCCGAGGCGAGGCGGCGCGCGAGATCGGGAGTGACGGTGCTGGAGTCGATCAGCGTGCTACCGGGGCGCAAGCCTGCAAGTGCCCCGGAGTCGGCCTTACCTGAATCGCTCGGACCGGCTCCGGGCTTGCCAGAAGGGCCGAAGATCACCTCTTCGACGGCGACTGGATCGCTGACGATGGTGATCAGAATGTCCGACTGCGCGGCGACTTCGCGAGGATTGGCGGCGAATGTGGCGCCGGCGCGAACGAGATCGTCTGCGCGCGATTTGGTGCGATTCCAGACCGTGAGCGGAAACCCGGCGCGCAGCAGATTTTGACCCATGGGCTTGCCCATCAGCCCAAGCCCAATCAATCCGACGTTCGGCTTCATGGACGCCTCCGCCTACAGCAAATCCCAATATACGCGCCGACGCGGATCGAACTGGAAGACTTTTTCTGGTGCGCGACCGAACGGCGTGGGCGGAAAGCAGATCGAGCACGGCTAGGCTGGTAGCGTCATTTGTTGCGACTATTTCAACTAATTCGATTATTTCGACGCTGAGGACTCTTCAGAGGCTGGTGGGTCGCCATTGGTTTCCGCGACGCGGACGACGTAATCGTAGGGAATTTCGACGCGAAGAGTTTTGCCCTTGCCCGATTGCGAGAAGCGCTCCTCGACAAATATGGATTTCCCGCTATCCGCCACCAACACGCCAACGGCGGACATTTGCAAATCGCCCGCGCGATAGTAGGCCTCGACGCGCTTACCAACGAGGGCCGCGTAACGTGTCCCGTGGGCCACTGGAATGCCTCAAAAAGCGGGGCCATATTATCATTCGATTAACGATGCGTAAATAAAATAGAGGCGTTACCAATCGTGAAAAGCAGTTCCATGCCGGAACGGTATGGGTTCAGAGGACCGCGAATTCGACTCGGCGGCGGAGGGGCTCGATGCGCTCGGCGCGGACGCGCACGATATCTCCGAGGTGAAACACGCGGTGAGCGGCGCCGCGGGATGCGCGATGGGGCTCGGCGACGATGGTGTGGTCGTGTTCGCGATAGAGGCAGCGCAGGCCGGTGGATTCCTCGAGGCGGTCGATGGGGACGAGGCCTTCGACGAAGATTTCGGTGAGCTCGACGAAGAAGCCGAACTTCTGGACGGAGATGATTAACGCGTCGTATTCCTCGCCGAGATGGCCTTCCATATATTGGGCGGTTTTCCAATCCATTAGTTCGCGCTCGGCGGCGTCTGCGCGGCGCTCGGCTTCGGAAGTTTCCGAGGCTGTTTCTTGCAGCTCGATGCGGCGATAGGGGCCGAGAGTCGGAAGCGGCTCATCGCCATCGCGGCGTGCGGAGCGGCTGGCATGCGTTCGCGGCGGGTGCGAGGCGTGGGCCGGCGTTTCGCGCACGGCGAGAGAGTCGGCGTGTTCGAGGGCCCATTTCAGCGCGCGATGGACGATCAAGTCCGGATAGCGGCGAATGGGGGAAGTGAAATGGGTGTAGTCGAGTACGCCGAGCGCGAAATGTCCGAGCGGCTCGGCAGCGTAGCGGGCCTGCTTGAGCGAGCGCAGCATGAGGTAGGAGAGGATGCGCTCCTCGGGTTTTCCGGCGATTTTTTCGGTGAGGCGCTGATAGTGCTGCGGGCGAATGTCCACTTCCTCGGCGGCCGGCATGGTTACGGCCATCTGGCGCGTGCGACCGCGCTCGCGGCCACGTTCACGTCCCGAGGCATGAGCGCGCGCGGGGGGGCGCATTTGTCCGTGGCGGACAGCGATGCGGCGCTCGGTGAGATCTTCCACGCCCAGCGAATAGCCGAAGGCCTGCGCGAGCTCCTCGAATTCGAGAACTTTCTTGGGATCGGGCTTCTCATGCACGCGATAAAGGGAAGCGATGCCAACGCGGTCGAGAAATTCTGCGACGGCTTCGTTGGCGGCGAGCATGAATTCTTCGATCAGGCGATGCGCGATGTTGCGCTCGCTGCGGAGGATGGCGGTCATCGTGCCGAATTCGTCGAATTGGATCACCGGCTCGGGCAAATCGAAATCGATGGAGCCGCGAGCGTGGCGGCGATGGTTCAGGATGAGAGCGAGTTCCTTCATGCGGCGAAAATCTTCGGCGAGCGGCGCATAGCGCGCGCTCATTTCCGGGTCGCCTTCGAGCACTTTGTTGACGTTGGTGTAAGTCATGCGCTCAGCGGAGCGAATCACGCCGGGCGTGAAATCGGCGTGGACGGTTTTGCCGTGCGCGTCGATTTCCATGATGACGCTCATGACCAGGCGGTCGACGTGAGGATTGAGCGAGCAGATGCCGTTCGAGAGTTCTTCGGGCAGCATGGGCACAGCGCGATTCGGGAAGTACACGGATGTGCCGCGAAGGCGAGCTTCCCTATCGAGTGGCCCGTCGCGACGGACGTAGTGCGCGACGTCGGCAATGTGCACTTGCAGTTCGAAGTGGCCGCTGGGAAGCGGGCGAACGTAGACAGCATCGTCGAAATCGCGAGCGGTTTCGCCGTCAATGGTGACGGTGGGCAGATCGCGGAAATCGCGGCGGCCGATATGGGCCGAATCGTCGACTTGCTGTGGAGTGACGCGACCTTCGGCGAGGATTTCGGGCGCAAACTCGTGCGGCAGATGGTGCTTGCGAATGATGATTTCGACGTCGACGCCGATCTCGCCGGGACGGCCGAGAATTTCAATTACGCGTCCAGCGGGTGCTAGGCCGCTCTTTGGGAAGCGCGTGATCTCGACGTTCACGACCGAGCCATCGAGTTCGGGCAGGCGCATGCGGCGCATGGAGGCGGGTTCGCGACCGGGCGCGACGCCGAGTTTTGCCTGCAGCTCGGGGGTGAGCTCGGCGCCCGGCGGGATGGAGATTTCGTGGGTGATGCGCGTGTCGTAGGGAAGCACAGCGTTGCCGTGCGGGCCGTAGCGGAACAGGCCGACGACGGAGGGATTTTCGCGTTCGACGATGCGCACGACGCGGCCCTCGGCGCGTCCATCGGAGCGGCGGCGGGTGATGCGCGCGAGCACGCGGTCACCGTGCATGGCGTCGTCCAGCGCGTCGCGGCCGATGAAGAGATCGCCTTCCATGCCGGGGATGCGCTGATCGGCGACGAGAAAGGCGTAGCCATCGCGATGGGCGACGATGCGTCCGGAAACGAGATTGGGATCGCGGCCGCGGCGAGCGGCGAATTCGTGTGGTGAGGCGGCGGGCTCGGGCGCGTCGGATGCGTCGGGCGCGCCTGCATTCTTCGCGGAGCCGTGGGTCGCTTCGTGCTGCTGCGGTTTCGCGGCGCGCGTTGGCTGCTTGCGGCCGGTGAGGCGATACTGGCCGCCGTGAGTCTCTTCGATTTCGCCGGCGCGCAGGAGCTTATCGATCACGCGCGGAAGAAATCGCCGCCCGTAATGGCGCAGGCCCATGCCGTGGGCGATTTGCCGAATGCTGGCGGGCTGCGTGAGCGTTTCGAGGTGCGCAACTACTTGTTCGCGCGTGACTTCCTCGGGGTGCGGTGGCTGCTGCTGGCGGCTAGCGTGCTTGCGTTTCATGAGTGAGTTGTGGGCGCATGGTCGAGTGAGTTGCGTGCTGCAAATGCCAGAGATGCCAGCTACAGGCTAACGAAAATCGCGCCGCGTGGCAAAAGCTGCTTTTGCCCGGCACGGTGCGGAATCACGGCATGGATGTTACTGTGAGCCGGGACTCACGGTGGGGACGTTGATGACGACGATTTTGCCATCGAGCTGGCGTTCGAGCGGAGGGGCGTAGTCGCCGAGCAGAGCGCGCCTCCACCACATGCCGGTCTTGCGCTTGGTTTCCATGCTGGTGAACCAGTACTGATAAATCACAGCGCGAACTTCAGCGGGCGGATCGTTGCCGAAGGGATTTTTCGCGAACAGTTGCAGCACGCCGGGATCGTTCGAAAGCAGACGCTCTTCGGTCCAAACCACGAATCGGTACTGCGGCCACGCGCCGAGCGACGCGAACCAGAGGTTCCACTCAAAGCGCGGCTGGTAGGGGGCGTAGATACCGGGCGCTTCGGCAGGATTTTGCGGCTTGTAGCGAAACGGATAGGCGATCCAGGTTTTGCCGTCCCGCGATCCCTGGAATTCAATTTCGAAGCGCGCGTGGGTCATCACTGCGAAAAGGCCGTATTGATTGGCGATGCGGAAAGGTTCGAGCAGCTGCACGGGGGCGCGCGGGAGTGGCGCGTTTTCCGCGAACATCCAGATGAGTTTGGTGGAGGTGGCGTAAAAGATCCACAGGAAGCAGATACCAGAGAGCACCATGCCGAGCGGCGCGAAACTGCGAAGCGAAAAGGTGCTGCTGGCAGCTGCGGTTGGTTGCGCAACGGGAGCCGCTTCCGGGCTCGGCGCAGAAGCCTCTGGCGCGATTTGTTGCGGGCGCGGGCGGTCGAGAAGTTCGCGGATTTTGCGCGGAATCACCCATTCGATGAATTTGTCGTCGAGCAGCAGGAACCCGAGCGATAGGACGATGTAGTTCAGGAACGCGTAATTGCCGGTGAGGATGATGGCAATTTGAAATGGCGTGACGATGCAGAAACAGGCGATGCGAAAGCGGCGCGGCAGAAACAGCGCCCAGCAAAGCACCAGCTCGACGGCGAAGGTGAGCCCCACGGTTGCGGCGTGAAACCAGTGCGGAAGATGCTGGACGTACCAGCCGATCCAGGTGGGCAGCGGAGAATTTTGGTAGTAGTCGTCCATGGCGGTGAAGTTGCGCCAGGATCGGTCTCCGCTAAGAATTTTCACCACGCCGGATTCGAAGTAGATGCGGAACCAGATCCACAGCAGCAGAAATTGATTAGCGCGCGAGGGCGGATGGCGCCGGCCCATACCGGGCCAAATTCCTGGCGGCGCGAGAAAAAGCGA
>DATLSB010000217.1:0-4372 GCA_035534415.1 Candidatus Dormiibacterota bacterium | reverse complement strand
GGCGCCAGATGTCCCTGAATGTAATGCAGCGCGTCGAGGACCACCATTCCGGGCGCGATTGGGACACGATACTCGACCTCTTTTCCGCCTGCATGATCGCCACGAAATACGGCTAAAATTGCTTCCGCCACGGAGGCCCTCCGCTGCTTGCCTTCTACGTCATTGTCCTTTGCAGAGTACTTGTCCTTTTACTTGCCATGTCACTTGCCTTTCACTTGTCATTGGCAAATAGCTGCTTCAATTCTTGCGGCATTTCGGGCACGGGAACCTGGCGCAAGACCATCCGCTCGCCATCGCGAACGACGATGTTGTTTTTTCTTCCCCACTCCGCGTCATAGTTCGGAAAATCGATTCGGCTGTGCGCGCCGCGGCTCTCTTTGCGCGCCAGCGCGCAGAGGATGACGCATTGCGCGGCCGTCACCATTGATTTCAGGTCGCGCGCGAGATGCCATCCGGGGTTGAACAGCCGCGAACCTTCGACGCGCACGCGCGCGACGCGCTCGCGGAATCGTTCGATTTCCACAACCGCGCGATTGAGATCGTCCTCATTTCTGTAGATGCCGACAAGACTTTGCAGAGTGTCCTGCAACTCGCGATGAATCTCGTATGGCGATTCGCCATCGCCGCGCTCGAATGGTTCGAGCACCTCCCTCGCGGCGTCTTCGACTTGCGCGGCATCGAGGAATGGCGCGGCTGTTGTTTTCGCGTGCGCGGCGGCGGCTTCACCCGCTCTGCGGCCAAAGACGAGCAAGTCCGAAAGCGAATTCCCGCCGAGCCGGTTGGCACCGTGAAGGCCCGCAGCCGCTTCGCCCGCGGCGAACAGCCCCGGAATGGACGCTTGCGCGGATTCCGCATCCACGCGAATGCCGCCCATCACGTAATGGCACGTCGGGCCGACTTCCATCGGTTGTTGCGTAATGTCCACGTCGGCCAATTCCTTGAACTGGTGATACATCCCGGGGAGCTTGCGTTTCACATACTCCGCCGGCTTGTGCGAGATATCGAGATACGCTCCGCCGTGTTCCGTGCCGCGGCCTTCGCGCACTTCCGTGTAAATCGAACGCGCGACCACGTCTCGCGTCGACAGTTCCATCTTTTTGGGATCGTATTTTTCCATGAAGCGCTCGCCGAGGCGGTTGCGCAGAACGCCGCCTTCGCCGCGCACCGCTTCGGTCACCAAAATTCCCTGCACGCCGGGGGGCCAGACCATTCCCGTCGGGTGAAACTGCACAAACTCCATGTCCGTCAGTTCCGCACCGGCTTCATAGGCGAGCGCCATGCCGTCGCCCGTGTACTCCCAGGAGTTTGAAGTGATTTTCCAGGCTTTGCCGATGCCGCCTGTCGCGATAATGATGGACTTCGCCTTGAAGACTACGAATCGCCCTTGTTCCCGCCAGTAGGCGAAGGCTCCCGCGATGCGGTCGCCGTCCTTCAGCAAACGCGTGACGGTGCACTCCATGTAAACGTCGATTCCCATGCTCACGCCGCGGTCTTGCAGAGTGCGTATTATTTCCAAACCCGTGCGGTCGCCGACATGGCACAGCCGCTTGAACGTGTGGCCCCCGAACGCGCGCTGCATAATCTGGCCCGATTCGGTGCGATCGAACAGCGCCCCCCACTGTTCGAGTTCCCGCACGCGGTCCGGCGCTTCCTGCGCGTGAAGCTGCGCCATTCGCCAATTGTTCAGGAATTTTCCGCCGCGCATGGTGTCGCCGAAGTGCGTGCGCCAGTTGTCAGCGGCATCGACATTCGCCATGGCTGCGGCGATGCCGCCTTCCGCCATCACCGTGTGCGCCTTGCCGAGCAGCGATTTGCACACCACGCCCACGGATGCGCCTTGATTCAGCGCCTCGACGGCGGCTCGCAGGCCGGCTCCGCCTGCACCGATGATCAATACATCGTGTTCGTGAGTTTCGTATTTTTCGTTCAAAAGAGTCTCAGGTCCCGGATGGTTCCCATCGCAGCCAGCATGACGTACAGGTCCGTGAACGCCACGAAGAACAGGCTGGTCCACGCGATCAGCATGTGATGCTCATTCAGAGAAGTCACGCGCCTCCACAGGCTCAGCCGCGCGCCGCCGAACTTCGCGCACGAGTAACAATCCAGGTTGCCGCCCACCATGTGCCGGCACGAATGGCATGACAGCGTGTAGGTTGTCAGCAGTGCCGCATTGATCAGCAGGATGAACGAGCCCACTCCCGCGCCAAAGTGGCCTTTCCATATAAATCCGCGCACCGCGTCGCGCCACAGCGAAACCAGAAACACAAACGACAAATAGAAGAAGTATCGGTGGATATTCTGCAGGATCAGCGGAAACTTTGTTTCGCCGCGATAGTTATGTCTGGCCTCGCCCACAGCGCACGCCGCCGGATCCCAGAAAAACGCCCGGTAATACGCTTTGCGGTAGTAGTAGCACGTGGTGCGAAATCCCAGCGGGCCGCCCAAAACCAGCACCGCCGGCGAAAGAGGCCACCAGTGATGCTCCGGATCAATCAGCGGAGAATAAAAAGGCGAGAGGTACGGCCCCCACATGTAAAAGTGTCCTTGGAACGCTCGAAGCGTTGCATAGACCGCAAACCCCGCCAGCCCAATAAACACCACCAGCGGCTGAAGCCACCACCAATCGCGCCGTTCCGTTGCACCCAAGCGATCCGAGAGCTGCACCGTCTGCGATTCCGCCATGGGCACCGCCTTTCGCGGCGCCATATTAGCCTCGGTCCCAGTGCAAGTCAACGCACGGAAGATCCCGCTGTAGCGGACCTAATCGCTGCAAATAACCTCATTGCAACCAATTTGCAATGCGCCAGCGGGTAACGGGGTGATTTTTAATTCGTCGGCCCGCGGTGCCGCGTTTTTTTCGATACTCGGATTCCGAAACCGCGCGAGACCCTGGATAAAGGATCTCGATTTGACGTACCGCTTAACATACTTTACGATGCTGTAAATAACGTGAAGGGATTCCCCTTGGACGCATATCTGCTGGTGAGATTGTACGGAGAGTGATGACGTGGCGATTCCAGGCGGAAAGAGCATCAAGGTGCTCGCGATCGACGGTGGGGGAATACGCGGAATTATCCCCGCAGTGATTCTCGACAAAATGCAAAGTTGTGTTGGCAAGGATTTGTGGCAGGCGTTTGATCTGATTTCCGGCACGTCCACCGGCGGGATCATCGCGCTCGGAATCGGCACGAAGTGCAATCACAATGGGCCGTATTCGCCCAGCCAGCTTGTGGACCTGTACGTACAAAACGGGGCAGCCATATTTCAGAAAAACTTTTTGACGCCGGAAAGAGAGCTGGTCCTTCCGAAATATTCGCCTGACTCGCTGGAAACGAACCTTGCGCAGTTTTTTCAAGGCACGGAGCTGCAAACGGCGCTCACTCCTCTTTTGATCTCGAGCTACGATCTGCAGCGGCAACGGCCTTTCTTCTTTAAGAGCCACAGGATCGCCGCGGATCCCAGCTACAACTGGAAAGTGACGGAAGTCGCCAGAGCCACATCCGCGGCACCCACATTTTTTCCGCCGCTCCACCTGACCAAAGGCACTGAGGACTACGCGCTAGTGGACGGCGGAGTGTTTGTAAACAATCCGTCGATGGCCGCGTATGCCGAAGCGCGCGCGCTTTATCCGGACGCGGCGGAAATCGTGATCGTTTCGGTCGGCACAGGCGACCGTCAGGATCAGATTACGTACGCGGCGGCGAAAGAATGGGGCCTGCTGGGTTGGGCCAAGGAGATTGTGCCCGTGCTGATGGACAGCGTTTCCGAGGCCGTGGATTACGAGCTGAACTCTTTGCCCGGATGCATCTATTACCGGCTGCAGGTTCCGCATTTGCAGGCAGCGTCGAGCCAGATGGATGATGTGACGCCGCAGAACCTGGCGAACCTGCAGATCGTCGCGAAAGAATACCTGGTGTCCGCCGCGAGTGTGTTCGACAAAATATGCGCGAAACTTAAGGAAGGCCGCGGCGGCGATATGCCGGGGATTGGCCGCAAGCAGCAGTGATGCAACGGAAGCTCAACCGCGGTCAATCACCGTGCGCGGCTGCAAACCGCTAGAAGCTATTGCACAACCCAATTTCGGCCCCATGGAATCAATAACTTATGTAGGTTGTGCAATGCGCTCTAGTGTCCCAGTCGCTGCAAAAATTACTACTGACTGACGGTAATCGTCCCCGTCGCAGTCGAAAGTCCGCCGCCCGGCGCGGGATTATACGCGTTGACCACGACGTTGACGCTATTGCCAGGCGGAGGCGGCGGAGGGGTAGTGTTGTTCGAGCCACCGCCGCAGCCGCCGATCAGCAGCAAAACCAGAACCGTCGTAAGCGTGGTGCCGAAAACCAGCCGCCGCTTCCGCGGTACCGCAACAAAC
>DATLSB010000216.1:0-30127 GCA_035534415.1 Candidatus Dormiibacterota bacterium | reverse complement strand
GCGCCCACCGTCGACCAGCGAAATCCGTGCAGCGTGATCGAGTTGCGGAATTTGTAAAGAAAAAAGCCGGCAGCCAGCAGCGCGAGCAATAGCACCAGATACTTGCGCGATTTTCTAAACATTCGTTTTGAACCGTAGCAGCAAGCTTCCGAAGCTGTCAAGAAGACGCCCCGTTCTTCGTTCCTGGCTTGGTCCGTTCGACCGGGACGGCCAAGCCCCGTTTTCCCGATATCAGTGTATGATTTTGTCCTGTGCGACTTCCCGTCTTGAATCTCTTGATGTGCCCGAATTGTGCGGGCGCGTTGGCGTTGACGAGCGATTCCCTGCCCGCCGAAGCGGACGGTCACGTCATCACCAGCGAACTTTTCTGCGCCGGCTGCTCCTCGAAGTTTTCGATCCGCAATGGCGTGCCGATCCTGCTCGCGAAACACGTGGAGAGCCTCAAAACGGAGACCGCGTCGCGTTTCGCCGAAGAATGGACGCGCTGGAGCGATCTGCGCGACTACTACGAACGCGAGTTTTTCGATTGGGTGGCGCCGCTGGGGCCGAAAGATTTCGAGGGGCAACTCGTTTTCGAAGGCGGCTGCGGCAAGGGACGCCACACGGCGATCGTCGCCGGGTGCGGAGCGAAAGCGATCGTGTCCGTCGATTTGGGCGAGAGCGCATTCGTCGCCTTCGCACACACGCGCCAATTTCCCAATGCGCACGTGGTGATCGGCGATCTGCTGAATCCTCCGGTGCGGCCGGTGTTCGATCTGGCCTTCTCGGTAGGAGTGCTTCACCACCTGCCCGATCCGGCCGCCGGATTTGCGAGTCTCGCCTCGCGCGTCAGGGATGGAGGTCGCGCCGGCTTCTGGGTTTACGGGCAGGAGGGCAACGAGTGGATCACGAATTATGTCGACCCAGTGCGCAAGGCCCTTACGTCGCGGCTGCCAGCGCCGGTTTTGCGCGTGGCGTGCATTCCTCCGGCGCTGCTGCTGTGGGCGGTGATCAAGCTTTTCTATCGTCCATCCGAGAACGGCAAGGGCCCGGCGCGACTGCCTTACGGCGACTATTTCGCCGCGCAGTATCACTACCCTTTTGACGAAATTCACGCCAACGTCTTCGACCAGATGGTCACGCCGGTAGCCTTCTACTTGCGCGAAGATCAGGTCCGTACATGGCTCGCTGTCGGCTTTCGCGACGCAATTTTGCGCTCGCACCGCGGCTACAGTTGGACTGGCCTTGCCACCGTCGTGCGCTCTGAGCCCGCCTTCGCCGGAACGCCCCGTTAAGAAGCTCGGCAACAAAATTTCTAATTCCGGCAAGGTTTCGTGCAGGTATCCGGAGGTGCGTAATTCTTCGTTTCCGCGGTTCAATTTCGTGAGTAGAAAGTGCACCGGGAAGTTCCGCCCTTGCATGTGGCCGGTCGTTTGTTTTCTGTGAGTTACGTGTGCGCGAGGTCGATTGACCGTTCCGCCCCTAATGCGGCTATCGGGGCGAGGCGAGTGGTAGACGGTAGAAAGGAAACTGGGGGCATGGCTCGGTGTCGCGGCGAGCCTCGCGCGAGTCGGAAAGGCCGCTGGCCTGAAGGCCAGCTCTCCACAAACAGAGGAGGGTGCGACTCTGGATAAACGCGGCTGGGCGGACTTGTGCCTGGCGCTGTTAGCAGCTCGTTTTCCGACGGAGTTTTCGTCGGCGCGCATGGCCACAGACCGAAAATAGCAAATCCGCGGGCAGTCTCTACTGGCCGGAGGTGCAAAAGAAGTACAGGTCGCTCGACCTGTACTAGCGGGCTGGAACTAACTGGAACTAAAGCCGCTCGAGAAAATTGATTCCGAAGGCTGGTCAGCTAATCGCAGCCGGGAAAACGAAGGCCGCCGCCCAGGAGCGTGCGAGCAAAACGTCAGTATCGTGCTACGCACAGTGGAGTTGCAAGAGCAGATGTATGCACACTTCGAACGCGCGCGGGACCTGAACAACGGCGCCAAAGCGCGGCCGCGGTCCGCCGTGCTGGTGCGTCGCTCGACCGAAGAAGCAAAGCGCATACGCAGAGCCGCGCAAGCACGCGCCATGACCTTCAGCGGATACATCCTCCGCGCGCTGCACCGCTCATGGGACGTGGCCCGCACGATTCCCGAACTTTTCCCGCATCCACAACCGCACCAAAGTTAACGCCCCGCGTCTGGAGCGTCGTATTGCCTCATTCGACGCGCAGCTCTCGTAAATGGCCGCTTGTACTATTCCGGTACACAACCGAGGAGCCTAGATTACGGCCAGCACGCCGCAATTGGGGAACGCTGTTAAGCCGTAATTCCTGCTACATGACAGTCGAGAGCACGCGCCGTTGCCGGGCGCGGATAGGATTTGCCAGGTCTCGTTCGCACCAGGGCGAGTCGCGCGAGATTCGCGGATCAGGAGAGCCACAGATGGAGTTTCGAAAGATAGCAGCGTTGAGTTGCCTGGCCGTTGCGGGACTATTGACGGCGGGCTCGGCGAAAGCGTCGGGTTTCACCGGGTTTTACGTGGGAGGGAACGTCGGCACGGCGCTCGGCCGATCCACTGCCACTACCAGCACCATCGATCCGCCGGGCGGCTACTTTCTGGCAACCGACGTTGCGGCCATCGCTACGGCGGGCGCGCAGCATCCGAGCTCGACCAATTTCACCGGCAGCGGAGATGCAGGATTTGATATTCAGGCGGGCGACCTTGTTGTGGGAGTAGAAGGCGAATTCGGGTACTTAGGGCTGAACGAGCAGCAGAGCACGACGGAAACGTACCCCTGCTGCGCGCCGACGACCTTTACCATCAGCCAATCGATAAAGTCGAACTGGGAACTGGGAGTGCGGCCACGCGCGGGTCTGGTTTTCGGCCGCTTGTTGGTCTACGGCACGGGCGGTATGGCTGCGACCGATCTGGACTATCAAGAGATCTTCACCGACACGTTCGCGTCTGCACTGGAAACGGGCGGCGAGAAGAAAACTGCGCTGGGATGGACCGTGGGCGGCGGCGTGGAACTCCGCCTGGCGCATCGCCTTTCGGCGCGGGCGGAATATTTGTATGACAACTTCGGGCGCGTATCGACCATCAGCACAAATCTGACAATTACCGCTCCCCCGGCATCGTATCCGGAGAACGTATTCACCCTATCCGCGAACGACCGGGTGCACGTATTTCAGTTCGGCCTCGATTACCGCTTTTAGTTTTTTCGCGGGAACTCTACACAGAACCTAAGCGCCTTTCGCGGCGAGCCCGAATCGGAGAACAAAATCAGCGAATCCGGGCCGCCGCGATCAGCGCTCTCACCCTATTTGGACGACTTGCTAAACACAGAAAGATTAATCGCGTCCGCCATGGCTTTGTAGCCCTTGTCATTAGGATGCAAGTGGTCGGTGATGTTGAGTGACGGCAGGATCTGCTCGGGATTCGAGGGATTCTGCACCACCTTGTCAAAATCCACCGTGGCATCGAACGCGCCGCTGGTAAGAATCCACTTGTTCACCGCCTCGCGCGTCTGCTCGCCGTAATCGCTGTAGTAGCTCGCCCCTTGAAACGGCGTGAGCGTGGCGCCCATCACCTTGATGCCGCGTAGATGCGCTCGCGCGATGATCTGCTTAAGCCCGTCGATGAGCTGCTGCGCGGTCACCTTGTCGGCTGGATCGTGCGTCAGGCTGGAGAGGCCGATATCGTTGATGCTTTCGAGTACGATGATCCACTTCACGCCGGTCAAGCTGAACACGTCGCGATCGAGCCTCGCGAGAGCCGCAACGCCCATACCGTCGGACAGCAACTGATTGCCGGAAATGCCTGCATTCACGACCGCCCACTTGCCGGCCAAAGCCTTGTCCTGCTGAATGCGATCTTGCAGTTGGCTGGGCCAGCTGCTGTCGGTGTTGGGAGTGGACGTGGCGCCGTCGGTAATGGAATCTCCGAAAGCGACGATGACGCCGGTCTTTTGCGGCGCGAGGACGTCCACGGCAGAAATCCAATACCAGGATTCGCTGGTTCGCACGGGAGTGATCGATTCGGCGCCTGTGAAATCGCCGGGGCCGGAGGTGTACGTGGTGTGCAAGCCGGTTAGATGGTCGGTGGGATCCTCGGCTTTGCCGGAAATATAGACGCTGATGGTGAGATCCGTGAGCGGCCCCACTTTCATATCCACCGGATCGCTGAGCACCTCGGCGCCCTTGGGAATCACAATCGAGGACTGGCCGCTGAACGTGAGGGCGTGATCGGACGAAGTGACAATTGCCGAGCCTTTGTCCTGCAGGGCGATGTGCACCGCGCCAACTTCCAGCGGAGCCGGACCGAATGCGTTGGAAAGCTGCACGCGCAGCTCCGAGCCGCCGACGCTGGTGCGGACTACCATACGAACGGTTTGGTTTTCTACGGGTGGCGGCGGTGGAAACAAAGGCCGATTATTCGCCGAGGCGGAATTGCTTGCGCCGGCGGGCCGTCGCGCAAAACCGGGCAAGTTGATAATGGCGCTCTCGGGCGAGGCGATCCACGTGGGAATCCAGTGAGTCTTGGGGCTCGCCGCCTGGGCGGAGTACGTGAGCAGGGTTGCTGCGAGCAGAGAAAAAAGCAGACTGCGGCGAATACGTTGCGGTTGCATCAGAGTGCCTCCGGATGTGCGGCGGCATATTAATACGCGGAGGACGATTTTCAATGCGCAATCCGCCCGGCCCCGTTGGCCTGGACAGAGAAACACCGACGACCTTCGCGGTGCTTTAGTTCGCGGATTTTTTCGCGGCCATAATCTTAGGCGGCCTCAACGCGATGTAGGTGACCATGTCCCAGCGCGCCTCCACGGCGACGTGGACGCCGGGTTTGAGCGCGGCGCGATCGACTTTCATGCCCGCGGGAATCGTGATCCATACGGCGGGATGCACCGTGGCAGGCTTCACGTCCAGAATATTGCCGCTGAAGGATTGCACCGTGCCGGTGATTTCTTTCGATGCGGTCGCTTTGGACCCGTCCATCTTGCTTCCCTGCTGAGCGGCAGCGGGAATCGCGGCGAGCACGAGCACCATGGCGATCAGAAGCGCATGCGTTCGAGTCATGACTGGCACCGCCTAGATGGTTTTGCCAGCGGACCCCTTACGATGACCATTCCCCGTTTACATGCTTTAGGAGCCGCTGGCGCCGCGTAAGATACATCGACCCGCGCGAGATAGCAATGCGCCTGTTCATTCCTGTCCAATCCCTTCGCGCGGCCGGACACGCGATAGGAGGCGTATCACACGGCTTTTAGGAAAGGCTGAGTCCCTGCTCTTTCGGGTGAGCTCTTCGGCGCTACGGCTTCGCGATGACGGGCTTTTTGGCGAGTTCGTCAAACGATGGGTAGGAATATGCCTCGACGAAAGTATGTTCAGGAGGCTGTGAGCCCTTCTTCATTGCCTGCGCGAGCGTGTCGAGCACGGTGTCCATCGTTAAGGACGTGATCACCGCGCCGCGCAGCGTGCCGTGATCGACCAGCGGCTTGAGTTGGCTGGCAACCCCTGCGCCGAGGCACGGCACAGTCAGCCATTTGGCGCGCTCCGACTCGTCGGCTCTGGCTTCGAATGCCTTTCGCGCGCCGAAGATGAAATCAGCGTTCTGCGACACAATCAGGCGAGTACCTTCCGCGCGCACCGTGGAAAGCGTCAGCCAGGAAGTGACCGCCGTGCATGCGTTATCGGCCGCCGAGCCCTGGACCTTCACGCTCTTAATTTCCACCTTGGGCGCCCTGCCGCGCTCGATCCCTTCGAAGCGCCGGCTAGCGATGGAACTCATCGCCGGGCCCCGCAAATAGAGAACCGAACCGCCTTGAGGCAGCAGCGCGCCCATTTGGCGGCCTTGCAGCCGTCCAATTTCCACGTGGTCCTGCGACACAAGAAATACCGGCGCCTTGGCCCTGTTGCGAAGCTTCCCGATATAGTCCACCTGTGCGTTGCTGACCACCCAGGCGATGCCTGCCGAGACGGCGGCTTCGGCCACGCGTGGCAAGCCGGTAGCGTTCACCGGCTCCAGCAGAATAGCATCTGGGCGCTCCGATTCCTGCCCCTGCACCAGCGCCAACAATTGCTGGCTCTGCAGAATGGGATCCATGTCGGCGGAGAGTACTTGCAAACTCATGCCTAGGCGGCTGGCGGCCGCCTCAGCCGCAGATGTTTGTTCGCGCAGGTACAGGTTGTCGCCAGGAAGCGACAACACGCATTTCAGTTTTTTCACAGTCGCTCCCAAGAGCAGACGGTGTGGATCGCGAGGTGCTCGTGGCGGGTCCCACCCAGATGCGAGTGTACGGCGTGGTGTCTGTGACGAACAGCCTTTTCGACTGTACCTGTGACTAGACAGTATCAGGCTCGTGTCACCAAGCGCTTTAGCATCAGTTATTTAGGGCTGGGTATCCGTTGAGTATCGCTACGGACACGCCTTTCGCTGCGAGCGCCGCTCTAGTTGAGCGGCTATCTGGCGTCGCTTTGCTATACAATGGAAATAACCATGACTTTCTTACGACGGGGCGCCATCCATCTTTTCCGTTTCGCGGGAATCGACCTGTTCCTCCACTGGTCGTGGTTTCTGCTGGCGATCATCGAGGTCAGATACAGCCTCGGGAATTATTCATCCCCCGGCTGGAAGGTGCTGGAATATCTGGCTCTCTTCGCCATTGTGACCATGCACGAGTATGGACACGCACTCGCTTGCCGTCAGGTAGGTGGGACGCCGGATCAAATCGTGCTGTGGCCGCTGGGCGGCGTGGCGTACGTGAATCCGCCGCAACGGCCTGGCGCAACGCTGTGGAGTATCGCGGCGGGACCGCTGGTCAACGTGGCGCTCGTTCCAGTGCTGCTGGCGCTGGTGTTTGCGAGCCATGCGCTCGGATGGGCCAGCATCATGCCGAATCTTTACATGTTCTTGCGCGCCGTATTGGAAATCGACGTGTTGCTGCTGGTTTTCAACATGATGCCAATCTACCCGCTGGATGGCGGGCAGATCCTGCGTTCGCTGCTGTGGTTCGCGGTGGGCCGGGCGCGGAGCTTGCAGTGGGCGGTGTGGGTCGGGTTCGTCGGGGCGGCCGGGCTGATCTTCTGGGCGTTCGAATCGAAATCGACCTGGATTGCCATCATCGCCATATTCATTCTGACGAATTGCTGGACCGGGCTGCGGCACGCCCAGGCGCTGGCAAAGATCGCCAAGTTGCCGCGGCATGTTGGCTATGCGTGCCCTTCTTGCCATACCGCGCCGCCGGTTGGGCGCTTCTGGCTCTGCGGGCTCTGCAAGCAGCCCTTCGACATGTTTGAAACCCAGGCTATTTGTCCCAACTGCTCGGCACGCTTCTCCACCACGCGATGCCTCGACTGCGGCGTAATGCGCCCGGCGAACGAGTGGGTCCCCGAGGCGACTGTTTTAGCGAAGTCCTAAAATACTCGCTCTGAATCCATTCTGAAAACAGAGCCTACGTACTTCCCTCTTTCAAAGTCGTTACCGAGCAAAGTTAACCAAGCACCGGGAAGATTTGTCCGGTCAAAGTACTGCTCGAAGCCTATGGAAATTGGTACGGCGCGCGTCCAGCGTTCCGCAGCAAACAACACTCGCCCCCTCAGCACGTTAGGCATTCACCATAAGAGCACAACTCCGGCGCAAACAAATTAGCCCGCTATACTTCGGCTATGCCATTGCTTTCAGTCCCTGCGAAGTTCACACGGAATCCAGCCGCCGGAAATTAGAGGGGGACTCATGTCAGCAACGGCGATGCCCTTTGGGCATGTGGACGGAATATCGGAGAAGCGGTTGTGGCAAGCAGTGCTTTTGACCACCATTCAAGAATGGATGTGGGGCCCGTTACGGTCCAAGCGGCAAGCTGAGGAATATCTCTTCCAGGACCAAAAGGATTTTCACGCTGTGTGCAAGTCCGCGGGAATGGACCCTGACCAGCTGCGAACGAAGCTCAAACGATTGCGAAATCGGCTGGTGATGAACCGGGATTCCGTCCAGATTGCGAGCTAGCGATTTCTGAAACTCGAATCGAGAAGCAGAGCGCCGTCCACACCCAGCCGGACGGCGCCGATCAACACACCTGCATCGTCAAAAGTTTCCATCAGAAAGTAGAACTGCGTCCCACGCACGCGCCCCGGCATTCGCCCGCGGAGACATCCAGCGGCTAGATGCGCTTCGATTCATCGAACGCGAGCGCTAGTCTTTGGTCTTTCGGCCAATCAGCAGCCCGAACACAAATCCCGCGCCAATCGCGACCAAAACGGACATCACCGGCTTACGGCGAATTTGCCGACCCGTCGCGGACACAGCGGTTCCTGCTGCGTCATAACTGTGAGCTGCGGCGACCTTCACGGCCTTCGCGCTGCTTACAGCGGCGACTTTCACCGCCTTCGCGCCGTCAACGACACCGTCTTTGGCCACCATCGCGCCATCGACCACCACCCCGCCGACTTTCGCCGCCACGTTAGCGGTACCGCCAAGAAACTCCGAGATGTCTGCCTTCATAATCGAATCCTCCCTCAGTCCTATACCTAAAGGTTGGATGCACGGAGTAGATGCCAGGGCGCGGCATATTCCCCGGAATCTACCGAAAAATACCTTAGATTTATTCTCTGAGGAAGGATGTGTCGCAGATCACGCGGCGCCCATAGGGCGAATTCCCGCCAGCGAAGATTTCTCAGACACTTGTTGCGGCAAGGGCAAAAACAAAACCCCCAGGAATGCTGCTCCTGGGGGTTCGAGAATGCGTTCCAATTAAATCGCGGGCGGTTTACGTACCTTCGTTCCACGATGCCAAGTAGTGCTCCTGCTCGGGCGTGAGCTTATCGATCGATACGCCCATCGATTCGAGTTTGAGCTTGGCAATCTGCTGGTCCAGGTGCTCGGGAACCGCGTACACTTGGTTCTTTAGCTCTTTCGAGTGCCTGATCATGTACTCGGCGGAGAGCGCTTGGTTGGCGAAGCTCATGTCCATCACGGAAGCCGGGTGCCCCTCGGCGGCGGCGAGATTGATCAGGCGTCCTTCGCCCAGCAAGTAGATGCGGCGGCCGTCCTTCGTCGTGTATTCCTCGACGAACGGGCGGGCGATTTTCTTTCCGCTGGAAAGCCGATCGAGCGCCGGAATATCGATTTCGACGTTGAAGTGGCCGGAGTTGCAGACCACCGCGCCGTCCTTCATCCGTTCGAAGTGCTCGTGCGCGATCACCGACTTGTTTCCCGTAACGGTGACGAAGATGTCGCCAATCTTCGCTGCTTCGTTCATCGGCATCACGCGGAAGCCATCCATCACCGCTTCGATGGCCTTTGTGGGGTTAATTTCCGTAACGATCACATCCGCGCCAAGACCCTTGGCGCGCATCGCCACGCCGCGTCCGCACCACCCGTAGCCTGCGACCACGAGTTTCAATCCGGCGAGCAAAAGATTCGTCGCGCGGATCACGCCGTCGAGCGTCGATTGGCCCGTGCCGTAGCGATTGTCGAAGAAATGCTTGGTCAGCGCGTCGTTCACGGCGATCACCGGATATTTCAGCGAACCGTCCTTCGCCATCGCGCGCAGCCGGATCACGCCAGTGGTGGTCTCTTCCGTGCCGCCGATCACATTCGCGACCAGTTCCGGATGCTTGGTCGCGAGTGTGGTCACCAGGTCCGCGCCGTCGTCCATCGTGATCTGCGGCTTGTGATCGATCGCCGCCGCGATGTGCGAATAATACGTGTCGTTGTCTTCGCCCTTGATGGCGAAGGTCGGAATGCTGTAGTCGCGGACCAGCGACGCAGCTACGTCGTCCTGCGTCGAAAGCGGGTTCGAGCCACAGAGCACCACGTCCGCGCCGCCGTCGCGAAGCGTGATCGCCAGATTCGCGGTTTCGCTGGTTACGTGCAAGCAGGCCGACACGCGCACGCCCTTGAGCGGCTGTTCCTTGATGAAACGCTTGCGAATCAGCTGTAGCACGGGCATGTGCTGATTGGCCCATTCGATGCGGCGCTTGCCCTGCTCCGCCAGCGCGATATCTTTTACATCGGACTTCACTTTTGTCGCTGTTTCCACGAAGTACTCCCTTTCGATAGCGAGTAGAGGCGCAAAAAATTAACGAGTGGCCATCACGGCGCCGCGCGAAGCGGCTTCCTTGCGGATGGCGTCAGCTTTGTCCGTGCGTTCCCAAGTGAAGCCCGGGCCGGTGCGGCCGAAATGTCCATAAGCCGCCGTGGCGCGATAGATGGGACGCCGCAAGTCGAGCGTTTCGATGATGCCCTTGGGCGTCAATTTGAAGAATCCGCGAATCAGTTCGGTGATCTGCGAATTCGGGAGCGTTCCAGTGCCGAAGGTATCCACCATCACCGACACAGGCTCGGCCACGCCGATCGCATATGCCAGCTGCACTTCCACTTTGGTTGCCAGCGCAGCGGCCACCAGGTTCTTGGCGATGTAGCGGGCCATGTAGCACGCCGACCGGTCCACTTTCGAAGGATCTTTGCCGGAGAAGGCGCCGCCGCCGTGTCGGCCGTAGCCGCCGTAGGTATCCACGATAATCTTCCGTCCGGTCAGGCCGGCGTCGCCCATCGGACCACCGGTGACGAAGCGGCCAGTGGGATTCACGTGGATGGTGGTTTTGTCGAACATTTCGCGAGGGATCACCGGCTTGATCACGTTTTCGATGATCGCTTCGCGGATCTGCGAGTGCGAGGCGTGATCGCCGTGCTGCGTCGAAATGACTACGGTATCGACGCGCACCGGGCGGCCATTGGCGTACTCGACGGAAACCTGCGATTTGCCATCCGGGCGGAGAAAATCGACCACATTCTTCTTGCGGGTTTCGGAAAGCTTCATGCACAGCTTGTGAGCCAACTCGATGGGCATGGGCATCAGTTCGGGGGTTTCATTGCAAGCGTAACCGAACATCAAGCCCTGATCGCCCGCTCCGCCCGTGTCCACGCCCATGGCGATGTCGGGAGACTGCGGCTTTACCGCCGAAAGAATGCCGCAGGTATCGCCGTCAAAACCGTACTTGGCGCGGTTGTAGCCGATGTCGTTGATCACGTCGCGCGCAATGCGCTCGTATTCCAGGGAGCCGCGCGCTTCTTTCTTGATGGTGATCTCGCCTGCTATGACTACGAGGCCAGTGGTGACCAGCGTCTCGCAGGCCACGCGGCCCATCGGGTCGTGCTGCATCACCGTGTCCAGCACGGAATCGGAAATCTGGTCGGCAATCTTGTCGGGGTGACCTTCGGTCACGGATTCCGACGTAAAGAGAAACTTCTCGTCATGTGCCAAAGCAGTTCCCTCCCAGGAGGTGACAGGCGATTAGCGGGTCAAAAACGCGCCTACTTAGGTGCAATCAAACAACGAACGGTACCATGCAGCTTAAAATACTGTCAATTGGATGCAGGGAACAAGCAGAAAAGCCGGTTAAATGGCGCAAATTGCAACCGGAACGGAGCAACTCTATGCGCACCTTGCGAGCGTGGCCTCTCCGCTGAGAGTGACTCTATCGTGAGGGCCCAACTGGCCGAATCGTGGCTAGTATCTGATAAAACCTCGTCTTCATTTGCGGGTCGTCGTCATAATAATAGAGGACGATAG
Organism: Candidatus Dormiibacterota bacterium; assembly: GCA_035534415.1. Lineage (GTDB taxonomy): Bacteria > Acidobacteriota > Terriglobia > Acidiferrales > UBA7541 > Palsa-295. The sequence continues at coordinate 18,591 of DATLSB010000216.1, read as the reverse complement.
TCATGTGACGGTGAACATTGCAACCAATATTCGAACGATCCACCGAAGTGGGCGTTCTAAATTCGAGGCAGGTGGTTCGGATGCCGCCAACGCTCAAGGTGGTGCTATGGTACGCCGCGATGCCATGTTGTTTAAGTCTAGTGATGACGGCACTCCCCCACGTGGCGTCGTCGGCCGCGGCTATGGGATCACGAAGGAATAGTTGCACGGGTCGGTGGCTCCCAAGAGTGTATTCCGGCGATGCGGTAGTAAGGGTACATTTCTGATTTGCCGCCCACCAATTATTGGGAACGGGAACGAGAAAGTCCCCGCACTGTATTGTGCTTCCATGCACGAGGTGCCATAGCGACGCGTAAATCGGTGGGGCCGCGTAGATCAGTACCCACACAACGACTAAGAAGACACCGAGCCACCCGCACATCAAATTTTTGGTCCGGCGTTTCAAGATTGCCCTGCCTCGCTACTCGTATGAGGGTCACCCACTCTTGCATAAAGGAGGGGCCCCGCCGGCGCATGATACCACCCCGGCAATTAACGACAGAGGATGTTCTGCGGGTGTCCCACGCTCGCAAGACGAGGTGGGAAGGCGCGTGGCTCGGTCGAGCTCAAGCGGGGCGTCTCAAAACTGCCGGCCGCTTGCTACCGCTCGCCGGATTCGCGGCGATACATCAGGTAGGCGTGAATAAATGGATCGAGGTCGCCGTCAAAAACCTTCTGCACGTCGCCGCGTTCGAATTTCGTGCGATGATCTTTGATCATCTGATACGGCTGCAACACGTACGATCGAATCTGGCTGCCGAAGCTGATCTCCGGCTTCGACGCGTCCAGCTTATGAGCCTCGGCGCGCCGCTTATCGAGCTCTAGCTCGTAGAGCTGCGATTTCAGCACTTTCATGGCGAATTCGCGGTTCTTGTGCTGGCTGCGCTCGTTCTGGCACTGCACCACGATACCCGTGGGCAAATGCGTGAAGCGCACCGCCGATTCCACTTTGTTCACGTTCTGTCCGCCGTGGCCGCCGGCGCGAAACGTGTCGATGCGCAAGTCTTCAGGACGCACCACGATCTCGATGCGGTCGTCGATTTCCGGAATCACGAAGACGGAAGCGAACGACGTGTGCCGCCGCGCCTGCTGATCGAACGGCGAAATGCGCACCAGGCGGTGCACGCCGCTTTCGCCCGCGAGCATGCCGTAGGCGTTCTCGCCTTCGATCCGCGCCGTGGCCGATTTAATGCCCGCTTCTTCACCGGGGGAGCTATCCAGCACGGTGGCGCGAAAACCTTTGCCCTCCGCCCAGCGCAGGTACATGCGCAGAAGCATCTCCGCCCAGTCCTGCGAGTCAATTCCGCCCGCGCCGGAATTTACGGTGAGGATGGCGTTGAGAGCATCGCTCTCGCCGGAAAGCAGCGTCTTGGTCTCAAGACCGGAAACGTAGTCATCGAGCGCCGCGAGCTCCTTGGCAACATCTTCCAGCAAGGAGTCGCGCTGCTCGCTGTTCGACTCCTCGTGCGCCAGATGAAAATACGTGTCCAGATCGCTGACCTTGGCGGCCAGCAATGTGCCCGCGTTGACGCGGTCATCCAGCTGCTTGCGCTCCTGCAGCACGGTCTGGGCCTTTTCCTGGTCCTGCCAGAAATCGGGCGCCGAAGATGTTTTTTCGATTTCCGCTAATTTGGTCTGCGCGGTGGGAACGTCAAAGATAACTCCGCACGAGTTCGATGCGCTTGGCGAGTTCGGTGTAGCGCTGCTGCAAGTCTTCTATATGTTCGGGCATGTGCTATTCAGCCATCCAGAATTCGAAGTTTATGCGTGCATTTTGATTCGCGGAGGCTCAGTCGGCGCCCCACTTTGCCGGTCGCGGCCACGGAGTACCGATACGCCGATCAACCCCACAGATGCCAGCACGCACAGCCAGGCGAACCAATTGCCGAAGCGCGCGTACGGAGTCATCTCCGAACGGAATCCATACGGCGCGTCGAGCTGCCCGCGAACGTGCGCGGGCAATTCCGCCACGGTGCGGCCGTAGGGATCGACGTCCATCGTGTAGCCGTCGTTGGTATCGCGCAGCAGCCAGCGGCGATTTTCCACCGCGCGCACGCGCTCCATCATGGCGTGCTGCGCGGACGCCGACGTTCGCCCAAACCAGCCATCGTCCGAAATATTGATCAAGAGCTGCGCGCCGTGCACCGTAAAGTGACGCACCAAACCGGGAAACACGCCCTCGTAACAGATGTAAACGCCGAATTTGCCGCCGGGAATTTTTCCAACGGAGTATTCGTGCCCAGGCGTGAAGTCGCCGATATCGGCAACCAAACTTCCCGCGAAACCAAGCCACTGGCGAAACGGCACGTATTCACCAAACGGCACTAAATGAATCTTATCATAGCTGAACACGCGCTGGCCGGAGGGGTCGATCAGCGTCGCGGTGTTGGTGGCCTGCCATTGATGATCGGCGTTCCTGCGCCAGTCGACGATGCCCACCAGAAAATCGCTGCCGGAATCCTGCGCGATCTTCTCGGCTCGCACCGCGAAATCGGGATTCTGAAACGTGAACGGCGCCGGAACCTCGGGCCAGACGATCAGACCCGGCTCGCGTTTTGCCGCGTCTACGCTGATGTCGTGCAGTTGATCGAGATCCTTGGCGTGCCGCTGCATCCAATCACGGGGATAGTTGTAATACTCCTCAAAATTGGTCTGCACCAGATGCGCTTCGTAGTGCGGCGTGGCGCGCGGCACAAAATATTTTCCGCCGAAAGCTATCAATACTAGCGCCGCCGCCGTCACGATCAGACCTCTCCAGGCGCGCTGCGTTCCGGCAAGAATCGCATACGCGAGGAATGCTCCGAATCCCGCCACCACGAAGCTCAGCCCGTAAATCCCGGTAATCGTGGTCAACTGCACCAGCGCCAGATTGCCGCTGGCCGCGTAGCCGATCAGGTTCCAGGGAAAGCCGATAATCGGCATACTGGCGCGCAAGACCTCGACCGCTACCCACAAAAACGGCGCCAGCACGCACGCCAGCACTCGGCCTTTCCGCGAAGCCAGCGCGACGCCTGTTGTAAAAATGGCGGCGTACAAGCCGCCCGTCAGCGCCACCAAGCCGAGGATTCCCGCCGAAGCCCACCAGCTCGCTCCGCCATATTGGCGCACCACTACGTCCATCCACCGCACGCTGAGCGGATAAAACGCGAGCCCGCTGAGCACGCCATAGAGCGGCGCGCCCCAGAGCTTCGCGCCGCAGGACGCAAGCGTCAGCAATCCGACCGCAACCCACGCCAATAGCGAGAAATTGTAGTTAGGAAAGGAAAGTGCGAGGACCACTCCGCTCGCCACCGCGAGCAGCACACGCGTGTACCAGGAGAAATTCATTCAGCGTTTCATAATAGCCTTAAATCCGGCCCGTTCAAGCGCCCTTCTGGCGTTCGCGGCAGACCGCTCGTTGCGATAGGGACCAACCTGCACTCGATAGAATCTGTCGCTGCCGGGTGTAATCACGAACGCCGGAAACCTTTTTTTCTGCAGCACTTCCGCCATGGCCAGAGCGTCGCCCTGGTGACTAAGCGCGGCGACCTGCAACACGATTGCTCCTCGCGCGATTCGCGGAGCACGAAATCGCGCCGCCGTCGGAGTTTCTCTGGGCTCGGACTCTGCCGGCTTGGCCGCAGGCGCGGCCCCAGCCGGGGAAGACGATGTCCATGGCGAAGAGGTCTTTGGCGCGGGCTGCAGATGGTCGTCGTTGTCCTGCTTGTTGCCGTAAAAATCCCATTCCGAAGCGTTGGGGCTGGGGGCTGCCGAGGACGGAACCGCCGCGGACGAGTTCTCCGCCTGCTTCGCTTTCAGGCGCGCCCTGCGCACCGGCGCGTCCGCAATGGCGCCACCGCTATCAGCGGACGACGCCGCATGCACCGCGCCTCCGTACTGCGTCTTACCCATCACGTACCCAAGCGTGAAAAAGACGCCGCAAAGCAATACTACGCCCAGGAATAGACCCACCAGGTGCCGGCTTTCCAGCACACGCTCGCCGCCGCGTTTTCCGCTTCCCGCCATCGTGTTTTACTTTTTGTCCCCGGCTTTCTGCATCCAGTAGGTCACCAGATCCATGGGAACGGGGAACACGACCGTGGTGTTCTTCTCCGTCCCGATCTGCGCCAGCGTCTGCAAATACCGCAATTGGACCGACACCGGCTGCTTCTCCAGCACTTCGGCCGCCTGAGAAAGCCGCGCCGACGCCTGAAATTCGCCGTCCGCGTTAATAATCTTCGCTCGGCGCTCGCGCTCCGCTTCCGCTTGCCGCGCGATGGCGCGCTGCATGTTTTCCGGAATGTCGACTTGCTTCACTTCGACCTTCGTTACCTTGATACCCCAGGGGTCGGCATCCTGGTCAAGGATAATTTGGAGCTTGGCGTTGACCTTTTCGCGCTCCGAGAGGATCTCGTCGAGCTCGAACTGCCCGACCACGCTGCGCAGGTTGGTCTGTGCCAGCTGCGAAGTTGCGTAGAGGTAATTTTGCACCTGCGAAATCGCGCGGTTGGCGTCCAACACACGAAAATAACAGACCGCGTTGACCTTTACCGATACATTGTCGCGCGTGATTACGTCCTGAGGCGGCACCTCCACAGTGTCCACGCGAAGCGAAATGCGTGTGAGCTTGTCGATGGGCCACACCACGATCCGCAAGCCGGGACCCTTGGGTTCGGGCGCCATCCGGCCCAACCGGAGCACCACGCCGCGCTCCCACTCCTTGATCACGTACACCGAATTGAAAAACCAGATCAGAAAAACGATTACGCAAAATCCGAACACGACCGATACCACGTTCATCGTCCCCTCCCCTTGCGTCTTGCGCTTATTTCGCCTGCGGTGGCTCGATCGACTCGACTTCGAGCGTCAGTCCGTTTATTTTTTTCACTCGCACGTGCACGCCCTGCGGCACCGGCCCGTCAGACACGACCGCTCGCCACAGTTCCCCATGAATTCGAACCAATCCCGCCGAGCCAGCCGCGCCGATCGGCTGCACCACTTCGGCTTCCGTCCCCACCAGTTCCTCTTTGCCCGTCGATTGCTTCCAATGGTGCGACCGCAGCACCAGCCGCATCAGCACGATAATCAGTACGCCAAATGGCAGCGCCACTCCCAGCGCCACGCCGAGGCTCACTCCCATGCCGGTGAGCGGCGTGCGAATCAGCATCAGCGCACCCAGCACCATGGCGATCACTCCTCCAACGCCCAGGATGCCGTGCGTCGGAAATTTGGCTTCCAGGATAAACAGCACCATCGCGCCGACAATCAATACTAGGCCCGTAAAATTCACCGGCAGCAAGTGCATGGCGAAAAGCGCCAGCACCAGCGCAATCGCGCCGACCACTCCCGGAGCGAACATGCCGGGATGCGTGAATTCGGCGTAGAGCCCGAGCACGCCGATAATCAGCAGCACGAAGAAAACATCCGGCTGCACGATGCGCGACAAAAACCGTTCGCGGCCGCTCATTCCGATCGGCACGATCACCGGATTCGGCAGCGATAGCGTTTCCTTGGTCCCGTCCAGACGCGCGATGGTGCGTCCGTTGAGCTGCGCCAGCAGATTTTCTGGCGACGTGGCGATCAGGTCGATCAAGTTGCCTTTGAGCGCCTCCGAATCGCTAAACGCCTTGGCGTCGCTCACCGCCGTCATGGCAAGGCTAACGTTGCGCCCGCGCTTGCTGACGTAGCTGCGCAAAAACGCTTCCGCGTCGTTCACAATTTTCGCCCGCAACGTGGGATCGATCTGCACCGTGGCGCCGCCGATTTCCTCGATCGGTGATGCCGCGCCCGTTTCCGTCCCTGGAGACATGGCGTCCACGTCCGCCGAAAGCAAAATGAAAAATCCAGCCGACGCCGCGCGCGACCCGGTGGGATACACATACGTCACCACAGGAACCTGCGACTGCAAGATCGACTGAATGATCTTGCGCATGGACGTGTCCAGGCCGCCAGGCGTGTCCATGGTGATCAGGATCAGCTTGGCATCCTCGTTATTCGCCTGCGCGATACCGTTGGTGATGTACTCCGCCATCACGGGCTCGACTTCGCCGGAAAGGCGCAGCTCAACTATTTTGGAGGAATTCGAGGAAGAAGATACAGCCGCGCCCGGAGATGCCGCGCGCGCCACTCCGCGAAGCAACGGAACAGCCGACAGTCCCGCAATCACCAGCGCCAGCAGCCACACACGGCGCCGAGACCATCGCCGGGACTGGGATGTCTTCACAGAACGGCATTATACATTACCAAATGCCGAAGTCTTCGCCGTTTCCTATGCGCCACCGGCCGAGGCGAACGCACGCTTTGCACCTGGAACGCAAACTGCCGCATGAGATTGACATTCTGAGGTCCGGTTTCCGGACTCCGGAAAACGGCGAGCGAAGCGACGTTGTCATACTGAGGAGCGAAGCGACGAAGAATCCCTCTTGCGGCGTACCGCTACAAGAAAGCCGATCCTTACCCACACAGGGACGTGAATTCGCGAAGCCTGGGTTCAATTCCGCGCCGGTCGTCCGGCAATCGCAAAGGGCGCTGGTGTGCGCACAATTTCTTGCACCTGCGGGTCGCCAATCACGCGTTTGAACGCCGGATCGCTTTCGGCGCTGTGCATTGATTTATATCCATCATCGCGAGCCAGCTTGAGGTAGTGAGCGGTTTGCTTGGCGTCGCCCAGCTTGGCATACGACCGCGCCATCAGGAAGTAAATGGTCGCTTGATCGGGCGCTGAACGCTCCAGAAACAGCGAGCCGAATTCCCCTCTGTGGTCGAAAATCGTGGGATCGATCGCCAGCGCCTTGCTGAACGCCGTAGTGGCGCTCAGATATTCCTTCCGGCCGCAATATGCGAAACCGAGATTGCTGTAAATTGTGGCTAGATCCGTGCCCACCTTCAACGCTCGGCGGTAATCCTTGATGGCGCTCTTATAGCGCTTCCTGCCATATTCAACAGTTCCTAGATTGTTCATCGCGTTGGAGAAATGCTTATCGAACTTCCAGGCTCGTTTGTAATAGCGCTCGGCCTGATGCATATCGCCGATCTGCTGATAGGCCATACCGATTTTGTTGAGCAACGCGGAGTCTTTTCGGTCACCTTTCAATATCTGCTTGTAGGCATCCGCGGCCGTGGCGTATTCCTTGCGCGCCATCAGAATGTCCGCGCGCATCAGGGCAACTTGCTGCGGAGTCATCGGCGGAGGTTGCGTGCTCTCGGATGCGGCTGTCTCCTGGGCGGAGTTCGGCGCGTTCGAAGCCTGCTGCGCGCGGGCCGCACCAGTCACATATAGAAGGAAAAACAGCGGGACGGCGAGAAGGGCCAAACGTTTCATAGCCCAGCACCTAGTGCAGCTCGCCTGCCTGAACTTGCGGCAGCTACTTCGACTTGTCCGGCGGCTGCTTGTTGTCTCCGCCGAAGATACCAAAAATCTTGCCGAAGATGCCTTTTTTCTTTTCCGGCTGCTGCTCTGGCTGCCCTTCAGCGTTTTGCGCCGGTTGCTGCGCCGTCTGCGGCTCATTCGGGTTGTTGTTCGCGCCCTTGGCGGGATTGGGCAACGTGCCTTGCGCGGAGGGTGGCGGCGGATTCGCACCCTTTCCGAACAGATGCTCCAGCCATGACACGGGCGCGGATTGCGAGACGCTGCCTCCCTGCAAATCGCTGTATTGGGTCGGCTCGGTCCCGGCTATGAAGTATTCCTCGGCCGTCTGGGTGCTCGATGGCGTGGCCAGTTGGCCGCTCTGCGGGTCAATCATCGACTGCACGATGCCAGGCGGTGGCGTGAACGGCTGCGTATTACGATACTGCGGCAGCTCCACCGCGCGTTTCATGAACTCCGCCCAAATCGGCGCGCTCGTCTGCGCTCCGGTCAAATCAATGTCCCGGTCGTCATCAAATCCCACCCACACCACGCATTCCAAATTCGACGTGTAACCGGCAAACCAGCCATCGTGCGAAGTGCCGGTTTTTCCCGCAGCGGGCGCCTTGAATCCCAGATCGCGGACCACGCTGCCAGTTCCCTGGTCGATCACGCCCTCCATCAGGCTGGTCACCAGAAACGCCACGCGCGGATCGAGTACCGCCCGCGTCTGTGGAGAATTCGACTCCAGCACGCTGCCATCCGACGCCACCACGCTACGGATAAACAGCGGCTCGGCGCGAATGCCGCCATCGGCGAATGCCGTATACGCGGCGGCCACGTCGACGGGCGTCATATCGTAAGTGCCCAGCGCCATCGCCGGCGTGGGCAGAATCGTGTTTTTAATTCCCAGCTGCCGCGCCATATCCACCACGCGCTGATAGCCGACCATCTGCGCAATTTTGATGGTGGCCACGTTCAGCGAATGCATCAGCGCCTGCCGAACCGTCACCGTGCCAAAAAATTCCTCGCCGTAATTGTTTGGCGTGTACTCGTTGCCGTCGAACTCGAATGTGGTCGGCTCGTCCACCACGGTGGTTGTGGGAGTTATCACCGGCTGCAGGCCCTCGATCGCATCGTCCAGGGCGGCTGCGTAAACCACCGGCTTGAATACCGATCCCGGTTGGCGGCTGGCCAGCGCGTGATTGAACTGACTCTGGCCGTAATCTCGCCCTCCCACCAGCGCGCGGATCGCGCCGGTGCGCGGATCGATTGCCACCAGTGCAACTTGCGGATGCGGCACGGCCTGCCCTTTGCGCTTCCAGATCGCGTAACGCCGCGCCAGCAGCTTGTCGACGCTTTCCATCCCGATCTGCACCGCTTCGGTAGCGTCGCGCTGCAAGTCCGGATCGATGGTGGTGTAGACGCGCAGGCTCTCATTTTCCAAATCGGCGGGAGTGAATTTTTCCAGCAAGTGGTCTTTGACCATATCCACAAAATAGGGAGCGGTGCTGCTGGAAGCGCCGCCGTTGACGAACTTCAGCTTTTCGGCCTTGGCCGCTTTTTCTTGCGCCGCGGTGATGTAGCCATCCTCCAGCATCTGCGTCAGCACGCGATTGCGCGCTTCGTAGGCGCGGCCCGGATGCCGCTCCGCCTCCGAGTAGTGGTTCGGGGCGCGGATGATTCCCGCCAGGAACGCCGCCTCGCCCGCATCCACCTGCCTCACGTCTTTGCCGAAATAGGCTTGCGCGCCTTCGCCGAATCCGCGGATCGAAAAGCTGCCGCGATTGCCCAAATAGATGTCGTTGGCGTACAGCTGAAAAATCTGCTGCTTCGAAAAACGCTGATCGATCTCAAAGGCCATCAGCGTTTCCTTCAATTTCCGGCTCCATTCGCGCTTGGTGGTGAAAAAGAAAGTGCGCGCCACCTGCATGTCGATGGTGCTGGCGCCCTGCGCCCGATAGCCGCGGCCGATGTCGTACATCGCCGCGCCCACGACCCTCACGATGTCGAATGGCCCATGCTGGAAAAAGCGCTTGTCTTCCGCCGCCAGCACCGCATGAATCATCACCGGAGGCAAATCGCTGTACTGCACCACGCGCCGCTTTTCGCGCGAGCTATCGAAAAGATTGGTGATGAGTTGCGGCTCGATTTCCGCCGACTGCAGCTGTGCGCCGTTGGGAATCTCGCTGATTGCGGAAACTTCCGCGCCGGTGAAATCCACGCGCAGCGCGTTGCCGCCCTTGAAATACGAACTCTCCGAGGGAAGAATCTGCACCGCCGAGTTTTTCACCAGCACTTCGCCCGGCGCTCCCTTGGCGGGACCTTCCTGATAGCCGTCATTCAGCAAATAGTTGGTCAGCTCGTTCTCTGGCAGCGATTCGCCCACGTAGATGTGGCCCGGCGCCGAATACAGTTGAGAGGTGTTGTGGTAAATGTGGCCGGTGAGCCGCTGGTCAATCAAGTGCCCGAAGGAAACGTAGTAGTAGCCTACAAACCCCGCGCCTGCCAGCAGAACCGCCAGCACCACAACCAGCAGGGAAATGCCGAACCCAGATGTGAAAAAGCCTCTTGCAATGCGAACGCGCAATCCGTCTCTCCGTTTACTTTGCTAACTCACGGAAACCCGCCAGCCGGAGCCCCCAAGAAACTCTGCATTCCGGGGTGGTGAGACGCAGCTGGGCGGGCGCGTCGTCGCCTATCATCGCCATCTCCGGCGTCCGCCACGAGCCGGGATAAGTAGCTACTTCTGCCAGACAAGTCATTCCGAGTGGCCTACTCTAATGGACTACTATTCTAGATGGTATGGTTGTCTGCGTGGGGATGAAATTGTAGGGTGAATTGGTAAACGTACAAGTCGACCGGTATCGAATAATCCAGGGATATGCTAATCGTGCCGCTGGACGTGTCTAGCTGAATGTCCTCGGGCTTCGCCGGAATGTTCAAATCTTCCGCCTTTTTCCACACTTCCTGGCGAATGTCGTCGTTCGTCTTTTTGGGGTAGCTGCTTAGCGCGTACTGGGCTTCCGTATTGATGGCGTCCTGAAACTGATAGTTATCGATATATGCGGGCGCAATCTTGACCGCCGCGACGGCCATGGCACCCAATATCAGCAAGGTGAAGAAAAGGTTGATCTTCGATCCGCCGTGCTCCGCCCGGCGTGGGGCGCGCGGCTGGGCTTGCGTGCCGCCATCGACTTTTTCTGCGCCATTCACAGCCACTACGCTACCACCGCGCCTGAATTGCGTGTAGTGCGACGCGCAGTCTCTGTTTACGATCAGTAAACGGGTGCAGACCTGCTGCGCTCGCCGCCAGCGGCAGTGCAACTCGCCCCGCTCGCGGCGACGGCCACCGCAGCCCCCGGATTCAGGATGTGAAAGCCCTCGACTTCAGGAAGTGAAAGCGGCCGGCTTCAGGAAGTGGAAGCCCCCGATCTTCAGTCGGGGGAGGCAGGGCGCCTTTTGTCCTGCCGCACAGACGCGCGCGACGGCGCGCGTCCCTTCGCGCTGTTTCATCCGCGCGAAGCGCTCTCAAGTCCCGCACACTCTTTCCGCAAACTGGTCAGCCGCCGAAGCTCCCGTTTTTTTCCGCTATCACACAGAGAGCTGCGAAATTTAGTTCGCCGCATTGGCGCTTCAGAGCTTGCGCGATGAACAGATGATTTCGCCAGGGAACCGTGCCGTAACTAGCGCAACGTCGACGCGCCCCCAGCCGCTGAGGTCCGGCGTTCGTTACAATTGCAAGCCCGCGGAGATCAACGCCGTGATCTAACTAAACTCGCCGGCGAGCATCCGCTTGTGCTGAGCGGCGGGAAACCGCTCGATGGCATAGCGCAACGCCGTGCGTGGAATGCGCTGATAATTTTCGCGCAGGAATGCGGTGAGCTCTTCGGTAGATACTTTTCCCGTCTCGCGCAGCGCCCATCCGACCGCCTTGTGGATCAAATCGTGTTCGTCGGCCAGCAGCTTGCCTGCGATGCGATAGGTCTCCGCGATCTCTCCGTCTCGTATGAGCGCCAGCGTGGAAACGATCGCAATCCTCCGCTCCCACAAATTTCGCGATTTCGACAAACGGTCCAGCACCTGCCTCGGACGCGCCTTCAGATGTTCGCCTAAAATGTACGGCGCCGCCGCATCCACCAGATCCCAATTGTTCATTCGCGAGGTTTGCCGCAGATAAAACGAAACGATTCGCTCGCGGCGCGCCTCGTCCCCGCGCTCGAATTGCGCCACCAGAATTTCCAGCGCCGCCAGCCGGTATTCGTGAATCGGCGAAGCGAGCAGGATACTCAAATCGCCGAAGCCGAGCCCGACGTATTGATGCGCGATCGCGCGCAACGCCGGCACCTTAATCCCAATGAACCGGTCGCCCTCGCCATATTCGCCCTTACCCGTCTTGAAAAACTTCGCCACGCCCACGGCTCGGCGCGGATCACCCGCAGCCGCCAGCGCGCGCTCCAGTGCTCTTCGGCTCGGCAGCCCGTTCCCAACGTGCCCCGACGCAGCACGCGGCCGCCGCTTCTTAGCTTTCCCGTTGCGCATGTCCTGTTAGCGTTCCTGCGTGACAACCTACGATTTCGTCAGGCACGGTTTCAACCGTGCCGAATCCTGCGCAATATCGAATCGGCTTCAGCCGCTGCGGTCCGGCGCCACGAATTGCAATCCGGCGGACTAATACGCCTTGGCGAAAATCGCTCGTTCGCGCGCGTCTTTCCCGCAGTAAACGCACTTCCCCGCACCGCCCGGCTGCTCGACGGGAATGCACCGCATGGTGGCTTTCGTCTCTTCCTTAATTTTCGCCTCGCAATCTTCGCCGCCGCACCACCACGAAAACGCGAACCCGCTCTCGACCGCCTTCTTCAACTCTCCGTAGTCCGCCGCGTCCACCGTTTTCGATTTGCGGAACGCTAGCGCGCGATCGAACAGCGCCTGCTGAATCTCCTCCAATTGCTGAACCACCGACGCGCCGATCCCCTGCTGCGAGACGAACGACTTCCCTTCCTTGCCCGGACGGTCCCGCCGCGCCAGCACCACCGACCCTTTCGCCACATCTTTCGGCCCCAGCTCCAGCCGCAGCGGCACTCCGCGCATTTCCCAGTCGTTGAATTTGAAGCCAGGGCTGACGCCCTCGCGTTCGTCCATCTTCACGCGCACGCCTGCGTCAATCAGCTCGCGCTGCAACCTTCTCGCATTCTCCATCACCGTAGCTTTTTCGTCGTCGGTTTTGAATATCGGCACGATCGCCAGCTGGTATGGCGCCAGCCGCGGCGGCAGAATCAACCCCTGATCGTCGCCATGCACCATGATGATCGCGCCCACCATGCGCGTCGAAAGCCCCCACGAAGTTGTCCAGCAAAATTGCTGCACGCCCGTTTTATCGAGATATTTAATTTCGAACGCCTTCGCGAAATTCTGCCCCAGGTTGTGCGACGTGCCCGCTTGCAGCGCCTTGCCGTCGCCCATCATCGCTTCAATCGAATACGTTTCGTTCGCGCCCGCGAACCGCTCCGCCGCCGATTTTCTGCCGGGTATCACCGGGATCGCGGCTTCGGTGCGTGCGAAATCGGTGTAGACGTCCAGCATCTGGCGCGTCTCGGCTTCCGCCTCTTCCGCAGTGGCGTGCGCCGTGTGGCCCTCCTGCCAGAAAAATTCCAGCGTGCGCAAAAATAGTTTCGTGCGCAGCTCCCAGCGCACCACGCTGTTCCACTGGTTGATCAGCACCGGCAAATCGCGGTACGACTGAATCCACTTCGCATACGCGTGCCCGATGATCGTTTCTGACGTGGGACGGATCACCAGCGGCTCTTCCAACTTTTCGCCGCCGCCATGCGTCACCACCGCCAGCTCGGGAGAAAATCCCGCCACGTGCGATTTTTCTTTGTCGATGAAGCTCCGCGGAATCAGCAGCGGAAACGCCGCGTTCACGTGCCCGGTGGCCTTGAACCGCTTGTCCAGCGCCGCGGTAATGTTCTCCCACAGCGCCCAGCCGTACGGCCGCACGATCATGCATCCGCGCACCGGCGCGTAATCCGCCAGCTCCGCCCGCAGCACCAACTGGTTGTACCACTCCGAAAAATCCTCGCTCCTCGTCGGGAGCTTCTTCTCCGCCATAATTCTTTCGTTTCCTTTTTGTGTGAATGACGCCGCGCTTCCACCGCGCAGCCCTGCTCTGTGGCCATTCATTATCGAGGCGATCATCTCCGCCGTCCACCACTTATCCCGCCAGCCGCCGCACCGCATCGCGGGCGACAGCCACGACAAATTTCAGTTAGTCTCTGCCCGTAACACTCTACTGCTTAAGTCCTTTGTTGACTCCCGTTTCGAAACTGTGGTATTTCCCTGCACATTAAAGCCTGCAAAGGATGGGACTTGGCGGGTGGGCGCTTCGGTTCGTCGGATCTGGCGAACAGCCAGTTCGGCACTTAGGCGCAGGCGTGGGTGCAGCAAAATTTAATCCTTTCCGTCGACACCGACGCACTCAGGTGGGAGCGCGCGCTGGCGTCCTTTCCCTGAAAAACAGCCGCAGTTCCGCGAATCAGCGGCGCGGCCTTAAACACTAAATGACAACTCAACTGGGGGTGGGGGATGGGTTCACGATTTGCGGGTCTGAAATTTGTGTGCGCGGTATCGATCTGTGTCGTCGCGGTTCTCTTCTGCATTTCTTCGGCGCTGGCGCAAAGCGCCACGACCGGCGCTTTAAGCGGAACGGTGACTGATCCGTCCGGCGGAGTTGTCTCCGCTGTCACCGTCACAGCCACCAATCTCGGCACCGGCCAAAGCCGCACAACCGCCACCGACTCCAACGGCTCTTACACCTTTTCGCTTCTACCTCCGGGAAATTATAAAGTAACGTTCGCCGCCTCCGGGTTCACCACTGCCGAAGTGCCGTCGGTAACGATTGACGTGACGGCCACGGAAGTGCTCAACCGCACGCTGACCGTCGGCTCGCAATCCCAGCAAGTGACCGTCGAGGCCAATGCCGTCACCCTGCAAACGCAAAACGCCACCGTCGGCAGCCTGGTCTCCGGAAATACTGTTACCAGCCTGCCGCTCAGCACGCGCAATTTCACCCAGGTCATTGACCTCTCGCCCGGCGTCGTAGCCAACGTGTCCACCGCCACCGCCGTCGGCAATGGCACGCAAGATATCAACGTCAACGGCTCCGGCTCCGACCAGAATACCTATTTGATGGACGGCGTGATCGTCACCAACTACGGCAGCGGAGGCGCCGCGCAATCCGGCAGCTACGCGGGCATCCCGATCCCCAATCCCGACTCGATTCAGGAATTCAAAGTCCAAACTTCGCAGTACGACGCCGCTTACGGACAAAATCCCGGCGCCAACGTGAACGTCGTCACCAAAAGCGGCACCAACGTGTTTCACGGCTCCGTGTGGGAGTTCAATCGCAACAACATCTTCAACGCCAACGATTTCTTCTACAAGTACTCCGAGTTGAAATCAGACCTCCCGAACAAACCGCCAACGGTGAAACAAAATCAATACGGCGGCACAATCGGCGGCCCCATCAAAAAAGATAAGATTTTCTTCTTTGGCTCGTACCAAGCCACGCGCCAACTCAACGGCATCGGCAGCAACGGTTTCGCCACCGCCATCACCTCCGTAAGCTTGCTGCCGTTCAACGAACCGGGCGTTCCTTTCTCCAAGGCGCGGTCCGACGGGAACGTTGGCAGCATTCCCCAGGGATATATCTCCACAAACCCGATGTGCAACTATGCGACGTACCGGCAGTACCTGGGCTGCGCGTTTGCAAATCAGTTCGATCTTTTTGGCGGCACCGGCGTCGCGGTCGCCCCGGACGGCTCGAACATTAGCAACACCGCCATCAATCTCTTGCGCCAAACGGAAAAAATTCCCCAAGCTCAGGGCGGCTATAACAACGGCTATTACATCCCCAGCTTGCTTTACAACTCTTCGGGCTTGCCGTTCTGCGATGTGGCCTCTGGAGCATGCGGAGCGCCCACGACCATCTCCCAGCCCACTATCGCCAACGAAGATCAGTTCATGATCAATACCGACTACGTCCTCTCGCCCAAGAACACTTTGACGCAGAAATATTTCTTCTCGAAAGACCCGCAGACCCAAAGCTTCAGTTGCATCGTCACCGGCTGCTACCCGGGGGCTCCCGAGGACGCGCACTACGGCTCGCAGTCGCTCGTCGTGCGGCTCACCTCCGTGCTCAGCAGCAACGTGGTAAACGAAGTCTACGGCTCATTTCAACGCTTGTACCTCAACGTCGCCGATGGCGTAACCGTCCAGTCCTGCGCTGGGGATGGAACCACGCCGCTGAACATCACTCCCGCCGTGAACGACGGCACTCCTTGCCCGCTTTCTTCCGCCGCCGCCGCCAATCGCGAGGACTCACTGGTTCCCGTCATCGGCGTCCTCGGCTTTCCAGGATCTCCTTGGGGCGGCTGGAGCTCCGGCGGTAACTTCTTCTCCGCCACCAAGAGCATCCAGAATAGCTTCCTCACCGGCGATCAGCTTTCGTGGAACCACGGCAAGCATTCTTTCCGCTTCGGCATCGGCACGCAGCGCATTCAATGGAACTGGGCGCAGCCCAACCGCGAGCGCGGCTGGATCATCGCCGGCAATACGGCCGACATTCTGACCGCCAGTAGCGGCCCAGCGGTCGACGGAACTCCGTTCACTCCCATCAACTATGTTATTAACAGCACCTGGCGCCTGCTGCCCAACGGCTCTCCCAATCCTCACAACTGGCGCATTAACGAGTTCTCCTCCTACGCACAGGACGATTACAAAGTCACCCGCAAGCTCACCGTGAATCTCGGCGTTCGCTGGGAATATGACGGATGGCCAACCGACAAGAACGGCGTCTTCACCAATTTCGCCGCCAGTGCCGCCGGCTTGGTGGACACGGGTTCGTTCTTTCTGAACAATCCCGGCGGCACCCTCGCTGGCTATATCGTCCAGAAAAACTACAACCGCTCGATTTACGGTAATCTCACCGGGCAGTTCGGGTCCACGGGCATTCTGATCAACAGCAACAAAACTCTTTTGCAAAGCGCTCCTCTTGATAATTTCTCGCCGCGTATCGGTCTCGCTTGGCAGGCCATGGACAAACTCGTCGTCCGCGCCGGTTACGGAATGTTCTTCGACCGCGTGTACGGCAACCTGGTCGGTGACAACATCCTCGGCAACATGCCTCCTTACGCCACCGGCGTTGGCATCAACCCCGGACAAACTTTGCAGAACCCGTTCTGCACGCCGAGCACGTGTCCGCAATTTCTTGGCTTCATTCCCCGGACACTCGCAGTCGCAGCGGGAGGTGCCGCAACTGGCGCCACGAATATCACCGACGTCTTCGGCGGCAACGCCTCCGGACTCCTCAATTCCGGCGACAACCCCTCCATGCGCACTCCGAAGATCCAGCAATACAATCTCGACGTTCAATACGAATTCGCGCACGGCTGGGTCGCCGATATCGGTTACGTGGGAACGCACGGCATACACCTCTACGATTGGAACCGCGACCCAAATCTAGCCTATCTCGTCGACTGCGGCGCAGCCTCCGCTACGTGCAATCCGCCCACGGATACGGTGAACCAGCTGCTGGAACACCCCGCCAGCTCGTTCCCGATGAACGATGCCGGGAATACCAATCCAGCCACCCAGGTTCTCTACAACACAGCGACGAACTATCTCGGCCGCGTCGCCTACCTCGGCGTCAACCCTGGCAATCTTCAGCAGGTGACGACCGACGGCAATAGCCTCTACGACAGCCTGCAAGTCATGATCCGCCACAATTTTGCCAACGGACTGTTGATCCAGGCCGCCTATACCTGGAGCAACCTCAAGACCGACATCAACGCCAGCCAAGCGGGCTCCGGTATCGCCACGCCAGGCAACGTGCTTTCCGGCAGCGCCTCCAGCAACGATCCGCTGAACTACCGTCAGCAGTACGGACCGGCCGCCTTCAACCGCCCGCAACGCTTTGTGCTCACCTATCGCTACGACCTTCCCTACAAGGGCGAGGGCTGGCATGAAAAGCTGCTCGGAGGCTGGGGCGTCTCCGGCGTCACCACCATTCAAGACGGTCTTCCGTTCAGCATTACGGATTCCGTCAACGGAAACCAGGCGACGCTTCTCTACGGCAGCTCGGTTCCCCCCACTGGTCCGTATTCCCGCGTGGAACTCGCTCATCCCGTCGACTGTAATTCGCTCGGGAATTGCAAATCGAGCGTTCCGCTTGGGTCCTCCGGCAGCATGTACCAGCGCGTGGTCAGCGGACTCACCGGCGGCGCCGGCTACTTTAATCCCGCCGCCTTCGCACCGGCGCCGCTCTTTGGCGGTGCACCCAGCCAGGCCGCGGGCCCGTACACTGGCGCCTGCACCGGCGCCAATCCACAATTCGTCGGATGTGGCACTGGGTTTGGCAACTCCGGCGTCGGCATCATGCGCTGCTGCACGCAGCTCAACTTCGACATGGCCATCGTCAAGAACACCGTCGTCGGGGGCATCAACGAAAACGCCGCTCTCGAGTTCCGCGCCGAGTTCTTCAACCTGTTCAACCACGCCCAATTCAACCAGCCCGGCAACGGCTTTGGCTCCGCTACTTTTGGACAGATCACTTCCAGCTCCGTTCCCGGCCGCATCATGCAATTCGGCTTGAAGTACACCTTCTAGCGCCGCAGTAAACCGCAGCAAACTTCCCCGGCTCGGCGAAGAGCCGGGGAAGCCGTACTCTCCGCTTATGCTCACCGACCGCGATTCCGCAGGCGAATCTTCCCCATTGCATTCTGTTTACTTGTATGCTAACGTGGCTTGTTTTTATTGGCTTGTGCGAACCCGCTGCGGGGCGGGCAAGACTACGAGACGAAAGGAACAACGGCCACCGGCCCGGACGACCCTCGAGTATCGCTCCGGCCGGCGGCTGAAGCGGAGAACAAGAACAAAGTGAAGCGCTCGACCACGATCACCGAAAACGCAGCGCAGCCGCAGCCTCGGCTCCGCGGGCTGTGCTTGGCTACGCATCAGCAGGCGCCATTCGCCTTTTATTCCCGCTCACCTATCGCTTTAGGGCGGAACGGTCATTCGACCTCAACCGCGCGTAAACCGCTGAAAACAAACAATCGCCTCACAGCAAGGGCGGAACTTCCCGGTGCATTTACTTCCACAGCTTTTCGCGGCAAAAACCTGCCCGGGCTGAAGCCCGCGACGCTAGATTTAAGCCTCTGGCGGGGCCGACC
>DATLSB010000215.1:0-20050 GCA_035534415.1 Candidatus Dormiibacterota bacterium | reverse complement strand
GAAAAATAGATCAACAGGCCGAAAATCAACAGCGGAATCAGCGCCAAGGCGGTATACAGCAAAAGGCGCCTGGCCTCGGACTCGTGATCTTTTTTCCAGTCGCGCAATTCCGCTCGTTCGCCAATGCCCACCTTGTCCAGTTGCGACAGGTCGCGGACGAAATCGTGCGCGCTCGCGTAACGGTTTTTGTGTTCGCGTTCGAGGGCGCGGTAAATCACTTCCTGCAACTGCGGCGTGACCGCTGGATCGAGCTCTCGAGGCGGGACGGGATGCTTGCGCAAGCGGTCGAACGGATCGTTGCCGGGAAAGGGCGTAGCGCCGGTGACCATCTCGTACAAGATGATTCCCAGCGAGTAGAGGTCGCTGCGCGCGTCGCCGCGCCTGCCAACTAATTCTTCGGGCGAAATGTACGCGGAGGAGCCCACTAATTGGGCAATGCTGGTGAACGTTAGCCGCGGAGCGCCTTCTTTCGCAGCCAGCTCCAATCCAGTGAGTTTTATTTGATCGTCCGCGCCGACAAGGATGTTTTCCGGCCGCAAATTGCGATGAACGATTCCGTGCCCGTGGATGTATTCCAGCACGTCGCAGAGTTTCAGCGCAATCTGGACCGCTTCCTCGGGCGAGAGTTTTTTCTGTTCGTTGAGTTTTTGCCGCAACGTGCGGCCGTCAAACCATTCCGTGACGATGTAAAAGCGGCTGCGGTGTTCGTCTTTGATTCCCTTGAGGAGGCCCGGATGGCTCAGATTCTCGTCAATGTCCTCTTCGCGCCGAAGCCGGTCGAGGAACGCGAGATCGGTCTCCATTTCGGGATGCGGGATTTTGATGGCAACCGCGCGACCGGTCTGCAGGTCGGTGCCTTGGAAGATGACTACCGTCGATCCGCTGGCGATCACCGACTCGATTCGGTAGTGATCGAGTTGGTCGCCTGGCCCCACGGGAGCTTTAAGCGTTAAGTTTGGCATGGCTGATGTGTAGCAGTCCTGCGACTCGCTCCGGCTCACAAAACAACTCAAGCCGGCTTTCGTGGCTTCGGTCATTGGATTTGCCGGAGTCTGATCCAGAGTAATCGGTCGCTCCTAAATCGCACAATACAACTTTTCGATGTGCGGAATCGATGTTTTTAATTCTTGGAGGACCGCCCCGGCTAAGCCGTGCCAAAGTTCCCGGCTAAACGCCAAAAGGGGCGAACAAAACCCGTTCGCCCCTTACCAAACGGTACCGGCGTTCCTGATGTTTTGCCGACGCTGGCGCGTGGCGTTTGTGAGGGCGTGCGCTCGCAAATAAAACAAACAGGACGCGATCAGCGAGATCGCGTCCTGTTTTTTAACTACACGTTTCGCCCCCCGCGCGAATGCGGTGCGCGAGAGCCCGTGTTATCGCACCGATTCGGTTTTTTCCGGCCGGTAGTGTTCGCGCGCCACTTCGGAATATGGCACGGGGCTCACGACTGCCCGGATTTGCGTTTGCACGTGAGGCTCGACGGTCGGCTTCGACGATCCGCCGCCCTCCTCGCCCCACACGAACGTGACTTCAGTGCCCGGCACGGCAAATTCCTTGTCGATGATGGCCAGCGTCAGCATCTTGCCTTCGTTGGAGCTGTAGCCGACCCAGGTGGAAACCCCGACCGTCTTGCCGTCGCGCAACACTTTGTCGTACGGCGTGGTGGAATAAACGGCCGACGGGAAGTCGAAATACTTCGCGCGCCCGGTCTTTTTGAACATCGTCGAAATTGCCGCGGTCACGTCATCGTTGTTGAGAGCCAGCGTCACTTTCTGGCGCGGCGGATTCGCGGCTATTTTCTCCAGAGCGGCGCGGCCGATGAAGTCGTGATCGAATTTCACGATGTAGCCGTAGCCCAAGTCGTACGGCGTCAGGTAATAGTTCTCGACATTGTCCGAATAGAAGCTGCCACCCAGAGAAGAGACGGCTTCGAACCCATTGGCCGGCAGCCATTGCCGGTATTCCTTCATCTTCTCGCCGCTGTATACGGCCGGCATTGGCGACGGAATCCAACCCGATTCCAGCGTGTTCGAGGAATACGCACGCGCGCCCACCAGGTGCAAACCGAATTCCTTACCGGCTTCGACGATGGCGTCCTTCACTGTCTCACCGTCCGCCCATGGCCCAAAGATTTCCCAACCAGGCTGGCCTACCATCCCATGCCGCAGAGCCTTTACTTGCTTGCCGGCGATGGTGACTGTCGCCATATTGAAGAACTTCAGATCCGGGGCGGGCTTGCCCAGCACCTTCTCGATCAGTTTCATGGCGTTCGGACCCTGCACCTGGAAACGGTAAACTTTGCGGGTGGTATCGCCGCCCGGTCGCGCCGCGGACCGCTCGTCGCGTTCGAGTTCGACCTTGTAGCCGCCTTTCCGGGCGTGGAACTGGACCCAGTTGTGAATCGGAGGACGGCCAACCAGGTTGAATATATCCTTTTCCAGATAAAACAGAATCACGTCGCCGATCACGTAGCCGTCGTAATTGCACGCAACGAACTGCTTGGCTTTATCGGGCACGAAGCCTTTGAAGCTATTCACGCCAAGATCCGACAAGAGTCTCAGCCCATCCGGGCCCTTCACGTACATGTCCGTCATGTGATACGACTGGTTAAATAGCACGCAGCTCTGTTGCCAGGCGCGCTGTTCGTTTCTCCAATTCGAGTATTCGCTCTTCACCACCGGGTACACGTGTGCACCGGACTGCGAGTTTCGCAGCATTTTTACCGGATTTCCGGCTGCCTGTACCATATCCTCTAAGCTCTTGCCCACAGGTTCATCTCCTTTTGATTTGAAAAAGTGCTAATCCCTCAGTGCAAATCGCGATCAGAAACTCGGAATTACGTGTCTCCCGCGGCGTATTCCTTTTTCGCCACCAGAAGCACGCCTTCGCAACGTACTGTCCATTCACAAGCTCGTCGTCCTGTTTTCGTCGTGCACAGCTTACGCGCCGTGCATGCAATTGCAAGTCACGAACCGCGCGCCAAAATCACGCCCCCGGCCGCGCAACACTTCGCGCAGCGTGCCCGGATGGCTGTGCTGCTGCCCGCGGCAGCCGGAACGCCCGGAAAGCGGCGCGGATGGCGGGTTCGCTCATCTCATCCAGGGGATCGATCTTGCGCAAGACGCGCAGCTCTCGCCAATACCCGCCGAGATTCGGCGTCAGATTCTGCGTAGTAGGAATCGCGCGACGAATATTGCAGTGGGTGGCGCCAGCGAGCGGGAAACTCATGCGCACACCAGCGGCGGCGCACACCTCTGTGCCATCATAATGTGTGCAATCGTATACACAAAACGCGTCGGCCACAAGAAATTATATTCATGAACAGGAACGACTACAAAACTCAGTGAACGCACGCATCGCTGCACCGCCAATCGGCTCGCTCGCATCGTTCATGCGCAAATGTAGCTGCGTTCTAAGCCTCCGCTAACAACTCCGCGAACCATTTCTGCAGCGCGGCAGTCACTTCCTCGGGCCGCTCCATCGGCGCCATATGTCCGCAGCGTTCGATAATTTCGAGTTTGCTGCCGGAGATTTTCGCAGCGATCTCTTCGTGCTGCACCACGGGGCTCCACGCGTCTTCGCGCCCGCAAAGCACTAGCGTTGGACGGCAAATCGTCCTCAATACCGGCGCGGCATCCGGGCGATTCAGCAGCGCAGTGACTTGCGCGCGGAAAATCCGCGTCGCCTTGCGATCGAACATGTCGAGAATTGAGTGAATGAGAGGTTCGTCATTCAGCCGGTCGGGATGGACGATCTTCTGCATCCACGCGCACGCCATCGCGCGCATGCCCTGAGTTTCCGCAATTTCCAGCAGCGCCATACGTTCCGCGAGTTCGCGTTCACCCGCCTCGCCTGCCGAGCGCGGACGGTAAGCGGTATCCAGCAGCGCGAGTCCCGCCACGCGTTCGGGCGCATTGCGTACAATCTCGAACGCCACGCGCCCTCCCATCGAATGTGCGGCAATCGCAAATCGCTCGGTCGCGCCGCGAGTCGCAACCTGCGCCATCTCTTGCAGCGAATCGCTGGCGCCGTAATCAGCCACGCGCACGTTGGCCAACTGCGAAAAATGGCGCGTCTGGTAAGCCCAAACCGCGGCGTCACAGGCGAGGCCAGGAAGAAATAGCAAGTTTGGTCGAGTTGCGTTCATCTAGGCTGGAGCTTCGAAGCGTTGAATCGCAGTGATGCGTGCAACCGTCTGATGCTCGCTCGCGATGGCGCAACCCCGCATGCGAGGAATCTCACAACTCCGCGCGGCCGCGCACGAAATATCACGAGATTAGGCGCATAAAAATTCGAAGCCCGGAAGATGGGGGTGGGCCTTCTTCCGGGCGTCCGGGGTGGTCACCGTCCATTTCTGGTTTGGGTGCCTTCCGTTCGCGAGTGTATACACTATAATTCATTGTGAATGCAACATGGAATTTTGACGGTTCTGCAATCAAAAAACTTTGAGGTCTCGCGAGATAAAACGAATGGCGAATGAGCAGCACGCATCAAAAAAGCGAAGTATTTCGTAAAAGTTTTCGCCGATCAGCCAGGCTCAATCCTGATCGGCGCTTGCATGCAAGCCCGCGCCGAATCGTCCGACGCGAACTTTCTATGTTTGGCTAATCGCCGGCGTGCGCGGCCTCGCGCTGAAAATCAGCGAATGTTTTGCCCGCTTCCGCCAATTCTTTCAACAGCGGCGCAGGCTGCCAGATATCTCCGTGCTGCTGATGAAATTCGCGCACGCGCTCGTAGACTTTCTTGAGGCCGACCGTGTTGGCATACCACATCGGGCCGCCGCGAAATGCCGGGAATCCGTAGCCATTGACGTAAATCGTGTCGAGATCGCCGGCGCGCAGCGCGATTCCGTCATCGAGAATTTGCGCCCCTTCGTTCACCAGCCGGTAGACGCAGCGGTCGACGATCTCGTCAGCGGAAATCTTGCGCTGCGGCACGCCCGCCTCCACTGACCATTTGCGCACCAGCGCTGCCACTTCCGGGTCGGTGGCCGCGCGGCGGTCGTCGCCATATTTGTACCAGCCCGCGCCAGTTTTTTGCCCGCGGCGTCCCATTTCGACGAGCTTTGCTTCCACGAATGTTTCACGCTGCCCGGGTTTTAGCGCGTGTCGCCGCTCCTGCCGAACGAGATACGCTACGTCGAGCCCGCCCAGATCGCTGACCGCCAGCGGCCCCATGGCCATTCCCCATGCCGTCAACGCCGCGTCCACTTCCTCCGGCGCCGCGCCTTCTTCGACCAGGAATTGCGACTCGCTCAAATACGGCATGAACATGCGGTTGCCCGCGAATCCCCAGCCATTGCGCACCAGCGCCGCCACCTTGCCGATTTTCTTGGCGAGCTGCATGCACGTGGCGATCGCTTCGTTGCTGGTACGCTTGCCGCGCACCAATTCAAGCAGCCGCATCACGTTGGCCGGGCTGAAAAAATGCGTGCCGATCACACTTTCGGGCCGCGTGATGGTGGCCGCAATTTCGTCGAGATCAAGTGTGGACGTATTGCTGGCCAGGATGGCGCCCGGCTTGCACGCGCGGTTCAGCTCCTTAAAAATTTCCTTTTTCAGCGCCAAATTTTCAAACACCGCTTCGATCACCAGATCGGCGTCCGCGAAACTCTCATACTTCAAAGTCGGCGTGATCAGCTTCATGCGCTCGTTGACGAAATCCTGCGTGAAGCGCCCGCGCTGCACCGAAATCGCGTAATTTTTCTGAATGTTCGCAAGACCGCGATCGATGGCCGCTTGATCGGCGTCCTTGATGGTTACCGGAATGCCCGCGTTTACGAAGACCATCGCAATCGCCGCGCCCATGGTTCCCGCGCCCACAATCGCCACGGAATTGACCGGCAACACCGGCGTTTCTTTTGGCACATCGGGAATCTTGGTAACTTCGCGCTCGGCGAAAAACACGTGAATCAGCGCCTTGGACTGCTCGGAGTAGAGGCACTGATCGAAAAGCCGCGCTTCTTCCTCGCAGCCTTTCTCGAACGGCAATCTCGTGGCCGCCTCGATCGCGTCGATAGCCGCCAGCGGCGCTGGCAATCCGCGCTGCTTTTTGCGAACGGCGTCACGCGCTGCGGCAAAAATCGGAGCATTTTCCTGTGCGTTCCCGAGTTTGTTGTTTCGTTCCCGCGTCTTCGGCAGAGGCTTGCCGGCCACTTCGCGTGCAAACGCGACCGCGCCCGCAAGCAAATCACCATCGATGAGCTTGTCGAGGATTCCAGCCTGCAACGCTTCGGGAGCCTTGATCGGTTTGCCGGTTGTGCACATTTCCACCGCTTTGGCGACGCCCGCGAGCCGCGGCAAACGCTGCGTCCCGCCCGCGCCGGGAATGATTCCTAGGTTGACTTCCGGCTGGCCCACGCGCGCGTCCGGAGAAGCCACGCGGTAGTGGCACGCCATGGCGATTTCCAGGCCGCCGCCGAGCGCGTTACCGTGAATCGCGACCACCACGGGGACGCGGCAATCTTCCATTTGCAGCAGCACCGGAAGAAAATTCGTGCGCTTGGTCTTGCCGGAGGTCATTTTCACGAACTCGTTGATGTCCGCGCCGGCGATGAACGTGCGCCCCGCACCGATCAGCACAGTGGCTTTCACCGTCGGGTCGGCATTGATCTGCCCGATTGCGCTGCTGATTCCGTCCTGCACCGCGGGGCTGATGGCATTCACCGGCGGGTTATCGATGGTGATGACGGCGATTTCGTTTTGCTTACTGACTCGGACTGGTTCGCTCATGTGCGTAGCTCTCCCCAATAGTTTCCTGCGGTGATGGGTGCGATCTCTTCGCCGAAAAAAGCGCCGGTGTTACAGAATCTCTACCACTGGCGCAGGTGCCGACAAATTTACCACGGAAATTCGTGCGGCCACGTTGTTCGCCATCGCATACATGCTTTTCGCTCCCGGAGCGTCTTTGCCAAGCAACGCCACCGGCTTACCCGTATCGCCGCCGATGCGAATCTGCGGATCGATTTCGATCTCGCCAAGAAACGGCAAGCCGAAGGCCTTCGCCATGTTCTGGCCCTCGCCATGCCCAAACACGTCGATGCGCCCCTGGCAATGCGGGCACGCGAAGTAGCTCATGTTTTCCACCACGCCGAGAATTTCGACGTTCACCTGCTTGAACATTTCCACGGCTTTGCGCACGTCCGCGAGCGCAACAACCGATGGCGTCGTCACGACTACTGCGCCGCTCACGGCCACGCTTTGGATCAGACTGAGCTGCACGTCGCCGGTGCCCGGTGGCAAATCAACGATCAAGTAATCCAGCTGTCCCCAGCGCACGCTGCGCAGAAATTGCTGAATCACGCTATGCAGCATCGGGCCGCGCCACACCAAAGGTTTATCTCCAGGGTTTAGCAGCCCCATCGAGATCATTTTCACGCCGTAGACTTGCACGGGAATAATGGTGCGCTCGTCGAGCGCTTTTGGTTGTTCCGTACTGCCGAGCATCACCGGCACGTTCGGGCCGTAGACGTCCGCGTCCATCAGCCCCACAGCCGCACCCATCTTGCTGAGCGCGATGGCCAAATTCACAGCGACCGTGGTTTTGCCCACGCCGCCCTTACCGCTGGCGACGGCAATGATGTTTTTTACGCCCGCGATAGGCGGTTTATCCTGCAGCCTGCGGCCCTCCGGGACCGACGTGTTGAATCGCAGCATCACTTCTTTGACGCCGGGTACTTTCGCCAGCGCCGCGCGCACATCCTTCTCAATCGCCTCGCGCGACGGACCTGCCGGAGTCGTCTGCGTCACCTGCAGGTTCACCACGCCGTCATGAATCTGCATGATTTTCGCCATCTTTAGCGACACGATATCTTTGTGCAGATCGGGGTCGATCACGGTGCGCAGCGCGTCCATCACCGCCGCTTCGTTTACTTCGCTGGCCATGATTTCCTTTCAGCTCGGATTCGAATGTCCGGACGCTCACACCCTTCCGATCACCGGACGTAACAGCTCATCATAAACTCGTATCCCGCACGCGGCAACATTGGCTCTCATATTGAAAAAGCCCACAGCTCGCCGATTATCGACTGCGAATTCTCCGCTTTGATTCGCCAAAAGCTTGCGCCGATTCGATTCTTTCGGTGTAGACTCTCGCATTCGCCGCGGGGGGAACCTGACGCGGTAGTTCCTTGGCCGATATACGGGGGGATTCATGCGAACAATTTTGACAGCAGCGGCAGCTTGCCTTGCGTTGGCCTTGCCCGGAGTCACGATCGCGTCACCTGCCCGTGCGCGCGACCGCGGCGCGAGCGCCACCTCGACTGCCAGCTGCAATCGAGAGTGTTTGTACGGCTATCTCGATCACTACCTGAAAGCGCTGGCGGCGAGAAATCCTTCCGGACTTCCCCTGGCGTCGAATGTGAAGTTTTCCGAAAACAACGTGATGATGAAAGTCGGCGATGGCCTTTGGAACACCATCACCGCTCTTGGCAGCGGCGGCGTACGACTCGCCGATGTCCCCGATGGCGAAGTGGGCTACCTCGACGTGGTGCAAGAGGGAAAGACGGATTCGCCGTTTGCCATGCGCATGAAAATTGCCGGTGGCAAAATCACCCAGATCGAAACGGTGGTCGCTCGGCCCAGCGGCACGATTCCCCCTCCCACCCTCGATCACTTCGCCACCAGGCACTGGTTTGAGGGAACGCTCCCCGCGGGCGAGCGCAGCTCGCGCGCCAAAATGATCCAGCTCGTCGAAGGATATTTCGACACGCTACAGCGCAACAACGGAACCATCCACACTACTTTCGACCCCGATTGCAACCGCGAAGAAAACGCCAAGCGGTCCACCAATAATCCCTCGTACCACATTTTTCCGGTCACCAATCTGGGCTGCGAAGCGCAATTCAAAACCGGCTACTTTTATTACGACGATCGCGCACGCAGCCGTGCGTTTCCGGTGGTGGATACCGAACGCGGACTGATCCTGGCGCGCGTCTTCCTCGACCACAGTGGCAACGTCACGAACTACAAGCTGACTGACGGGCGCAAGCTGACATCGCCATTTACCACGCCGAGCAGCTTGTGCATCCTCGAACTTTTCAAGATCCGCAGCGGAAAGATTTACCAAATCGAAGCCACGATGGCGCAAGTTCCCTACAACATGCCGTCCGTTTGGGGCGCCAATTAGCCGCTGAAATGTAAACCCGAGAGAAAGGTAGGCCCTTGCCGGTGAGACTCAATTCCGCAATCGCCATGATTCTTGCTGCGGCCGCGCTCGCAATCGTGGCGCACGACGCGACGAACGCGCTGGCGCAGACGAGCGCGCGGCGCCAGTCCGCCCAGAAGTATGGGCGAATCGACCGCCAGCGCCTGCTGGATGCCAATCAGCATCCCGATCAATGGATGACTTCCGGGCGCGATGTCGGAAAGAGTTATTACTCGCCGCTGAATCAAATTAATCAGACGAACGTCTCCCGGCTGGGCTTCGCCTGGGAATACGACACGCACACGGTGCGCGGGCTGGAGGCCACTCCGATTGAGGTCGATGGCGTGATGTACACCAGCGGCCCCATCGGCCAGGTCTACGCGGTTAACGCGAAAACCGGCGCGGGTATCTGGACGTTCGACCCGCAGAACAACATGCGCGTGAATCAGCATTCGTGCTGCGATGAGGTGAATCGCGGAGTAGCGGTGTGGGAAGGCAAGGTCTACGTCGCGTCATTCGACGGCCATCTGTTCGCGCTCGACGCGCGCACCGGACACGTGATCTGGAAAGTGGACACGATTGTCGATCACAACAGAGGATATACCAGCACTGGCGCGCCGGAAGTTGCTCACAAAGTGGTCGTGATCGGCAATGCCGGCGCGGAATATGACGCGCGCGGCTACGTCAGCGCCTATTACCTGGACACCGGCAAATTGGCGTGGCGGTTCTACACCGTTCCCGGCCCTCCGGATAAGCCGTACGAAAATCCAGAACTAAAAATGGCGGCGAAAACTTGGGACCCGAAGAGCGATTGGAAGAT
Source organism: Candidatus Dormiibacterota bacterium (assembly GCA_035534415.1). Classification (GTDB taxonomy): domain Bacteria; phylum Acidobacteriota; class Terriglobia; order Acidiferrales; family UBA7541; genus Palsa-295. Next base: position 10,086 of record DATLSB010000215.1, on the reverse strand, counting down.
GGGCGGCGGCGGAACCGTCTGGGATGCCATCGACTACGACCCTGAACTCAATCTGCTTTACTTCGGCACCGGCAACGGCACCTTTTACAATCGAGAGCAGCGCAGTCCCGACGGCGGCGACAATCTTTTCATCTCGTCGATCATCGCGCTGAACCCCGATACGGGCCGCATGGTCTGGTATTACCAGGAGGTTCCCGGCGACCAGTGGGATTTCGACGTGGTGCAGCCGATCATCATGACCAACCTGAAGATCGATGGCGTGATGCACAAGGTCTTGATGCAGGCACCCAAGCCGGGTTTCTTCATCATTCTCGATCGCAAGACTGGAAAGCTTCTTTCCGCCAATCCCTACGTGCCCATCACCTGGGCGAAATACGTGGACTTGAAAACCGGACGGCCTGTGGAAGCCGCCGATGCGCGTTCGTTCAAATATTCAACTAACGGCAAAAGTTTTATCCAGCCTTCGCCGATGGGCGGACACAACTGGGATCCGATGTCGTGGGATCCGCAAACCGGGCTCGTCTACATCCCGGCAATCGAAAATGGCCAAACCTCGCTCTTTTCCGGCAAGACGTTTTTGCGCGCGTGGGATCCAATTCGTGGAAAAGCGGTTTGGAATGTTCCGTTGAGCGACTGGTGGGACCATCCGGGAGTAATGTCCACCGCAGGCGGGCTAGTCTTTCAGGGCACCGGCGACGGATATTTCCGCGCCTATAGCGCCGAAACCGGAAAGATGCTGAAGCAAATTTTCGTGGGGACGACCATCGTGGCCGCGCCGATGACGTATGAGATCGACGGCGTGCAATACGTGGCGGTGATGGCGGCATGGGGCGGAGGCGGCTGGAATTTTGCGCATCCGAATAGCGCCGTCTACCAGCGCGGAAACGACGGGCGCATCTTGGCGTTCAAGCTCGGCGGAGGCGCAACGCCGGTGCCCCCGCTGCTGCCTCCGCTCGGCCCGATACCGACACCGCCGGCGCAAACCGGAACGCCGCAGCAAATCGCGCAGGGCGAAACACTCTTTCAAGCGCATTGCTCGTCGTGCCACTTGAACATGCCGCGGAGTCTGGCGCCAGATCTGCGGCGGTTGACGCCGGAGCAGCACGCGGCGTTCCAACAGATCGTCCGCGGCGGAATCTTTCAGAACGCGGGAATGCCGCCGTGGAAGGGCGTCCTCAGCGAGCAGGACGTCAAAAACATTCACGATTACGTGATTTCGCTCCAATGGATGGCTTACGACGTCCAGCAGCTATCAAAAAAGAAGTAACGCGCTACGTTGGCCAGTGCGAAACGGTGCCTCGGCCGGCTAACCGCGGCGCGAGAGGCTACTTCGGGCCGTACTCGGACTTGTACCAGTCCCACGTGCGGCGCAAGCCTTCTTCAAAAAGGACGCCCGGCTCGTAGCCAAGAATCTTTCGCGCCCGCGAAATGTCGGCCTGCGAGTGTAGAATGTCACCGGTGCGCGGCGGCTCGTATTTGGCGCGCAGTGTCTTGCCTGAAATTTTCTGCAGCAGCTTCAATACTTCGTTTAGGGTGATGCGCGCGCCTGTTCCGCCATTGAATACTTTGCCAGACGCGCCTTCCGCCTCGCATGCGCGCTGCGTTTCGTCCACCACATTGTCGACGTAGGTGAAATCGCGCGACTGTTCGCCATCTCCGAAAATGACCGGCGGCTCATTGTGAATCACGGCGTACATGAAACGCGAGAGCACGCCCGAATACTGCGACGTCGGCTCCTGACGCGGACCAAAGACGTTGAAGTAGCGCACCGAGGCGTTTTCGAGGCCGTAGACGCGCCCGAAAACCTGTGCGTAGAGTTCGCCCACATACTTCGTCACGCCGTACGGCGAAATCGGCTCCGCCCGCATCAGTTCCGTTTTTGGCAGCTCAGGAGATTCGCCGTACGCTGACGAAGACGCGGCATACACGAACCGCCGGACCTTGGCGTCGCGCGCGGCAACCAGTACGTTCAGCGTGCCGTCGATATTCACGGAATTCGTTTCGATCGGATCGGCCACCGATCGCGGCACGGACGCACGTGCGGCTAGGTGGATGACGTAATCGGCGCCAACGCAGGCGGACTGCACCGTGGCGAGGTCGATAATCGTGCCAATGCGAAAATCGATTTTGCTGCGAACGCTGTCGAGATTGGATTCCTTTCCAGTGGATAGGTCGTCGAGCACCACCACGCTATGGCCGCGCCGAACGAGCTCGCCCACTAGATTCGATCCGATGAAACCGGCCCCGCCGGTCACTAGATACCGCATTCGAAAAGTCCTCCAGACACGAATGCGAACGATAGCGGATGCGCGCTCAATCCGCAACCGGAATGGATGCGGATGATTCCTGCCACGCGTTTCAGGTACGCTAGACCACTTCCGGCGCCGTTTCCGGGATGAAATAAACAAACACGTAGTTGGATATTGATGGTGGGCTTGAAGGGTATGAAACTCCCGCGGTGCCAACGTAGCGAAGAGTCGAGGCGAAACTGGGTGGCGGCAGGTGCGTTCGTGGTGCTGCTCGCAATTTGCCCCTTTGCCCGCACGTTTGCGGCGAACGCGGCACGCACATCGAATGCCGAAAACGCCGCGCCGTTTCGCGTCGGCGAAACCTTGAACTATCGAGTCGAATGGTCGGCGTTTTCGAACGCAGCCACAGTACAACTCAGCATTCCGGAACAGCGCAACCTGTACGGCTGGCCCACTTGGCATTTTCGCGCGACGACCCACACGGTTGGCTCTGTCCGCTCGATCTTTGAAATTGACGACCAGTTCGACTCCTATTCCGACCGGTCAACTTTCGAAAGCCGCCAATTCGAAGAGCATTTGAGCGAGCTTGGCCGCGCAAAAGAAGACGTCATGCATTTTGCGGCGACCGGCGAGGATGCCAAGGGACCGGGACCGATGGTCGTAGTCCTGCCGGGAACGCGCGATCCGCTCGACATGCTTTACGACCTGCGCGCCATCGATTGGGACCATACGCCGGAATTTCGCGTGCCGGTCTACGACGGCAAAAACATGTACGAAATACGCGCGCGCCGCGACATCGCGAACCAGCCAGTCACTGTTGCGGCGGGCCAATTCTCCACCTCGCGAATTTCAATTCAGCTGTTCCAGTACGAACGGGAACTCGACAACCTGCACTTCGAGGTATGGCTGGCCAACGACGCCGCGAAAACTCCTGTGCTGATGCGCGCCGATCTGCCGTTTGGAAGTGTCCGCGTGGAACTAATTTCGGTGACGAACTAAACCGGCAGGCGCAGAACCACGGTGCCCTCGCGTTAGTCTTCGGGGACGACCCAATCGTCGGGCGGGAAATCGATTTGCCAGAATTTCGGCGAGGGCTTCACGAACTCAATACCCATCTGCACTTTTCCAGAAGCGCCGCTGCCCAAGTAAACGACCCGGCAATCGCTGGATTGCTGTGTGGCCTCGTTTGCGACCGTGATTTGCTGGCCGGCAATTACCGCTGCAGCCAGAGAAATCAGCGCGCCATGAGCGTTTACTACCAGCGTGCGGCTCTCTTCGTCGAATTCGCGATTCTTGCGATCCTTGCCGTTCACATGGATCGGCACGCTGAGCAGCACGCGCATGCTGCGGCGCCGGCCAGTGTCAAGGACCAGGTCCTGTTTCTGCTGCGAGGCGGTCGAATCGCTAGGCATGATGCCAAACGATAGTTCTATGCCACGCGCCCGGCAATAGGACGAAGGTTCTAAGGGTGCGCACCTGGAAACTGCCGCAATCCCGAGTCTTACGCGGGCCCTCCATACGTAAACGCATCAATATCAGCTAGTTGCGGATCAGGAACCGCCCGCAGTTAGGACGGGCTCCAAACGGCATCGACGATCACCGGAATGTCGTTCTTAATCGGCATGGTCAGCAGCTTGGGAGGATCGATCTTGAAATCGGTGCATTTGGCGGGGATCGTCCCAGTCAGATGCACGTCTTTGCCGCTTCGGGTCAGCTGAAATGGGACATCTTTGTAATCCGCGGTTTGCCCGGCGAATTGGATTTGCAGGTTGGCGTGAATCGTCGAGGAGTTCAGCGCGGACTCGGGAACCTCGGTTCGCACAACCACCATGGGATACATCGCGCCGCGGGTGATTTGCAGCATGTGCAGATCGCGATTGCTATCGTCGGAATTGAACGATTTCACCGGCACGGCGATCAGGAACTGGCACTCTCCGGCCTGGCAGACTCCTTTCCCGCGCGCCGCGGAGCTGACGCCTTCAACGTGATGCAACGGGTGATCGACGTGATACGTAAGCGTGCATTTGTCGAGAACCCATTGCGAGTCAGCGCGCGCGATCAGCGGAAACACCAAAAGAAGCACGATCAAAACGATTTTTCTATTCATTGGATCGTTCCTCTAAAAAACGCAAAGCAAACTAAATGGCCAGATTTGCGCGGATGAGCCGCAAAAACCGAAGCCGCCGTCGGCGGATCGCCGTCATTCGCCCAGAAAAGCCTCGTCGCCCAACGCCGCATGTGAGCGGTGCGAGTGATGGAACTCGAAGATGGAAGCCAGATGGTGCTTGGTTTGGGGATTGATGGACACGGACAGAATCGCGGCCCCGTACGCGGCAGCGGTAACGATGGCCACCGCGCCGTGAGCCTGCGCAATGCCGTGAACCTTTTCTCCTTTGCTCTTTTGGTCGAAGGCCATCGCGCCGAGGATCGGAGTCAGAATCATTCCTGGCCCGTGGACCCACGCGAGAGCTTTATGCCACTTGATGGCTCCCTCCGTTTTAGTTCCGGGAATCTTGGGCGCGAAGATCGCATAATAGGCGGTGGCGAAATAGAGCCCCGCAGTGGTGGAGCCTAGCGCCGCGTGAAAGTCACGGTCCGCCGAGCTGGTCGAATGCCCTCCCGCAAAACCCCCTGAAACCACGGTAGCAACCAGCGGCACCAGAGTGATCAAGCCGAGGCGCTGATGCATCTGCAACATGTGCGAACGCTTGTTGAGCCGCGCTTGCTCCTGGGCGTTCCCCTGGGTCTGCGACGGAGCGAAGCCTAAATTCGAGAGCGAAAGCGGCGGAATCAGCGAGAACTTGACGTGCTGCGTTTCGCCAGCCGCCAGCGTGATGTGCTCCGTATCAACTGTAAAGCCATCGGCCGAGGCGGAGACTTCATATGTGCCAGCAGCAAGATTCGTGGCGCTAAAGAACCCCGTGGAGTTGGTCGTCGCCGTAGTGGATTGGCCGGTGGTCATGTTCTTGATGGTAACCGCGGCCTTCGCGATTCCTGTGCCGGACTGAGACGTTACAGTACCCGCAAGAACTGCGCTGGGGGATTGCGCTTGCGCAGGAACGCATACAAACAAGCAAAGAATGACTAGAACCGCATGGAATTGGAGTGAAACCGGCGCGAGTTTCATGCCGAGATTCTCCTGCGAATGCGGAGTGGTTGCAACGCCGGATGTGAGATGCGGCTATGAGCCTTTTAAGATGCGCCCCCAGCACGGATCGTCACGGTGGGATGTAAACTATAACCAATGTTCCGCGGATAAGCACTTTGATCTTTCAGACACGTGAAATTGCGTCCCGTGCGCCCACCCCCCGAAACGCATTGTGGCCGGCGGCGAAATCGGCGAAACTATAGCGGACGATGCCTCACATTTCCTTCGAGCTGCTCTTCCCTATCTCTATCGTGGCTGGATTCGTTGGCGCCATGGCTGGCATGGGCGGCGGAGTGGTGATCATTCCGGTGCTGACGCTGCTGGGCGTCGACATCAAGCACGCCATCGCCATCAGCATTCTGTCCGTGATCGCTACTTCCAGCGGATCAGCTTCAGCATACATTCGCGACCACATCACCAACCTGAAAGTGGGTATGTTTCTGGAGATGTTCACCATCGCCGGAGCGCTGACCGGCGCGCGCATCACTTTGGCGGTATCCCCGCGGCCGCTGTACATTATTTTCGGGCTGGTGTTGCTGTCCTCCTGGCTGGCGCTGTTTTTCGGCAGCCACGCTCTGGCGCACACCGGGCCGCAAGACAAGTTCACCGAATGGCTGGAACTGGAAGGCAGCTATCCTGACCGAGTGCTGGGCCAGACGGTTCACTATAAAGCTCGGCGCGCGTATTTTGGCGCGCCGCTGATGTACATGGCCGGCATCATCGCCGGGCTGCTGGGAATCGGTGCGGGCGCGGTAAAGGTGCTGATCCACGATTTGATCATGGGCCTGCCACCGAAAGTTTCCACCACCACCAGCAACATGATCATCGGCGTGACCGCGCTTGCCGGTGCGAGCGTCTACCTGGTGGCGGGGCTGATCGATCCGGGACTCGCGGCGCCGGTGATTTTGGGCATCGCCGTCGGCGCATTTCTCGGGACGCGTCTGCTGGTGCGCATGTCGAACCAAGCGGTGCGCCGGTTTTTCCTGTTCATTTTACTGATACTCGCCGCGGAGATGATCGTTCGCGGCATACGAGGCGGATTGTGACCGGCGATCCGAAAATTCGCGCTGGCACACGCACCGGCGCAAGCGCCAGCGACCTTGGCGAGACGGAGCAGGAATTCGACATGGACGCGATTGTCGGATACATCCTGCTCATCGGCGTGCTCATCAGCCTGGTCCTGGTGGTGGCCGCTCTGATCTGGAGATGGATTGACACCGGAACTCTCGCTTTCGGCTACAAGCTGACCGGCGCGAACCTGTTTCAACTCGTCGTTGACGAAGTGCGCCTGGTAATGCACGGAATGTTGCGTCCGCGCCTGCTGCTGAGCATGGGCATAGCCATGCTCATGCTGACGCCTTTCATCCGCGTACTTGTGTCCATGGTCTATTTCATGGCCGCGCTGAAAAATTGGAAATACAGCCTCTTCACCGCCATCGTGCTGCTCACGCTGACGTATAGCTTATTTTTGCGCTAGCTCCCCGCCGCTCCTGCATTTCTCCTCCGGCGATGGTTGCGTTTTTCTCCCACGGCACGTTGTGCTCTCCCCCTGCCTGCGCTATGCTCGCCAAGGATGATCGATATTCATTGCCACATACTGTATGGCCTCGATGACGGCGCCGAATCTTTTGAAATTTCCTGCGCCATGGCGGAAATGGCCATCGACGACGGCGTAACGCACATCATCGGCACGCCTCACTCGGATTCCACCTACACGTTTATGCCTGAATTGGTGCGCCAGCGCAGGGATGAACTTCAGGCGCGCTTCGAAGGACGCCTGGTCTTCGCCACCGGCTGCGATTTCCACCTGAGCTTCGAAAATTTGCAGGAGATCCGCGAAAATTCCGCGCGCTTCACGCTGAATCAGAAAAGCTATTTGCTGGTTGAGTTCGCGGATTACTCGATCCCGCCGTCGCTCGATCAGGCGCTGCACCAGTTGCAGTTGGCTGGTTTGCATCCGATCGTGACGCACCCGGAACGCAATCCGCTGATCCGCGCCCAGCCCGAGCGCCTATTCACCTGGCTGCGGCAGGGCTGTTACGCGCAAATCACCGCACAATCGCTGCTCGGCAAGTTCGGGCAGAGCGCGCAGGAACGCGCCGAACAATGGCTCGACGCAGGCGCCGTCCATTTCGTGGCCAGCGACGCGCATAACGTCGAGTCCCGCCCTCTGAGGCTGAAAGAAACCTACGAGCTGATCGCCAAAACGCGGGGAGAGGAAGTTGCTCGCGCGCTGCTGGTGGAAAATCCGCTGGCGGCCTTCGAGGGACGCCCGCTTCCGTACGTCCCGGAACTTGAAGACGAGCGCATTAAAGTTTCCGGTGCTTCGCAAGGAAGCTGGCGCAAACGATTCTGGCCTTTCTGAAAGATCGCTAAAGTTCACGCGCTAATCAACGTGGCTTGCCCGATTTCGCCGCTTCCGAAATCGCGTCTGCCAGCACGCGCCACGAGAAATCGTTGCCAACGTGATTCTGCAACCGGTGCTCAGCGATCTCGTCCACCAGCCAATCCTGACGCGCCGCGGTAGCGCTCGCCATGTGCGGCACGATACCGACATCCCGCACCGCTTGCGCCGCTTCGCGCATTTCCGCTGCGCGGCGGCGCCCGTGATCAGCCACGCGGCCAATCAAGTAGTCCGGCAATTCACCTTGCCAGCCCATATCCGGATACGTGGCCGCGAGCGACGCCAGCACCGCATCTTCCGCGCCGTAGCGTCGCGCCGCCAACATGCTTTCCACCGTCAGCGCCTCGAGTCCTTTAATGATCACGCTGCGGCACATCTTCACCGCCGATGCCACGCCGACTTTCTCGCTCGCCGCTTTGCCATTCATTCCGATGGCGGCAAGTCGCGGCGCCAATTCCTTCGCGAATTTACCTCCCAGAAGCATCGGTACCTTCAGCCGCTGCGGCGCCACGGCGGCCATCACCGCCGCTTCCACGAAATGCCCCTGGCTACGATCGAAATTTGCCGCCATACGCGATTTGGTTTCCGGCGAGACGGAGTTGATGTCCAAAAACATTTGGCCGCTGGCAAGCATCGGCGCGCACTCTTCCGCCACGCGAGCGGCTGATGATGCGGTGACCGCGGAGATGATTAGCTCGCAGCCGCGCAGGAAATCGCCCGCGCTTTCGCAAGCGCGAACGCCGCAATCGCGCGCCTTACCCAACATCGCTTCGCGCCAGGCCGGCTCGTCAAAAAGTATGTCGAAGGTAGCGACGTCGATCCCGCGCTGTACGAGATCGTGCCCGAAAATTCCGCCAACCTCGCCAAATCCGATGATGCCAACTTTTTCGAATGGCTTTGCAGCCATGAAAACCTGCCGTGTGCTTTAAGTATGGAGCAGTGTTTTGCCGCGCCGGTCGGCGATGCGCCAGCCGGAGGCGGTGCGCAGATAGCGGTCGCGATAAATGCCGATGATCTGCTTTGGCGCCGCTGTTCTGCCTTCCGGACTTTCCGGTTCGTTCGCGTCCGCCATATAAATCAAGAGGCGGCACGACCCGGTCGCGGTGTCCGCGGTTTTCGCATGAATGCGTACATTGAACGCGAGATGCTGCGTGACCAGTGTGGATGGAATTCCCGAAAGGGCGGCGACAATCGCGCCGGTGCCGCGAATCTCACGATCGGGCGTGGCAGGAGAAACAAAAATCGCGTCTTCCGCGAATACGCGAAGAAGCGCTGCGAAATCCTTCGCGTCGACATATTCGCAGTAATCAACGCATAGGGCGGCGCAAGCCTGTTCGATATTGCGCCGCTCGGTATCGCTGAGTTCGTTTCCAGGTGCGCTGCTCATCGCTGCCATCCCGCACGACATGATCCGCTAAAAACCGTCTTGTCCCAGAGGTTCGGTAGCCCCCTAGCGGTATTCAATTCCGAGCTGCTTTATTTTCTCGCGCAAGCCGTACATATCGAGCCCCAGCTCGCCTTTCGCAAGCCGTTCGCGTGTCTTGTCTTCCTTGGCCACGCGCTGCTCGGAAGCTTTTACCACTTCTCCAACCGCGGAGCGCCGCACCACAACCACACCATCATCGTCCGCGACGATCACGTCTCCCGGATCGATTGCCGCGCCGGCGCAAACAATCGGCACGTTCACCGAACCAAGCGTCGCCTTCACCGTTCCCTGCGAATGCACAGCGCGGCTCCAGACCGGAAACTTCATTTCGGTGAGCGGACGAACGTCGCGCACACCGGCCTCGATAATCAGGCCCTTCACGCCGTGCGCGCGCAGCGAAGTGGCCAGCAGTTCGCCAAAATATCCGTCCGTGCATGGAGAAGTGGGCGCCACCACCAAAATATTCCCCGGCTTGCACACTTCCACCGCCACGTGAATCATCAAATTGTCGCCCGGCGGCAGTGAAACGGTCACGGCCGCGCCAGCAATCGAAGCTCCGGGATAAATCGGGCGCATGCACGATGCCAGCAACCCAATGCGTCCCTGCGCTTCGTGAACGGTCGAAACGCCATATTTCTCGAGCGCGTCGACTGCCTCCTTGTCTGGCTGCTGCACTTCGCGAATCACCACAGTCTTGCTCATGAAAATTCCTCCGTCAGTTTAGGGAAAGACGGCCGAATGCGCGAAAAATTCCAAGCCGTTTCTTTGCCCGCCACAATGTATCTCTCTAGGTTGAGTTTTCGAATCGCCGAGACGATCGCTTCAGCTTTGCGCCCCGCTCGCCAATCCGCGCTCAGCC
>DATLSB010000214.1:0-5485 GCA_035534415.1 Candidatus Dormiibacterota bacterium | reverse complement strand
AGCACGGGCGACCCAAGTCGCCCGTTTTTCTTGCGCCTCAACCACCTCGCCGCGCGGGCCACCCATTCCATCCAGATTCGCCAAACCGCCGCTCAGCCAAAGTGAGACTTTGGCGGACAATTAACGTGAGACGTAGCACCTGTCTGAGGATGAAATTGCTCCTGCTGGTCGCTCGCACGTTACAGTTCTGCTTGACTCTTCCGTCTTGCGACGCAAAGGCGCGTTCCAGAAAAAGGTATTACTCAAAACGGACGATCCATACCTGAGAAACGCATTTCTACATATCCGTGGTGTCGTTCGTTGAAGCTGTTGCGGCCTAAGATTCCGATGATTGTTGCACAAAACCCCTGTCTTATTGACGCGGTTCCTCGGTGGCTGAGGGAAGTACCTTAGTCGCCACTTTCATGCCCGCCAAAAGACGCTGTATGGAGCGACCGATCAATAACTTCAGCAAATCTGGACAATTTGGCAGTATGCGGTAAAATGCAGTTGGGGTGAGGTTTGTTTTCGTTCATGGTGAAGGAGGGGCTCATGAAGAAGTACGAGTCGGAAATTGAAGACCAAATGAGGTTGTTTTACCAGTCGTTGTCGGAAAAGGACCGGCGACGCTACGCCGGAATCGAAGCGGCAAGGTTGGGGCATGGCGGCGTGACATACGTTGCGGGCGTGCTCGGGTGCGACGCCAACACCATTCGGCGCGGCGAGGTGGACATTGCGCAGCTTCCTTTCGACGAAGCAGATGGACGGGTCCGTAAAAAAGGGGGGACGTCGGTGCTGTCTTGCTAGCGCTAGCATGCCAGCACTGGAATCGAATGTGATCCAGGTGCTGGCCGACTACACGGCTGGTGATCCAAGCGACGCGGAAGTTCTGTGGACCTTTCTCACCCCCGCGGAAATCTCGGAAGAACTTGCGATGGCAGGCACACCAGTTGCTACTGACACAGTGCGGACGATCCTCGACGACTTCGGGTTCGTGCAACGGAAAGCGCAGAAGTACCTGGCGATGGGGGCGTCTCCCGACCGTGATGCGCAGTTCAATAGGATCGCGACACACAAAGCCGAATACGAGGCATCGGGCAACCCCATTTTGAGTATGGACGCGAAAAAGAAGGAGTATTTGGGCAACTACTTCCGGCCGGGGCGGTTGTACACAACCGGAGTCCTGCGGACTCTTGACCATGATTTTCACTCGCCCGACGACCCGGTCGTCGTCCAGCACGGATTGTTTGACATACAGCGCAATCTCGGACACATCACCCTGGGCAGTAGCCACGAGACAAGCGAATTCGCATGTCACTGCTTGATTCGATACTGGCGACAGTACGGGCAACTCGCCTACCCGGAGGCCACGTCGATTCTTCTTTTGTGTGACGGCGGTGGAAGTAACAGCAGCCGGCATTACATCTTCAAAGAAGATTTGCAACGTGCGGTCAATCGCATCGGAATTCCGATCCGAGTCGCTCACTACCCGCCGTACTGTTCTAAGTACAACCCGATCGAGCACAACTTTTTCCCTCATGTGACCCGTGCTTGCCAGGGCGTCATTTTCCATACGCTCGACATCGTGAAGGCCTTCATCAGGCGTACATGGACAAGCGCCGGATTGCGGGCAACTGTTAACGTCATCGACAAAGTCTATGAACTGAAGCGCAAGGCTTCCGACGCCTTCATGCAGACGATGCCCATCGTTTTTGATAAGAAACTTCCACAATGGAACTACACTGTTGTCCTCACTATTTACTAACACGCAATTACTGAAGTTATTGATCGACAGCTCCTATTGTCGGCTTGGGACAGCTTTTGAAGATCCCAACGTGCATCGCCGCCAACGACGTTGTATTGTCGCGCTAATTCTGACCCTCCATGCGAGCCTGTTGGCTTTCAGCGCCATGGAGCACAGCCCAGTCGTGAGTGAGGTGAATCATCTCACGGCTGGGTTGAGCCATCTTTACCTTCGGCGATTCGATTTGTTCCGCGTTAACCCTCCCTTGATACGCATCGTCGCAGCGCTACCGGCCTACTTTACGTCTCCGGCCACTGACTGGCATCGTTATGATACCTCCCCATTGGCACGTTCTGACTGGGATGTAAGCCATGACTTTTTGAAGGTAAATGGTATTCGAGCCCTTTGGTTTTTCACAGTGGGTCGGTGGGCCTGCATTCCGTTTAGCGTGCTCGGCGGCTATATTTGTTGCCGATGGGCCACCGAACTTTATGGAGCGCCGTCGGGGGGCTTGGCATTGGTTCTTTGGTGTTTTTGTCCCTTTATCATCGGCCACGCCTCTTTATTTACTCCCGACGCTCACTCAGCAGCAATTGGCGTCACTGCATACTACGCGTTTTGGCGTTGGCTGAATCGTCCTGAAGTCCCAGAGACCGTACTTGCCGGGCTACTTTTGGGGTTGGCCGCTGTAACAAAATTCACATTGTTGGTTTTCTACCCACTATGGCTTGTTACCTGGCTTATCTACAAACTTACCGCGCGGAACCCCCAACGCTGCTTGTTTGAAGGCGGCCTTCTGCTGACCATCTTTTGTTCTAGTATCATCATCATTAATCTTCTCTACGGATTTGAATCATCATTTCGCCCAATTGGTGAATTCCAATTCCAATCGCGACTGCTCACCGTCGATGAACCAGACCCAAAACAACTCCGGAGAGTGAGGAATCGTTTTCGTGATACCTGGTTGGCGTCATTGCCCATGCCGTTTCCAGCAAACTATCTCCAGGGTATTGACACACAACGACTCGATTTTGAACGAAAGAAGTGGTCTTACCTGCGGGGTGAGTGGCGTTTTGGAGGATGGTCCTACTACTACATTTACGCCCTAGCGATCAAACTACCGCTTGGCACATTGTGCTTGCTGCTGATGAGCGCAGCTTCCTGTATTTCGCGGCGATACCAATCAACTCTTCGAAACGAATTTGTTCTACTGTCACCATCTCTTGCGATTCTGATCCTAGTCAGTTCGCAAACAGGTTTTAGCATTCATACGCGGTATCTCTTGCCGATCTTGCCGTTTACATACCTGTGGTGTAGCAAGATTGCGCGCGCCCTTAGAGCAAAGAACACCTTCACTGTTGCCGGCGGAACTGTCGCGATATGTTGGAGCGTCGGCAGTAGTCTTTGGTACTACCCTCACAGCATTTCCTACTTCAACGAGTTCGTCGGCGGTCCTATGGGTGGTCACCATCATTTGCTAGACAGCAATATTGCCTGGGGCCAGGATCTTACGTTTCTAAAGCGCTGGTACGAAGACAACCCTGCGGCTCGGCCGTTCCACGTCGCGTGTTACGGATTGCTCGACTCCAGACTCGCAGGAATTGACTTTTCGCTCCCACCGGTGGGCCCTTCAGCAATTGGCCTACCGGCCGACAAACCTTTCGAAGAAACCGGGCCCCTACCAGGTTGGTTTGCCGTTGATGTTAACCATCTACACGGCGCTAGACTTACAGCAAGCGATGGGCACGGTCGATGGGAGTCTCTCGCAACAGACAATGGCGACCTAACCTATTTTCAGAATTTCCTCCCCGTAGGAATGGCAGGATACTCGATTTATATCTACCACATATCTTCGGAGGAGGCGAATCGTATACGACATAAACTTGGGTTGCCTAATTTGACGATGACGGAACGTAACGTTCGCGGCGCCAATCAAATTGCAATCCGCAATTAGACTCTCAGTTAATTCATGCGCCGGGAAGAATGAAAGTCACCAAGTCTTCGACATACGTGTCGCTTCGACGGGGTCCACGTTCATGCAACCAATACTAGTAACCGCCATGGACTTACACCGCTCTGGGGATCTTGAGCACGCGTCAAGGTTGTATGAAAAGGTCTTGGTGCATGAACAAGATAACGCCGAGGCAATGCATTTACTCGGCGTGTTGTCGCATCAGCAGGGCAATCACATGCGGGCGGTCGAATTGATCGCGCGAGCAGTCGCTCTATTGCCAAATGCGTTTGCGTTCCACACGAATTTGGCTGAGGCCTATCGTGCGCAGGGTAAATTCGTCCGCGCCGTGGGGTGCTGTCGAGTCGCATTAACTCTGTCACCGAACTATCCCGAGGGACTCTGCAACCTCGGTGCCGCACTACAGGGCCTAGGGCAAAACTCTGAGGCAGCCGTTCTGTTTCGTCGCGTACTGGAAATGCGACCCAATTTTGTGACCGCACTCAATAACTTGGGCATCGCGTTACACGAGTTAGGGGAGCAAAACGCCGCGATTGAGCACTTCCGTCACGCCGTTGAGTTGCAGCCGACGTTCGTGCCGGCGTTGACCAACCTAGGCCGCGCACTCGTCGATTGCGGTGACGCCGAACAGGCATTAACCCCTTGCCAGCAAGCCGTTCAATTGGAGCCTGATACTGCGTTGCTGCAACAGAACCTGGGCAATGTGTTTCGAGTGCTTGGTCGGAACGTTGATGCTCGGGCGGCGTATCTTGAATCACTTCGACTGGATCCCGATCTTGCACTTTCGTATGCACACATCGGATTGATTTTACGGAGCGACGGGAAATGTGTCGACGCGCTACCCTGGCTCAGAAAGGCTACTGAACTTGAGCCCACCAATTCAATCTTCTGGGAGTCGCTCGCCGAGATGTATGATGAGCTGGATGAGCCTAGTGAATCAATTACGTGTTGGCGGAGGCTGGTGGAGCTTGAGGATGGAATCGCTGGACCGCATATTGGATTAGGCAGAGCGCTCCAAGATGAAGGATTCCTATCCGAGGCAGCGGAGCATTTTCACGCCGCCCTAAGCCTTCAGCCTGTTGCCGTCATGGCGTACGCGGGGCTCGCTGCTGTTCATCAGCAGTTGGGGGACCTCGCCAAGGCCGAAGACTTGTTACGCAGTGCAATTCGGGCACAGCCGGACTTCGCTCCGCCACACGGCAGCTTGGCGATGCTTCTAAGAGCGAAGTTACCTAACGACGATTTGGCGGCGCTGGAGCAGCGATTGGCTGACCAACAAATTGGCGAAGGGCCTCGCGCGAGGTTGCTCTTTGGTTTGGCTCACGTGTTAGATGGCCGCGGCGATTTTGCCCGTGCCGCCGATTGCTTACGAGAGGCCAATTCACTAGAGAGTCGTCGCCGTTATGCTGCGTACTCTCCAGACGATCACGAGCGATTTGTCGATGTACTCGTAGAGCAGGTGAACTCCGAGTTTTTCAGCCGGCTCTCGGATGCTGGAAATGACTCTCGCACGCCGGTGTTTGTCTTTGGATTGCCGCGCTCCGGCACAACATTGACTGAACAGATTCTTTCGAGTCATTCGCAAATTCACGGTGCGGGTGAGTTGCGACTTGTGCGACAGTCCTTTACTGCCATTCCCACCGTTCTAAATCAACGATCCGCTTAATTGCTGGTTTTCTTGGTCTGGCGTCGATCCAGGGCAGTAGCGACAATCCTTTCCCGCAATTCGGAAAGGAGGCCGGAATGTCGCGGTTGCCGATGGATCGATCGAGGGTCCGAGAAGTGGTCTT
>DATLSB010000213.1:0-3747 GCA_035534415.1 Candidatus Dormiibacterota bacterium | reverse complement strand
GGATGGTCATCGTTGCCCTGGCCGTGAGGCTGTGCGTCATCCCCATTTTTCTCCCGAAGCGCCTCAATCCCGAACGAGACCACTGGCGGTTCGCCTATGAGACTGGCCGAATCGCGCAATCGATTGTCGAGGGGCACGGATTCGGCAGTCCACTTTTCGCAAACACGGGGCCAAGCGCGTGGATGGCGCCAATTTATCCCTATTTCGTCGCAGGCGTATTCAAGATTTTCGGACTCTACACGAAAGCTTCCGCGCTCGTTCTTCTTTCGCTGAACGCACTGATTTCCGCTCTCACCTGCGTGCCAAT
The DNA here is from genome assembly GCA_035534415.1 of Candidatus Dormiibacterota bacterium. Taxonomy (GTDB): domain Bacteria; phylum Acidobacteriota; class Terriglobia; order Acidiferrales; family UBA7541; genus Palsa-295. The sequence continues at coordinate 3,440 of DATLSB010000213.1, read as the reverse complement.
CTTTCTGTTTGCTCGAGAGAGTTTTGGAACCCGCGTGGCGATGTGGAGCGGCTGGGCCTGGGCGTTTTTTCCGTACGCCATTTATTTTCCCGTGGATCGGATTTGGGACACTTGGCTCGCCACTTTGCTGCTCAGTATTCTTTTTCTGATGGCCTTGCGCCTGCAGAATGCCTCGAAAACTTTGTCGTGGGTTAATTACGGCGCGCTCTGGGGGCTGGCCGGGCTCACGGATCCCAGCGTGCTTTCCGTGCTGCCGGCCTTGGGCATCTGGACCTGTTATCGCCGCCACAAGCAAGGCTTGCGTTGGTTTGCTCCGAATGTCGCGGCCGCGCTCGTGTTCATTGCAGTCCTATCGCCCTGGTTTGTGCGCAACTATCAGGTTTTCCATCAGTTCATTCCTATCCGCGACGACCTCGGGTTGGAATTGCATGTGGGCAACGATGGCGACACTTCGAGCTGGCATCCGACCATGGCTGGACCCTGGCACAACGACTCCGAGTGGAATGAATACGTGCAGAGGGGCGAGTTGGCCTACATGGCCGATGGAAAGCGCCAGGCGCTGGCCTATATTGAACAGCATCCGGTCTGGTTCGTGGGAGTCGCGTTTCGACGCGTTGTGTACATATGGACGGGGTTCTGGAGCTTCAACCGGCAGTACCTTGCTGATCAGCCCTTTGATCCGGCCAATATTTTCTTTTGCAGTTCGTTAACTATTCTGGTGCTTTTGGGTCTGCGCCGGGCGTTCCGTGACGGCGTCGCTGTTGGTATGCCCTACCTCATCGTGTTTTTGTTTTTCCCGCTGATCTATTACGTCACGCATCCGGAGGATTGGTATCGCCGGCCGATTGATCCGTTCTGCGTGGTGCTCGCGGTGTACGCCGTCGCGTCGTGGCCGCGAAACGCACGGCGCGCGCCAGATTAGCCGCGATCCAGTCCGCTGCTTTTGGGCCGTTGCGCGACGAAGCGGCGAAGCGTAGAATGCAGGCCAGAATTCCAACTCTCCGGTCATACGAGTCAAATCGGCGCAAGCCGGAAGGAGTTCCTCATGGCCAAGATGCTTCATTGCAACGACGTGATTCCCGGATGCAGCTACGTTGTTCACGCCGCCACGGAAGAGGAAATTATGCGGCAAGCTGCGGAACACGCACGCATCGAACACAACATACGGCGGATCACGCCGGAAATCACCGCGATGATGCGCGCAGCGATTCGCAGCGAAAAGAGCGCCAGCGCGGCGTAACGTGATCCGAGGCGCGCGCACCACTTATTTTCATTTCGTCGTGGCGGACTTGTGCGGAGGAGGCGGGGTTGACGCCGGAATGTACAGGCCTGCCACACCGTGAGCGATTTCCCCGGAATCAGATTTAGCGCGAAGTGAGACGCGAGAAAACGCGGCTGATCAGATGAATTGCCGCTTGGCCAAAGACGAAGCGCGTTAGTGAAGCGCCGACGGCTAGCGGCAACGTGAGGATTTGCACAAGCGTGCCGGCTTCCGCCTTCAGTTTGTCTACTTCGACCTGTTGCGCCTCATGCGATTTCAGCGCCATGTAACTTGACCAGAAAAGGTCGAAATTCGTGCCGCAACTGTCGCACGTTCCGCCATGCGCTTGCATGTGCTCGCAGTTTGGGCATTTGAAGAGCAGCGTCGCGTGGCAATTCGTGCAGAATTGCACGCTTTCCGCATTCGCCGCGCCGCATTTCGGGCAGGTCATTCCTGAATTGTACTTGGAATCGACAGTGGAGTTCGCGTACGCGCAAGCGCGCGCAGCGCATTCGACAACAGAACTTTCGTACCACCCCGCAAGGCGGTTCGATGGTGGCACACGGAGAACGCAAAAGCCGTGGTTGCAGATCTGTGATGCGCAATCGTGCTACGCGGTGATATAAATTTCCACACTGTGAAGAGCGCCCGACTCGACAGATGAGTGCCTCCGTTCAGGAAATTGCCGGGCGGCGAGCGCCCCGAGTATTCGCGCGCGGCAAACTCACGCTGCTTCCGCTCGTCGCCGCGACTTACTTCATGGTCTCCGGCGGGCCGTATGGCCTCGAGGACGTGGTGCGTATGGCGGGCTACGGCGGCGCGCTCGCTATTCTGCTGATCACACCGCTGCTTTGGAGCGCGCCCGCGGCGCTGATGGTCAGCGAACTTTCCACCGCGATTCCCGAAGAGGGCGGCTTTTACATTTGGGTGCAGCGCGGGATGGGCCGCTTCTGGGGATTTCAAGAAGTGTGGCTCACGCTGGCGGGCAGCATTTTCGAAATGGCGCTGTACCCCACGCTATTCGTTGATTACGTGGGGCATTTCGCGCCGGCAATCACGGCAGGGCATCGCGGCATCGTCATCGAACTGGCGCTGATTGTAGTGTGCACCGTGTGGAACATTTGCGGCGCGCGCGCCGTCGGCGAAGGCTCCGTGTGGATGTCCGTGCTGCTGCTGGGTCCGTTCGTGATTTTGACGGCATGCGCTGTGGCGCACTGGACGTCAGTTTCCGGCTCGGCCGCGCCGGCGTCGCTGCTGGTCGCGCCACTTCGCGCCTCGGCACAAAACGCGCGCGCGCATTTCGATATTCTCGGCGGAATTTTAATCGCCATGTGGAATTACATGGGTTGGGACAACACGTCCACGATCGCGGAGGAAGTGGACCGGCCTTCGTGGACCTTTCCGCGCACCATGCTTTTCGGCGTGCTGCTCGTGGTGGTCAGTTACATTATTCCCATTGGCGCGGTCGCGCGCACGGGCATCAGTCCGGCAGGATGGTCAACGGGCGGCTGGGTGGACGTGGGCCGCTTGCTCGGCGGCGCATGGCTGTCGATTGCCATCGCGATTGGCGGCGCAATCGGAGCGATCGGCACGTTCAACGCGCTGATGCTTTCGTTTTCGCGTTTGCCGCTGGTGATGGCGCAGGATGGCTACTTGCCGCGCATTTTCGCGCGCACAAATTCGCGCACGGGAATGCCGTGGGTGGCGATCACCGCATGCGCGTTGTGCTGGGGCGCGGCGTTGTTCCTGAATTTCGAGCACCTGGTGATCATGGACGTGCTGCTCACGGGATTGAGCATTTTGTTGGAATTCGGCGCGCTGGTCGGTTTGCGCATTCGCGAACCAAACCTCGCGCGGCCGTATCGCGTGCCGGGAGGAATTTGGGGCGCGGTGCTGCTCGGCATTCCGCCACTCGGATTGATGATCGCCGCGGTGGTGCGCAATCGCACCGAAGCCATCGGCTCGACCAGCTCGCTCGCCGTCGGCGTGGTGCTCATCGCCCTCGGCCCCATCGTGTATTTCCTCTCCCGCCCCCGCGGGGCCCGCGAGAACGAAGCTTCCACTTGACGTGCCGAGCGTAAATGATTTGTGATGCTAAGGGAGGACGTCGATGATTAAAGTAAGCGTGCTGTATCCAAATCATGAAGGCAGCACATTCGATATGGCGTACTACTGCAAC
>DATLSB010000212.1:0-14505 GCA_035534415.1 Candidatus Dormiibacterota bacterium | reverse complement strand
CAGCAAGCTCCGGCCGCACCCACTTCGGCATCGGACGAAATTCCGCCTCGCGCGCCGGTATTTGACGGATCGCGGTAAGCACCTCGTCGCTTCGGTGCTTGGCAGTCAGGGAAGCAAGCGCCTCCTGCACGATATCCAGAGTTGCCGCTGGCCTGACGGCCAGTCCTCGCGTTGTTGTCGCCATTCGCCCTCCGTGAGCCATGTGCGCGCGCCTTCCGGAAGCGCGCCGAATCCAGTTCGGCGGATTTCTCCTGTGCCGCGACTACCCGAATAAGGCTGTACGTCTCGGGCGCCTATTCGCCTTTTGTTCGCTAAAGCTAACATGCGCCGCAGCGGATGAGCAACAACTTTGCTCTCGCACCGCTACGACGCTGATAGTTTCAGACTCTCGACCTCGGCCCCTTTCGCCCGGAAACCTAGAAATATACAAGCACATTATTTACAGCCGCTTACGAAGGTATCTAACTAGGCGGATACGGCGTCTAAAGATATAGAGGCTATTGAAATGAACGCACTTAAACCGAAACTTCTACCCAAGCTCTTTGGGTGCTTGGCGCTCGCGGCCTGTATCTCCGTGCCCGCGATGGCGGCGCCTCCAACGCTGTCGGCGCCGTCGGACCATCCCGAAACTGCGAGTCCCGGCACCATTAACTACGTCGAAGGGCAGGCGAAAGTTGGAACCGAAACTCTCAGCTCAAAATCAGTGGGAAAAGTTGCGCTGAAGGCCGGCCAAACCGTGAATACCGAAAACGGCAGAGTCGAGGTGCTCCTCGCTCCGGGAGTGTTTCTCCGCCTCGGGAACGACACCTCCGCAACCATGGTCTCGCCCAGCCTGACAAACACTAAGGTGAACGTTACCAGTGGCGAAGCCACCGTCGAGGTCGACGAATACCACAGCCAGCAGAACTTAATAGTCGACGAAGACGGCAGCAGCTCTTATCTAGTTCACACCGGGCTCTACGATTTCGATCCGCAGCAGGGCCTGATCCGCGTGATCAAAGGCCAAGCCGTCGTCGTCTACAACGACCATCACGTGCGCGTGAATCCTGGACGCGAAGTGAACCTCTTCCCTGAGACTGCGAAGCTCAAAACCACGAAGTTCAACGTTGGCCAGTACAAGAAAGACAATCCACTGTATAGCTGGACGAAGCTCCGTTCGCAGTACCTCGCCGAGGCCAATGTCAACGAAGCGCCGTACCTCTACGGCGCGAACGGATGGGGACCAGGTTGGGGCCCAGGCTGGGGCGAAGGCTTTTACGGCTGGTATGGTCCAGGCTGGTATTGGAATCCCTGGTTCATGTCGTACACCTTTATTCCGGGCGCGGGCATGATCGACAGCCCGTTCGTCTGGGGCTTCTATTCGCCTTGGAGCGTCGGCTGGGCGCCTTATGAGGTTTACGGCGGCCAGGTACGCCACTTCGGCCGCGGCTTTAATAGCTGGGGTGTGCGACCTTACGGACACCGCTTCGTTCGGCCCGAAGGCAGCTTCAACGCTGGTCCGCGGGGCTTTCACGACCCAGCGGGCGAAGGCGGCAGTTTTCGCGGTGGATTCCACGGCGGCTTTCACGGAGGCGACAATTTCCACGGCGGCGGATTCCGCGGCGGCGGTTTCCATGGAGGTTTCGGTGGCATGCATGGGCGCCGGTAGCGGTTAGACTCCGAACGCCTGAAGGGTAGGGCAATGAGGCGTGGGTCTCGCTCACGCCTCAACATTTTTTGCGCCTCTTTTCCAAACCGCCCGCCTCACCTTCGCAGCCTACCTCCTGAATCCGCGGTAGAATCGGCTCAGCTGTTGCGGAGGCGCGGCCATGCCCGACGAGCTCATCCACGATTGGAACACTTACGCCGGCCCGGAAATTCCTCCCGGCCGCCGCGTGATGCTCAACGACGAAACCCTGCGCGACGGCCTGCAGAATCCCTCCGTGCGCGATCCCTCCGTCCCCGAAAAAATCGAAATTCTCCATCTGATGGACGCGCTCGGCATCGATCTCGTCAACATCGGTCTTCCCGGAGCTGGCCCCCGCGCTTTCGCCGATACCGAAGCGCTGGCTCGAGAAATTTTCAGCGCGCGCATGAAAATCCGCCCCAATATCGGCGGCCGCACGCACAAGCTCGACATCCAAGCCATGATCGACGTCTGCGAACGCGTCGGCGTAGCCGTGGAATGCGCCATGTTCCTCGGTTCCAGCCCCATCCGCCGCCTGGTAGAAGACTGGACGGTCGATCATCTTCGCCGCACCACCGAGGAATCAGTCAAGTTCGCCGTGGACGCCGGTCTGCCTGTGATGTACGTGACCGAGGACACCATTCGCACCGATCCCGCCACCGTCGTCGCCCTCTATTCCACGGCCATTCGCGCCGGCGCGCGTTCCATCGTCTTATGCGACACGGTCGGTCACGCCACCCCGCGCGGCGCCTACAACCTCGTTAAGTTCGTCATCGAAAACGTCGTCAAACCCAGCGGCGAAAAAATCCGCGTCGATTGGCACGGCCACAACGATCGCGGCCTCGCCGTCGCTAATTCTCTCGCCGCGATTGCCGCGGGCGCCGATCAGGTCCACGCCACGGCTCTCGCGCTCGGCGAACGCGTCGGCAACACTCCGATGGAACTGATGCTCGTGAATCTTCGTCTGCTCGGTCTCATCGACCGCGATCTCTCGCAAATGAAAAAATATTCGGAGACGGTCGCCCGCGCCACCGGCACCGTGATTCCTCCAAATTACCCCGTCGTGGGCCAGGACGCCTTTCGCACCGCCACCGGAGTACACGCCGCCGCCATCGCCAAGGCCTACAAAAAAGGCGATCTGATGCTCGCCGATTCCGTCTATAGCGGCGTCCCGGCGCATCTATTCGGCCTCGAACAAGTGATCGAGGTCGGCCCCATGAGCGGCCGCTCGAATGTGATCTTTTGGCTCGAAAAGCACGGCGTTGCCGCATCCGACGACGCCATCGACCGCATCTTCGCCGCCGCAAAGCAATCCGCGCGCATCCTCACCGGGGACGAAATCCTCGCGCTCGCGCATTCCTCCGCCGCCCGCTAACAAAGATCGACCCCGATCCGCGATTGCAAACGCGCCGGCATATACATCCTCGACCACTGGCGCTAAAATCCTCGCCACGAAAAGCATGAAATCCCGCGTTGATCTGCTGTATGTTTCTTAAGATGGCTACTCTTTCCACGCGCGCCAGCGACGATGCCGCGGCCAAGCTCGCCGAAGATCCGCGCTGCTCCCGCGCCTTCGCGTGGATCGAAAGAAATTGCGGCTGGGTCACCGAACAGCAAATCCGCCTCACCGAAATTCCAGCTCCGGAGTTTCGTGAGGCGCAGCGCGCCGAGGCGCTGAAGCTTCTGTTCGCGGACAGCGGCTTTAACGTTCGCATCGATTGCGCCGGAAACGTAGTGGCCGAACGCCCCGGCTCGGACAAAAATAGCGTCGTCCTTTTCGCCGCGCACATCGACACCGTTTTCCCCGAAGGCACCGATGTTTCCGTCCGGCGCGTGTCGCGCCGTTTGATCGCCCCGGGAATTTCGGACAACGGCGCTGGAATTGCCGCGCTCGTCGGTTTGGCGCAAGCTCTGAGCGAATCACGCATTCAAACCGAAAAGACCATCGTCCTGGCCGGTGACGTCGGCGAGGAAGGCGAAGGCAACCTCCGCGGAATTCGCGAGCTCATCGAAAGCTATAAATCCCGCCTTTCCGCGGTGATCGCCGTCGACGGCCCTTCCACCGACTACATCACCACGCAAGGGATCGCGTCGCGCCGCTTTGAAATCAGCATCGCTGGACCGGGCGGCCATAGCTGGTCCAACTTCGGCTCGCCCAATCCAATCACCGCGTTAGCTCGTGGCATCGTGCGATTCTCTTCGATTCACGTTCCGCGCGAGCCTCGCAGCTCATTCAATTTTGGAGTGATCGACGGCGGCACCACCGTCAATTCGATTCCCACGCGCGTCTGTGTAAAAGTCGACCTTCGCTCTGAGGACGATTTCGAGTTGAGCCGTCTGGAATCGGCTCTGCGCGAATCCATGCAGGCTGGCCTGCGCGACGAGCTCGCCCTCTCCGATTGGCCAGCTGATTCTCTGGAACTCAACTTCCGCTCGCTTGGCGCGCGGCCTGCCGGAAAGCTTCCGTCGGATTCGCCGCTGCTTGCCACCATTCGCAATATCGATCGCTTTCTCGGTAATCGCTCGCGTACGGAGCGCAGTTCCACCGACGCCAACCTCCCGCTTTCGCTCGGCATCCCCGCCGTGGCGCTCGGCGGCGGCGGCGCCGGCGGCGGCGCGCACACTCCCGACGAATGGTTCGATCCCACCGGCCGCGAGCTAGGCCTAAAGCGCCTATTCCTAATCGCCATAGCGCAAGCCGGCCTCCAACCCTGACGGCGCCGACATACGGTGGAAGCGTGCCGCTTTAGAGTCTGTGCGAGAACGCCGTGTTTCGTCAGGGCACGGCTTCAGCCGTGCCGAAGTGACGCAATATCAAACGCGGCTTTAGCCGCTGAGGTACGGCGCTGCTGTTGTCAGACAGGCTATCGAGCCGCGCGAAAAAAGGAAGCTTTGTGGGTCGCAGCTTTGGCTGCGACATGATCTGCGCGCGGGAGCGCGCCAACCTTTCGCGCATCTTCACCCGCGCGAAGTATTCAGATTTTCTCCCGGCCGCAAGCTCTGTACCAATCCTCGCAAATGCAAGCCGATCCTCGATCAACCGCGCCTCAATCTTGCCGTCCATCGAAAGCCCGCATACACTTTCATTCGCTCCATGCACGAGCGCCCCCGACGAATCAGAAAATGAGCAAACGTCTCCTCGCCGACCTCGCCTTGGGCTTCGCTTCGCTGATCTGGGGCGCCACATTCCTCTTAGTCAAAGACGCTCTCGCCGATATTTCCGTCCTCGCTTTTCTTGCCGTGCGGTTCGCGATTGCCGCGTGCGTGATGGCCGTCATCTTCTGGCCCTCCATTCGCAAAATGAACCGGCGGACGATCTGGTCCGGCATCCAAATCGGCTTCTGCATGTTCGGTGGCTACATCTTTCAGACCACCGGCATAAAGTACACCACCCCCACCAAAGCCGCATTCATCACCGGAATGTGCGTGGTGTTGGTTCCTCTTTTACTGGCGATCTTCACCCGCCGCCGCATCACCCGCTGGGTTTGGACTGGCGTCGCGGCCGCCATGGTCGGCCTCTATTTCTTAACCGTTCCACCCGCAGGCTTCGGCGCCCTGAATCGCGGCGACCCGCTCGTCTTCGCCTGCGCCGTCATGTTCGCACTGCACATCATTTTCATCGGACGCTACGTGGGCGAGCACTCAGTGGGCGCGCTGGCGTTTTTGCAAGTGGCCACCACCGCGGTGCTTTCCGCAGTTTTCCTGCCGGTCTTCGCCGTCGCCGGATGGGAACAGCCGCGCATCCATTGGAGCCACGAACTGATCGCCGCCATCCTGATCACCGCAATCGGCTCAACCGTCATCGGCTTTTCGTTTCAAACCTGGGCGCAGCAACACACGTCGCCATCTCATACCGCGATCATCGTCAGCCTGGAGCCAGTCTTCGCGGCGCTCACATCGTGGATTTGGGCCCACGAGCATTTCGGCATGCGCACGCTGGCTGGCGCGGCGCTAATCCTCGCCGGAATCCTCATCGCCGAGCTGCTAGGCCCCGCTCCCATCGCCGCCGAATCCCCCGAACCAATCGCCGGCACCCTGAATTAGTATTGAGCTTCCAAGGAGAGATGCGGAGAAATCGGCGGATTTTCTGCCGTCGATCCTGGTCCCAAAAACGCTTGCGTTCTAGGGCGGCGCGCTGGAGTAGGGTTAGCCGGGTACGCGGAAAAGCCGATTGCTGCTGCCACAATTTCCGCGTAACCTTTCGCCGCCCTGGCGGTTAATCCATATAGAGAAGCGGAGGCCCGCATGACCAGCCGTGGTTTCCAGCGCTTGGCGCTCGGCTTTCCCGAGACGGCGGGAAAAGCGCACCAGAGCCATCCGGATTTTCGCGTGGTCGGAAAAGTCTTCGCGACCCTCGGTTATCCGGACGCGAGTTGGGCGATGGTCAAGCTCACCCCGGAGCAGCAGGCGGAGTTTGTAAGCGCTGAGCCGGCCGTCTTCGTCCCAGTAAATGGCGGCTGGGGGCGCAAGGGCGCCACCAACGTGAAATTGCGCCCCGCGAAAATTGCAACCGTCCGGAGCGCGCTAGCCGCAGCCTGGTGCAATCGCGCTCCGAAGCATCTGGCTCGAAAATTCGAGGCGCAGCTGTGAGTAACCAACAAGCCTTCCGAGGTTTAGACGTAGCGCCGGGTCCTTCAGCCCGGCACGCCTCGGCGATAGCATCCGCAGCGCGCTCGCTGCAGCTTGGGTGCAATAGTGCTCCAAAGCGCCTGGTGCAAAAATTCGAAGCAAAACCGTGGCGGTGCGGCTCTGGTGGCCGACGGTATGCGAAGCTGCGGGCAACGAGCGAGTTGTGTGGGTCGCAGCTTTAGCTGCGACATACAGCTCGTGCAATAAGAGCGGCTTCAGCCGCTGAGGTAAGCATTTGACCCCGAGGTCTGACGCGAGCGAACAGCTTCTGATCGAAGCGGCGCAGAAAGATCCGCGCCGGTTCGCCGATCTTTATGAGGCGAACTTCGAATGCGTCTACGCCTTCGTCGCGCGCCGCGTCCGCGAACGCGCCGACGCCGAAGACGTCACCGCCGAAGTGTTTCATCAGGCGCTCGCTAATCTACACAAATTCGAGTGGCGTGGCGCGCCCTTTTCAACGTGGCTTTTTCGCATCGCGTCGAATGCCATCGCCGATCGCTGGCAACGCACCACGCGCGAAAGCGGCAATCCACCAGCGGCCCTGGCAGACGACGACCCGCCCGACCCGCACGATACCGTGAGCCCTGAAGACGTCGAAGATCGGGCGCGCCTTTTTCGCCTGGTGGCCGATTTGCCCGCCGATCAGCGCTCGGTCATCGAAATGCGTTTTGCAGCAGGGAAGAGCATCGCCGAAATCGCGCACGAACTGGGACGCACCGACGGCGCCGTAAAGCAGTTGCAGTTCCGCGCCATTCGCACCTTGCGTACTCGCTGGGAGAAAAAGCAGCAGAGCCGAACGAGAGTCAAACATGGCTAAGCAATCGCCAAGCGAACAACTCGATCGCATCATCAGCAGACTTCTCGGCCGTCCCGATGCGCTGCTGCCCCGCGACGATTCGCAATCGGTCGAAGCGCATGGCGGTGTTCAGGACGAAGGTCGTCGGTCCGGGGTGGAAGCGCAGGGCTTTAGCCCTGCGAATTCGCCAGGTGCTTTTCCCGGGGCTTCAGCCCCGGAAGTCGAGTTGATTTCCGCCCTTCACGATCTGCCGCGCCCAGATTTCAAAGCACGCCTAAAAGCCGATTTGGAAAGGAGAACATCAATGGCCAGCAGCGCACCAGCACAACAGGTTCCCGAAACTCGTGCCACGGCAACGCCCTATCTGAGCGTCAGAGGAGCAGCCGCAGCGATCGAGTTTTATAAAAAGGCTTTCGGCGCAACCGAGGAATACCGATTGGAACAGCCGGATGGCCGAATCGGTCATGCGACGATCGACATTGCCGGCGCGAAAATTTATCTGGCGGACGAAATCCCCGAAGCCGGATTCAAGAGCCCCGAGTCGCTAGGTGGATCGCCGATCGTCATTCATCTGGATGTGCCCGACGTGGATGCATTGGGGAAGCAGGCCGTCGCCGCTGGAGCGACAGTCGTGCGCCCCATCGCGGACCAGTTTTACGGCGCGCGGTCGGGCCAGTTCCGCGATCCGTTCGGCCACACCTGGACGCTCTCCACTCAGAAGGAAGCGGTATCACCCGACGAGATGCAGACGCGCAATGCCGAGCTGTCGAGCCAGCACGATGCTGATACAGATCGGCAGACACAAGGAGCGGGAGCTGTGAATTTCATTCGCGCGGGATTCCACACCGTCACGCCTTACCTGATCATTTCCAACACGGCGCAGTGGATCGACTTTGTGAAGCGAGCGTTCGGCGCGGAGGAAAAATTCCGCGTAGATCGCCCCGGCACAAATGTAATCATGCACGCGGAAGTGCAGATCGGCGACTCGATGATCGAGCTGGCCGACGCGAATGACCAATTTCCGGCCGTGCCGATGACGCTGCTGATCCGATCGAGCGATCCCGACGCGTCTTACGACCGCGCCATCGCCGCCGGTGCGCATCCGGTCGAGCCTGTGAAAGATCAAGGCTACGGCACGCGCGCCGGCACGGTCCGCGACGACTCCGGCAACAACCTCCACATCTTCATGCCGCTTCCCGGCGACAAAATCTTTCAGGAATTCCGCACCGTCACGCCGCATCTTTATGCCGACAACGCGCCGGGATTAATCGAATTCCTCGAAAAAGCGTTCGGCGGAAAAGAGGTTTATCGCGCGCAGCTTCCAGACGGCAATATCCCCCACGCGCAGGTTCGCATCGGAGATTCGGTGATTGCCCTGGCCGGCTCGCTTGGGCGCAGAGTGTATCCTGTCAGGCCATCCACGATTCACTTGTACGTGCCGGATACCGATGCGGTCTACGACCAGGCATTGCGCGCCGGCGCCGAATCGATTCAGCCGCCGAGCGACCAGCCTTACGGCGACCGCAGCGCAGGCGTCCGAGACTCGTTCGGCAATCAGTGGTTCATCGCCACGCACGCTCGCGACGTCGCGCCCTGAGCCGCCCGGGTCGAGCCGTGAAGTACCACATTTGGGGCTCCGGGGCGCGCAAAGTTCTGAACTCACCGGCAAACGCCAAAAATCGCTCCTGAAGCGCTGTTAAGGACGCATTTCGATACACGAAAATGGCCCAAAGGTTGTCATGCACCACGACGACCTTCTTGCACGTGTTTATTCGCCGCATATTCGCCTGTGCGTGAAAAAAAAAGGAACGCGAGCGTTATTCGCGGGCGGCCGAAGGCTGGGGCTGATCATGAATCGAGCGCGCGCGAGCGCGGTCGATGGCCAATCCCGCCTGCGCGGCGATCACGGTAAACACGTTCAATTCGTCGACGGTAAACATGCCGCGCCGCGAAAGATTATCCACGTAGAGGAGTCCAAACATTTGCGATTTGGTTCCCAGCGGCGCGCACATCGCCGATTGAATTCCCGCGGCCACCACGCTTTTGCTCGCTGAGAATCGTGGATCGGCTGTCGGGTCAGTGAGCAGCAGAGGCATGCCGCCGTTCATCACCTGCCGGATGATGCTCTGCGAAATCGTCAGGTGCGGCGCTCCGCTTGACGTGCTCGCGTTGCTATTTTTGCGATAGCGAATTACCGCCGGTTGAAAGCCGTACGGCTCCTTGCTGAAATCGCGGCGTCCCATGGATTCGGTATCGAGCAACATCGCGTAGCCGCGCTCGGCTCCATCAATTTCGAGCGCGAAATCGAGCACGCGCCGCGCAATTTCATCCACCGAAGTCAATTCCGCGAGAGTGCTGCTCACGCGCGGCAGCAACGCAAGGAGTCGGTTTTCGTGCTCGATAGAACGCGCTCGTTCTTCGCGGCTCGCCGTGCGATCCACGGGTGTAGCGTCTATTCCTCCCACCGGTTGCACCGGAAGGAAACTCCCGGAATAGGCCGACGCGGAAAGCGCTTTGGTGACGCGCGGCGGCAGCTTGGCCGTTCCGTAGGTCACCATTTCGCGAGCCGAAGAGTCTTCGAAGAATCGCAGTCGGTATTCGCCGACCACTACTTCGTCATTCGGATTCAGGACAGCTTCTTTGACCACGAGGCCGTTGATCTTCACTCCGTTGGCGCTGGAGCGGTCGATGATCTGCCAGCGGCCGTCCATCGTCGTGCGAACCACCGCATGCTGACGAGACACGCTGGCGTCATCGAGAATCAGATTGCTCGATTTCGCGCGGCCAATGGAAATCGGGCGGTCGCCCAGAATCTCAAAGACGCGCGTGTTTTCGCCTGCGTGATGAATCAGGAATCGTGGCATCGGGAAGCGCCCGCTGAATTGCCCCTTACGATCTTGGCGCGGCGGCTTCTGCGAAGCAAGAATCTCGCCGCGGAGCTTGCTCGATGATTAAACCCCGCAGCGAGGATTTAGTTGTGGTGGTATTTCACGTCGAGAGCTTCGTGCATCGCCGGGACGTGAAGATTTTTCTTTTCGAACGCGGAGATGTCGGGCTCGTGTACCAGCGTGAGCCCGATGTCGTCGAGACCCTTCAGCAGGCAGTCGCGGCGGAAAGGGTCGATGGTGAAGGAGTAGCGCAGGCCTTTTTCGTCGGTCACGACTTGCTGCTCCAGATCGACCGTAACGCGATAGCCCTCATTCGCCAGCGTGCGCTTAAACAGCTCGTCCATCTGCTCGTTCGAGAGCGTGACGGGCAGGATGCCATTTTTGAAGCAGTTGTTATAGAAAATATCGGCATAGCTGGGCGCCAGAATCGCGCGAAATCCGTAATCGAGAAGGGCCCACGGCGCGTGTTCGCGGCTCGAACCGCAGCCAAAATTGGCGCGCGCCAGCAACACGCTCGCGCCTTTGTAGCGCGGATAATTCAGCACGAAATCCGGATTGGGCTTTTCGCCAGGCAGATAGCGCCAGTCATAGAAAAGCGTGCGGCCAAATCCTTCGCGCGTGCAAGCCTTCAGAAATTGCTTGGGCACCATCTGATCGGTATCGACGTTCACGCGGTCGAGCGGTGCGACGAGTCCGGTATGTTTTGTGAATGGCTGCATGATTATTCCGCTCCTTCCGCGCCGTTCCATTTGCGGACGTCGACGAAGTGGCCTTCAATCGCTGCTGCTGCGGCCATGACCGGGCTCACCAGATGCGTGCGGCTGCCTTTGCCCTGGCGTCCCTCGAAATTGCGATTGGAAGTGCTGGCGGAGCGTTCGCCGGGCAGAAGCACATCGTCATTCATGGCGATGCACATGCTGCAGCCCGCGTCGCGCCATTCGAATCCGGCGTCGCGGAAAATTTTATCGAGGCCCTCGTTTTCGGCGGCCGCTTTCACCGCGCGCGAACCAGGGACCACGAGCGCCTGTTTCAGAGTTTTCGCCACGTGTTTTCCGGCGACGACTTTCGCCGCGGCGCGCAGATCTTCCAGCCGCGAATTGGTGCACGAGCCGATGAATACGCGGTCGAGCGAAACATCTTCGAGCGCGGTGCCGGGTTTCAGTCCCATGTAGACCAGCGCGCTTTCGGCCGCTTTGCGATCGACCGGATCGGTGAACGAACCGGGATCGGGCACGCGGCCAGTAACGGCGGCGACCATCCCTGGGTTGGTGCCCCAAGTGACCATCGGAGCGATGTCAGCGGCTTGCAGCGTGACGATTTTGTCGTATTTCGCGCCTTCGTCGGTCGCGAGCGATTTCCAATATTCGACGGCTTTCTGAAATTCCTTGCCGCTCGGCGCGAACGGCTTGCCTTCAACATACGCGAACGTGGTTTCGTCCGGCGCGACCATGCCGGCGCGCGCGCCGCCTTCGATGGTCATGTTGCACATCGTCATGCGGCCTTCCATGGAAAGTCCGCGAACGGCTTCGCCGGTAAATTCGGCCACGTGTCCATTGCCGCCGCCGATGCCGATTTTGCCGATGATGGCCAGGATGATGTCTTTTGCCGTGATGCCGTGCGGGCGCTTGCCCTGCACGTCGATCTTCATCGTTTTCGATTTGAACTGTGTGAGGCACTGCGTGGCCAGCACGTGCTCCACTTCGCTGGTGCCGATGCCGAAGGCCAGCGCGCCAAGCGCGCCGTGCGTGGACGTGTGGCTATCGCCGCAGACGATGGTGCAGCCGGGAAGGGTGATGCCCAGCTCAGGGCCGATCACGTGGACGATGCCCTGATTGCGGCTCTGCATGTCAAAAAGATTGATGCCGCTCTCGCGGCAGTTTTCCGCCAGAGCTTCGAACTGCATGCGCGCATCGGGATCGGCGATGGGCAGCGCGCGATTTTTTGTGGAGACGGAGTGGTCCATCACCGCGAAGGTGAGTTCCGGGCGGCGCACTTTGCGTCCTGCGGACTTCAGTCCTGCGAACGCTTGCGGGGAAGTGCCTTCGTGGACCAGATGGCGGTCGATATAAATCAGAGTTGGCTTGCCGGGTTCCTCGCGCACTACGTGCGCGTCCCAAATTTTTTCGTAGAGTGTGCGAGCTGGCATGGCGCTAGAGATTATACCCCCCGGCGAAAGATTGGAGCGGTTGTGAGGATCGAGCGGCGAGCAGAGCGAGTGGTTGTCGAGAATTCCCGGGGCTAAAGCCCGGAATTAGGAGCGTGGCTTTTCGCGGGGCTAGAAGCCCCGCGCTTCCACCCGGCCGAGTTGCCCTTTGCGCATCAGGATGAAAGAGCCCCGCGCTTCCACTGAACGGAGCTCCCCCTCGTACTTGGGAGCTAGAGAGCCCCACGATTGCACGCGGAGTTGTTGGATTCGCACGCCGCACTTCAAAGTGCTCGCCGGCCGAATATTGAAAGGCTCCTGAGGCTCGTGGCGCGAGAAACGACGAAGAAAAGGGCAGCAGAGAAGCGTGGCGTTTCGATGCGCCGGGACGTTCCGGGTAGAGCGATACCCGACCTTTTTTTTTCAATGACTTAGAGGTGATTCTACTCGAGTGACTGTCTCGGGTAGAAATGGCCCATTGCGCGTCCCAAAAGCGAAGAGAAGGCGAATTAAAAGATGCGGTTGCGGACGCGTCGGTGCATGCGTTGCGCGCAAGAACCTTCACCGCCACAAGTGGCGTCATTTGAGCCTCCCCCTTCAGGGCGCTCACTTGCTCCCGCGCCCCAAAATCCTCAATTAGCATATTACCACGCGAGGGAATGCTTGCGGAAGATTTGCGGAGGCTCCTCAGGTTGCGGGCCCGCAGGGAAGGGGGGGGGCTTTCGGTGAAAAAACTGAAGGCGATCAAGTGCAGGAGGGCGAGTCAGTAGCGGCGCTCTAGGCGGTTTTTCCGGGTCGGCAGAGGCACGCACCCTTATAAGCCAAGGGCGCGGCACCCACACGATTTTTGCTCGGAAGCCTTATGCGAAGTGTTGTGAAGTGGTCATTGCGCGGCGTCAATTCGAAGCAATTAGAGGATGCGCCACCCGCCTGATCCCGTGGTCCACGCCTTGTTTTCAAATTTAAACTACTCAAACTGGAGGGCAGAGTTGCCGCTGTTGGCAACGTAACGTCAATTCGTGGTAAAAGTCACGGCATGGATGCATCAGCGGCTACTAATACATACAAGTGGCTCGGCATTTCGTTGGAGGGCTGGCTGACCATTGCGGCGGTTCTAATCGGGCCGATTCTTGCTCTGTCTGCACAGCGTCTGCTCGATAACTTGAGAGAAGCACATAATCGTAGGGTTCGAATCTTCCGAGAACTAATGAGTACGCGGGCACAGAGATTATCGCCACGGCATGTAGAAGCCCTGAATGCCGTGCCCTTGGAGTTCAGAAGGAAGAGGGACAAGAAAATTCTCGCGGCGTGGAAAGCGTACCTCAACCATTTGGGTACCGACTCCTCTAAAGACCTACCATCATGGATACGCACTGCGGCTGCTTTGCTGATTGAATTGCTCTTCGAAATGTCGCAGCGACTTGGTCCTAAGCTTGAAAAACTCAGCATTGAAAGGGAAATTTACCTGCCCCAGTTTTTCAACACAATCGAAGCGGAGCAGACCGCACTTCGCCAACGGCTCCTCGAAGTGCTTGACGGCAAGGGCACGCGCAAGATACCAGTCGCTGTATTTGAGCAGGGGTTCCCGGATATTGTGCTGCCAAAACCGGAGCCGCCGAAGTGAATTACGCGGGGAGTCTTGCAGCCCTTGTCAACTTCAAGGCGAGTCCTGCTGTGTGGTAACCCGCTGGCGAACCGGATGCTTTGATGACATCACCGTCCACAGTTCCAGTCACTTCCAAATCGTAGTCACCTTCAATTCCAATAGCACTCACCACGCCGGGCATGTAGTTGTGTACTCGCACGTGGGCTTTTATAGTCTTATCCTCGCTTTCATAGGTGCCGATATACGTCGAGCCGCTATCACCACCGAAGACTTGGCCTTTGATGAACACAACAACACCGCCGCCGTTGCCCTGCATTCCTTCGTATTGAACGATCCAGAAGCCCTCGATCACGTCACTCTCCGTTAGGCCTTGGCAGTAGATCAGCCGCAAATGTATCACGAGGCTGATGGGAGTGACCGTCGGGCATCTAATCAGCCGGTAGTTAGGGGCATCTTGTGACGCGGATCACAGGCGGGTGTGCTTGGCGTCGCATACGGCTTGGTCGATTTCTCCGAGACTGTGGTTTAGAAGGAGCACAGGCCATGGCGCGAGTCGTAGTTCTGGGAGCGGGCATTTCCGGGCACACGGCTGCGGCGTATCTCCGAAAGTGGCTTTCCCGCGATGACGATGTGATCGTGGTCTCTCCGCAGCCCAACTATAACTGGATTCCGTCGAACGTCTGGGTGGGCGTCGGTCTACTGCAGAAGGAGCAAGTGGAGTTTCCGCTGGCGCCGGTATACGGCAAGCACGGAATCGAATTCAAACAGGCGCGCGCC
>DATLSB010000211.1:0-15323 GCA_035534415.1 Candidatus Dormiibacterota bacterium | reverse complement strand
GCTATGTATGCTACTTCTCCTCCTCCCAAACTTACACCTAACAAGGCGATTTGGTCAGGGTTAACTTCTGGTCTTGATTGCAAGTAGGATATGGCGTTTCTAGCGTCATAGATCTGTAGGTATGGAATGACCTCGCCGCGGACGCCTTCGCTCTCCCCGAATCCTCTGAAATCCATGGTTAAGGCTACAAAGCCACCTGCGTTCAACTCTTCAGCGAACCCAGGAAAGAAAGCGTCCGCCGTACTCATGAAACCTGGTACAAGCACGACACCAGGAAAACGTCTTCCTTCGGAATTGTCAGGCGTGGAAAGTATTCCGGACAGCTTTAGGCCGTCGCTGTAATAGTTTATTCTCTTCCTCATCGATCCATCATAAAGGATGTGCGTGAAGAAGCAAGCAGAGACGGCCCTAACACGAGTCCGCACGAGCCCGAGGCAAGCCCAAACCGTTTCCCTGACTTCATAAACACCACCTTTGAAAGCAGCTTTATGCCAGATGGTGTTGCATCGACCGTTTGAACCGACACGGCTAACCGGACATTTGCCCCCAATGCACTAGAGCCTCAACCTTCGGGGTGTCTCGACCTGTGGCAACACTGACACGAAATCCCGCAGAAAAGTTCTAAGATCGTCCCCTCGGGCGCGGCATTCTCCCGTCGAGACGGAAGATCATAGATGCGTCTGCGCAGAATGAGGGGAGCAGGTCAAAACGGCTCGGACCGCTGAAACGAGCTGCCTCCTGCGTAAAGGTCTGGCTCTTCATTCGCGCCGGGCGGGCGGTGATCGGGGCGCGTGGTATTCTGTTTGCAAGAGATGCGTCCCGAGCCCGTGCAGGCGGCAAATACTCAAACCGCGATGCTTTTTTATGACGGGCACTGCGCGCTGTGCCACGGCGCGGTGAAGTTTGTGCTGAAGCACGATCGCACGGGCGGCGCATTTCGGTTTGCGCCGCTGCAGGGCGAGACGTTTCAAGCGCGTGTGCCGGAAAACGTGCGCGCCGCTCTGCCGGACAGCGTGGCGGTGCTGACCGAAAATGGCGCGCTGCTGACGCGCTCCGATGCGTTCCTTTACATTTTGGCGCGGCTGGGCGGGATCTGGAAGTTTACGGGCGGCGTTTTGCGGATCGTTCCGAGATTCCTGCGCGATGTGGTTTACGATTTCATCGCGCGGGTTCGCTTTCGTGTTTTTGGCACGCGCAAGGAACTGTGTCCAGTGATGCCGGCGGAGATGCGATCGCGCTTCGATCCGTAGGGATACAGGGCCCGTGTGACGAGTGAAAAACAGGAGCTTCAGCGGCTGGAGCCGCTTTCATTTTTCGAGCTTTGTGTCATGGCTGAAGCCATGACCCACAAACACGCTCCCGTTCTTACACAGAATCGACCGTCATTCGCCGGAAAAGCGGAACCCGAAGAGGAGGAATCATGGAGCGGCGCAACATTTCGAGCGGCACACCGTGGGAGCCGGTGGTTGGATATTCGCGCGCGGTGCGGATCGGCTCGCACGTGTTCGTATCCGGCACAACAGCCACTGATGCGGAGGGAAAAGTGGTGGGCGCGGGCGATCCCTACGCGCAGACGGTGCAGACGCTGCGCAACATCGAATCGGCGCTGGCGAAAGCGGGAGCCAGCATGAAAGACGTGGTCCGAACACGGATGTACGTGACGCGCATCGCCGACTGGGAAAAGATCGGGCGCGCCCACGGAGAATTTTTCGGAACGATACGCCCGGCGACGGCCATGGTAGAGGTAAGCCGCTTGATCGCGCCGGAGATGCTGGTGGAAATCGAAGCAGACGCAATCGTCTCCGAATAAACTCCTGAAAATCGCGCCGGGTAATTTCTTTAGGACAGATTGTCGCACCGCATTGCAAAAATTACGCGATGCGCCCGCCCCGGTGGTTTTCCGAACGCGCAAAACCCTTTAAAAGCTCACGCTGCGAGCCGCGGCGCGCCCGCGACGATTTGGCGTTCCGATTGCCATATTTACACCCATGCGAGCCAGGGCACGCTCCGGTTGCAGCAGAACGCAAGTTCTGAAGCAAGTGTTTGGAAGCGGCCGAGCAGGTTAATTCCCCATTACGCGCGGGGCTTTCTCCCCTACACCCCAACACGCAAAGGCCCCGCGCGCCCACCTTTCTTGGTTCGAAGATCATGATTCGGGTATCGGGATGAGGACAAAAGGGGTGTGGCCCTTGCAGAATCGCGCGGATGTGAAGAGTGCCGCGCTGAAGGCCGCGGCGCTACGTTTAAACCTAAGGCAACGGCCTGTCGAGGGATTCGCACCGGCGCTTTTTTGACGCGAACGGTCAGGAGAACGCCGCGTTGGAACGCACTTGTTCTTCGACGATGCAGCCGTCGAGCAAATGAATGGTGCGGTCGGCGATGCTGGCGTAGCGCGGGTCGTGAGTGACCATGCAGATGGTGGCGCCGTCGGCGTGAAGCTGGCGCAACAGGTCGATCACGGCTTCGCTATTTTTCGAGTCGAGGTTTCCGGTGGGCTCGTCGGCGAGCAGAATGGCCGGCTGTCCGACGAGTGCGCGGGCGACGGCGACGCGCTGCTGCTGGCCTCCGGAGAGCTGCGAGGGATAATGCTTGGTGCGGTGGGCCATCTGCACGCGTTCGAGCACTTCTGTGACGCGCTGCTCGCGCTCGGCGGCGCTCATGCTGCGATAGGTGAGCGGTAGCTCGACGTTTTCATAAACGGTGAGGTCGCCGATCAGGTTGAACGCCTGGAACACGAAGCCGATTTCGCGGTTGCGAATGCGGGTGCGGTCGGAAAGCGAGAGATTCTCGACTTCGTCATCGTGGATCCAGTAGGTGCCTTCGTTGGGCGAATCGAGCAGGCCCAGGATCGAAAGCAGCGTCGATTTGCCGCAACCCGACGGGCCGGCAATCGACACGAACTCGCCGTTCTTGATTTCGAGGTTGACGCTGCTGAGCGCACGCGTCTCGACTTCATCGGTGTAAAACACTTTCGAGATGCCCTGCAGGCGGATCAGCGGCTCAGCCGTGGCGTTCATGGTGCGCTCCTTTTCATGCGTATCATGTTCATGCGTATCATTGCGATTCCGGGGTCACTTCAAATCCACACGATCGTCGTTGTCATAGGCGGACATGTCCGAGAGGATCACCTGATCGCCGACGTGCAGCCCTTTGAGAATCTCGATAGTGTTCACGGAGGCGCGGCCAAGCGCCACCGGCACGCGTACGGCTTCGTTGCCGTCGTCGCTCAACTTAAACAGGCCGACGGTGGTGTCCGGATCGCCATGCACCGGGCGGCCGACGAAGAGCACGTCGGATAGGCGCTGGATCAGGATGGTGCCCTCGACGCTCAAATCCGGGACGGCGCCGGGCGGGAGCGGCCCATCGAGCTTCACGTCCACGGTGCGCGTGCCATTGACCACCGCGGGATCGATGCGCATCACGTGGCCGGGAATGACGCCGTTGTGCGTATCGATGGAGGCCGTTTGGTTTAGCTCCAGATCTTTCGCCTGCGTCTCGGCAATTTGTAGAGATGCTTTTAACTGCGTTGGCTGCGCCACTTTTGCCAGCACGGCGCCTTCGGTGACTTGCTGGCCGACGTCGACGTCCAGCTCTTGCAGCACGCCGTCGATTCCCGCGCGGACCTGCAAGTTATCGAGCTGCGATTTTTTAAGGGCGTACATGGCCTGCTTCTGATCGACGGTTGCCTGCGCGACAGCTAACTGCGCGGGAATGGAGTCTTGAAAGGTCTGCACTTCCTGCTGCGCCAGCGTGTTTTCCTTGGCCAGTTCCTCGGCCTGCACTTCCTCCGTCCTGACGTCCAGTTCGGATTTCAGCCCCAGTTTGCCAAGCTGCTCGTAATACTTTTTGGTCATGTCCGCGGTGCGGTATTGCGACGAAATGTTTGCGGCCGACGTGCGCTTGTCCATCAGCTGGTTTTCGAGATTCGCCTTGGTCTGCAGATAGGAGGCCTGCGCGCCCTTCAACTGATACTCGGCGTCGAGTGTTTCCTGCTGCAGTTGGGGATCGCTCAAGAGCAGGATGATGGTGTTTGCTTTCACCGCAGTTCCGGGCAGCACGAAGCGTTTCTCGACGCGGCCCGCGGACATGGCCGGGACAACTTGTATGGTTTCGGGGACCAGAGTACCCAGGCCGCGAACTTCGCGCAGCATGGGGCCGCGCTTCACCGTATCCGTCCAGACGGTGGAGCGGTCCACGCTCGGAGCTGCGGGCTTCAGACGCGCCAGCGCGGCGGTGACCAGCACAACCGCGACCAGCGCTACGCCGCCGTAGATGTACCGGCGTATTTTCTTGCGCCGCTTCAACTCCGGCCGTGCAATGTCCATGGAAAACTCCTCACTCGTACCGCAAAGCCACCGTCGAATCGATGCGCATCGCTCGCCGCGCCGGTATATAGCAAGCCAGCAGTCCGACCCCGAGCAGCACAGCGACGACCGCTACGAACGTTAACGGATCCGTTGGGCTCACGCCGAACAACAGGCTGGTCATCAGCCGCGTCAGCAGGAGTGACGCCGCGAGGCCCAGCCCGATGCCTATCGCCGCCAATTTTCCACCCTGCCCCAGAACCGCGCGCAGAATGTTTCCCGGCTGCGCCCCCAACGCCATGCGAATTCCAATCTCATGCGTTCGCTGACTGACCAGGTACGAAACGACGCCGTAGATTCCGATGATGCCCAGCGCGAGTGCCATCGCTCCGGCGATTCCCAGCATCACCAGCGCGAACGAAGTTCGGGCCATCGATTAATCATACAAATCCTACATGGTGCGGACCGTTGCGACCGGTAACTCCGAGTTCACCGACCAAACAGCCCGCTGCACTTGATCCAGAAAACCTTTCCTGCCGGCGCGATCGCTCCGAATGGCAAATGTCGCAGTGCGAATCGCGTCGAGGGCCGGACCTGGGCCGCCAATATTGCTCGTGAGCGTCGGCCAATACACGGTCGGCGGGGCTTTTTGGTCGATCCCGTTCTCGCGGACGTCTTGCACCACGCCAATCACTTCCCACCATTGGGACACCGGTCCGCGGAATCGCTTATGCAGTGCAGCCGCGGGTGTGCCCCATAGCTCTCGTGCGAGATTCTCGGAAACCAGCGCGAATTTTCTTTCCCGGTAGACATCTGTCCAAGTCAGCTCGCGCCCCGCAATCAGCCGTGTTCCCATCGTGTGAAAAAATCCCAGCGAGACATACTGGAACAGCCGAGGCGCAAGAGCCATGCCCGCAGCGGCCTCATTGCCCACCTCCTGCCCAGAATGTGATACGGATGGGCGGGGCGAAAAGTTCGATCGGCCTGCTCGTATGGACGAAAGGCGGCGAAGAACGTGAGCGCTCCATGCCGCCTGCGGCGTTTAGCGGCCCCCTCACGATTGCTTCTCCGGTGAAAGAAACCGCGCCAAGATCGAGGTGGTCTTCTCCCATTCCCGCGCTTCGCGCTCCACCTGTTTACGTCCTGCGCGCGTCAGCCGGTAGAACTTCGCTTTGCGATTGTTATCGGAGACGCCCCATTCGGACTGAATGTAACCTTCCTGTTCGAGCTTCAGAAGAGCCGGATACAGCGTTCCGTAATGGACCGCCAGCCGGTCGCCGCTGGTCTGCTCGATGCGCCGCGCGATGCCGTAGCCGTGCATCGGCCCCATCGTCTCCAGCGTCTTCAGCACCATCAGCGCCAAAGTACCCTGCCAAACATCCGTCTTCCCCGCGATCATCACGCGAATCCTTTCGCCGCAACTCCTATTGGGATGCAATAGAAGAACTACACCATTCCATATTGGTATGCAAGAGGAACATTTCCGAACGCCGCGCTTCTTCTTGACGCGGGAATGGATCTACGAGGAGGCTTCGGCGCTGGCGCGGATTTCCTGCCAGCGCTTGGGGCGTTTCTTGGCGTCGAGAACTTTTTTGCGCAGGCGGATCGATTTAGGCGTGACTTCCACGAACTCATCGTCGGCGATGAACTCGATGGCTTTCTCGAGAGTCATATCACGCGGCGGAATCAGGCGAATAGCTTCGTCTGCGGAAGACGAACGCATGTTGGTCTGTTTTTTTTCCTTGGTGACATTCACGTTCATATCGTCTTCGCGCGAGTTTTCGCCCAGGATCATTCCTTCGTACACTTCAATGCCCGGCCCGATGAACATTTCGCCGCGTTCCTGAATGCCCCAGATGGCGTAGGCCACCGAGACGCCCGCGCGATCTGCGACCAGCGCGCCCGTGGGCCGCATGGCCATGTCTCCGGCATATTCCGTCCAGCCTTCGAGCAGCGAATGGATCAGCGCGGTGCCGCGCGTATCGGTGAGCAGTTGGCCGCGCAAACCGATCAAGCCGCGCGAAGGAATGCTGAACTCCATGCGCACGCGGCCGGAATGATGGTTGACCATTTTTTTCATTTCGCCGCGGCGCGTGCCGAGCGATTCCATCACGATGCCGATGAACGTCTCCGGGCAATCGACGATGAGCGATTCGAGCGGCTCCAAGCGGCGTCCGTTCTCGTTGCGCACCACGATTTCGGGCTTCCCTACCATCACCTCGTAGCCTTCGCGCCGCATGGTCTCAATCAGGATGGCGAGCTGCAATTCACCGCGGCCGAGGACTCGAAAAGCATCGGTGGCGCCGATATCTTCCACGCGCAAGGAAACATTGGTGAGCAATTCCCTGTCCAGCCGCGCGCGCAGATCGCGCGAGGTCACGAACTGGCCTTCGCGCCCCGCGAATGGCGAGGTATTGATGGTGAACACCATGGCTAACGTGGGCTCATCGATAATCAGCGGTTCGAGCGGCGCGGGTTTGTCGAGATCGGTGATGGTCTCGCCGATCTGGATTCCCTCCACGCCCGCGATGGCCACGATTTCGCCGGCGGTCACTTCCTCGGCTTCGTCGCGTTCGAGGCCGCGGAATGTAAAAAGCTTGGTGATCTTTGTAGGCTGGATCGTGCCGTTGAGTTTGGCGATGGCCACGTCCGAGCCGCGCTTGAGAGTGCCTTGAAACACGCGCGCGATAGCGATGCGCCCCAGAAAATCGCTGTAATCGAGATTGGTGACCTGAATCTGCATGGCCCCCGCCGGATCGCCGGACGGCGGCGGAATCGACGCGACGATCTGCTCGAAGAGCGGCAGCAAATTGGTCGAATCGTCGCCGATTTTGCGGTGTGCTTCGCCGGTTTTCGCGTTGGTATAAATTACCGGGAAATCGAGCTGGTCTTCGGTGGCGTCGAGATCGATGAAAAGATCGTAGATTTCGTCGAGCACCGCAGCGGGACGCGCGTCTGGGCGATCGATTTTATTCAACACCATGATGGGCGGCAACTTGGCGGCCAGTGCCTTTTGCAGTACATAGCGCGTCTGCGGCAGCGGCCCTTCGCTCGCGTCCACCAGCACCAGCACTCCATCCACCATGCGCAGCGCGCGTTCCACTTCGCCGCCGAAATCGCTGTGGCCGGGCGTATCGACGATGTTGATCTTCGTATCGTGATAGGTGACGGCCGTATTTTTGGCCAGAATGGTGATGCCGCGCTCGCGCTCCAAGTCGTTCGAGTCCATCACGCGCTTCACGACTTCCTGGTTTTCGCGGAAGACGCCGCTTTGGCGCAGCATGGCGTCCACTAGAGTGGTCTTGCCATGGTCGACGTGCGCGATGATGGCGATATTGCGGATCGATTTAGTCATTTTAGTTTCGAGGGTGTTCCGGCTGCGCTGCATCTCAAAGTGCCCAGTCGTAGCGATTGCGCGAGGACTGTTTCTCTTCGTCAGGGCACGGTTTCAACCGTGCCGTAGTCGTCTCCATAAGGTCAGCGCGGCTTCAGCCGCTGAGGCCGTTTCGAAGAATTACTGGAGCGGCAAACGCAGTGCTATTTTAGCATGCACGCGGGGGTCCGGCCGAATGAGAACGATCTCTGGTACAGTCGTGGTCATCGTAGGGGCAGAGAGCGCTTATGTCACAGCCAGAGTCGGCGAATCGGTTCGATGAGGTCTTCTTGCAGAGTTTGAAGTTCGTCGGCACCATCGCTATCGCCGCGGGTCTGCTTATCGCAGGCTCGATCGCCGTGTGGTGGGAGTACGACGTATGGCAGGACCGCAAGCACACCGTCGTTGTCACGGGGAATACGCCTCTCTTCGAAGGCCACGCCGAAAACTGCGGAGGCACGCGGATAGCAACCGTTCATCCCGGGTCAGAGGCAAAGGTTCAGCGCATTCGTTACTGGAAAGCGTGTGCCACGATCGATGTAATTCTGCCGAATGGACAGGAAGGATTCATCGTTCTAGGTGATGGGGAAGTTCGCATCAATCCGCCCTTGCCGTGATGGGAGCAAATATGTCCACGCGCGTTGGATTCATCGGAATTGGAAACATGGGGTGGCCGATGGCTGGCAACATCGCCAAGGCCGGCCACGACCTCGCAGTCTACGATCTGGACCGCGAACGCGTTGGGCGATTCGCCGCCGAACACCATTGCCGCGCGGCAGCGAGCGCCGGCGAAATCGCGCAGAATGACTTCATCATCACGATGCTGCCAACCAGCCAGCACGTGCGGGACGCGCTGCTCTCCGATGAAAACGGGGCTTTCGCGAAATCACTTAGACCCGGCTCAATCGTGATCGACATGAGTTCCTCCGATCCGGTGGACACGCGCAAACTTGGTCCCGAAGTCGCACGCAGCGGCGCGATTCTGCTCGACGCGCCCGTTTCCGGCGCTGTGCCGCGCGCGATCACGGGCAAACTCGCCATCATGATCGGCGGCGACGACGCGGCTGCGATAGCCCGCGCCAAGCCTCTGCTGGGCGCCATGGGCGACCGAGTCTTCGACACTGGACCGTTGGGCTCCGGCCACGCCATGAAGGCGCTCAACAACTACATCGCCGCCGCCGGATACACCGCCGTGGTCGAGGCTCTACTCATCGGAGAAAAATTCGGGCTGGATCAAGGCGTGATGGTAGATATTCTGAACGCGTCCACCGGCCGCAATTTCACCACCGAGAACATGATCAAGCAGCACGTTTTGAGCGGCGCGTTCGCCACCGGGTTCGCCCTGGGGCTAATGGCGAAAGATGTGAAGATTGCCGCCGATCTGGGCGAAGCCGTTCGCCTGGACGCGCCCATGTCACGCCTGGTCCGCGAACGGTGGGCCGCCGCTCGCGACCGCCTCGGCGCAGCACGCGATACTTCCGAAGCATTGCTCGCCTGGCGCGATTCGCTGCCAGACTAACCGGCTCTTCTTTAACGAAGTCACGACGGCGGAGGGACGGGCGTCCACATTGATTGCGCTGGTGCAACTCTATCAGGCGCTCGGAGGAGGCTGGCAGCCGTAGCGCGTTACTGGCTCGGCCCAAACGACACGCTGTGCGCTTCGGGCCCTGCAGCGGTGACGATCGCGCCGAGGATAAACACGATCGCCGCGAACATTCCCATCGACTGCGCCAGAGTGAAGTGACGGCCGAGAGCCGCTTCGATTGGCGCTGAGGGCGCTGCACCGATCAGCACTCCGACCTGATAGGCAAACCCGGGGAAAAATCCACGCAGCGAGCCGGGCGAAAGCTCGTTGAGATGTGCCGGCACCACGCCCCACGCTCCCTGCACCATGAACTGCATCAGCAGCGCGCCCCCACTCACCAAAGCCACTTCACCGCCAACGCTGCCAACAGAAATCAGCCGTGGCGCAAATATCCAAAGCGGAATCAGCACGAAGCCGGCCAGCATGGCAAAAACCATAGCCTTGCGCCGGCCGCGGCGATCGGAGTAAAGGCCGACGAGCACGCCGCCCACGATCGCCCCCACCATGGACACAACGCTGACAATTGCCGTGGCGCGCGCGCTGAAATGCAGGTCGTGCTGCAGGAACGAGGGGTAAAGATCCTGAGTACCGTGCGAAACGAAGTTCATCACCGACAAGAAAATTACGAGGTACAGGAAGCGCTTCCAGTTGGAAGCCACATCGCGAAAATAGGCGCCCCAACTTTTCCTGGTTTTAACGGTGGCGCGCCACGCCTCGCTTTCCTTCACGCGCGCGCGGATGAAAAGAGTCAGCAACGCCGGCAAGCCTCCCAGGAAAAACATGGCGCGCCAGCCCCAGTGCGGGAAAATCGTCCAGAAAGCGACGGCGGCAAGTAGATTGCCAACCGCGTAGCCCTCCTGCAAAACGCCGGATAAAACGCCGCGCCATTTTGCAGGCACGGACTCCATCGCCAGCGAAGCGCCCACTCCCCATTCGCCGCCCATGCCGATGCCGTATAAGAGGCGCAATATCAGAAACACCGTGAAATTGGGCGCGAATCCCGAAAGCACCTCGATCACCGAATAGAAGAGGACATCGATCATCAGCGGCAAGCGCCGACCATAACGATCCGCCATCAGGCCAAATATGAACGCGCCAACCGGACGCATGGCCAGAGTGGCGGTCAGCGTCAGCGTCATATCGATCATCGAGCGGTGAAATTCCGCGCCGATGGTAGTCAGCACATAGGTGAGGATGAAAAAGTCGAAGGCGTCGAGCGTCCAGCCAAGAAAACCCGCCAGCATCGCGTTGCGGGCGTTGGCGCGACCCGAAATGCTCATCGCCGCGTTCGTCATTCGCCGCGCGCCGCTTCAGCCGCGAGGCGCGGCGTGAGGATCGCATCGGTCACGCGGGCAACTTGCGCCATTTCCGCAACATCATGCACGCGCACGATATGCGCGCCGCCAAGAATCGATGCAGCAACCGTGGCGGCCGTGCCCCACACGCGCTCGTCCGTCGGAAGGCCTCCGAGAATATCGCCAACGAATTTCTTGCGCGAAGCGCCGACGAGCAGCGGGCATCCCAAACGCGCTAGTTCCGGCAAGCGCGCGAGTAATTCGAAATTTTGCGAACGGCTTTTGCCGAAGCCAATGCCGGGATCGAGCACGATCTGCGATTTGGGCACGCCGGCTCCGCGGGCGATCACGAGCGCTGTGCTCAAACCGGAAGTCACGTCGCGGAGCACGTCGCGCGCGAAAGGCTTCTTCTGCATGGTCCGAGGATCTCCGCGCATGTGCATCAGGATCAGCGGCAGCTTGTGGCGCCGTGCGATTTCCGCGAGTCTCGGGCCGGATCGCAACGCGGAAACGTCATTCAAGATTTCAGCGCCTGCAGCTGCAGCTGCTTCGGCCACTTCGAGCTTGCTGGTGTCGATGGAGATGGGAATTTTCAGCCGGCCGCGCAGGCTTTCCAGCACGGGAATCACGCGGCGCAGCTCTTCTTCGGCCGATACCGGCTCCGAACCAGGTCGCGTGGATTCGCCGCCGATATCGATGATGTCCGCTCCAGCCCGTTCTATCTCGAGGGCACGCGCTACCGCCGCAGTGGCGTCGAGAAAGTTGCCGCCGTCGGAGAAGCTATCCGGCGTCACGTTGAGAATGCCCATGACCAGCGTGCGCTCGCCAAGAGCGAGCGTGCGCGAGGGCAAGCGCAGCTTGAATTTTGCGCGGCGAAACATGGACGCATATTGAATCACGGTTTCCGCGATTCGTGGAAACCCATTAAGGGGGCCATCACGGCGGTGGCGGACGCGCGACGTAGTACGCAGCGCGATGCGAGGCCGTGACTCCCGCGTGCCCCAGCACCTCGACGCGAAGGACATGCCAGCCGGGAGCCGCCGAGGCGCCACCCGGGCGGGAAGGATAAAACCCGACCGTATATTCGGCGCGAATTTTTTCCGCAATCTCGCGAAATGCCCCCGCCACCGTACTCGATTCGTTCAGAAAATAGAGCTGGCCCCCGGCGCGGCGAACGAGCTCGGCGAGGTAATCAGTGTAAGCGGGGATTCCGAGCACGAGCACATTGGGAGAAACGAAGCTGGTGTCGGCATTCGCGGCGAGCCAGGCGGGAGTCATGATGCGCGGCCGATTCTCCGTGGAAACCGCAAAGACCTGGATATCTTGCGAGGCGAGCGCGCGCACCACGTCGTCGAAAGTAAGGCGGTCTTCGTCGCCGGGATGCGGCGATTCGCTGCGCGGGTCGAGCGTGAGCCCGAGGCCGCTATCTTGTCCATCGGTCAGCAACACGATAGCTTTGCGTCCAGTGCGCCCAGCAAACAACTTCTCAGCGCTAAGGTACACAGCTTCATAAATATTCGAGCCGCCGGTATCGCCGAAGAGCGCGTGGACGTCGACGCGGTCCACGGCCCGGCGCATTGCTTCGCGATTATCGGAAAAAGGTTCGAGCAAGTACGTATGCGCTGAGAAGTCGACCAGGGCGGCTTGATCGAGCGGCCCGAGCGAATCGACCAGCGCGTCGGCCGCTTCTTTCATCGCGTCTGAGTTCGGCAGGATACTGGGGCTGGCGTCGATCACCAGGGCCACACTCGCGGGCTGCGAGGACGCGTCGAAGTAGGCGATCGGCTGCGCGATTCCGTCGTCGTAGATGCGAAAATCGCCGCGCCGCAGACCTGGGACCGCTTCACCATCTGACGCGGAAACGATGCACGTGACCGGCACCATCTGCGTGAGCGCTTGCAACGCGGCATGAGCGGGGTGCTGACCATTTGCAGTTGCCGCCGATGCAGCTCCGACCGTAGACATGCGCAATTCGCCAGTGGCCGGATCGCGATGCCACACGATCCCTTTGTCGAGCTGTTGAGGACGCGGAAGGTTTACCCGTTGTCTATGCCCTGCGGGCGCACCAAGCCCACCGGTAGCGGCAAACATCATCAGGATTGCGAGCGCAAGCGGCGAGGCTCGCATGGGCGAGATCAGTCGAGATCGAAGTGGCGGAAAGGCTTTTCGACGGGCGCGTCTTTTGCTTTCTTCAAACCCTCGGCGAATTTGCGCGCCAGCACGTCTTCCTTGGATTTCTCGGCTCGCACAGATGCGCGGAACTTTGCCTCGACCGCTTCGGCCTGCTCGCGGAGCAGTCTAGCGGTATCGTCCAAGTCGACCGACGACGGCGGTTTCGGCGACGCCACATGTGAGAGCACCGCGCCCAGCGAGCGGTCCACGGTCATTTTCGCTCGGCAGCACGGGCATTCCAGGTCAAAGGTGTCTTCCTTGGGCTTCGCCATGGCCCCATTCTACCCCTAATCCACGCAAACGGGAATTTCGGCTCAGCGAGATACACCTGGGTAAATGCGGCGTAAGGCAGCAGCGTCCCTTCGCTATACGGCTATCAAAGTTGATTGAACTTTGAGCCTGTGACGGATACGATGTCGCGGCTGACTAGAGGTTGGGTCACACAGCCGCATGAGCTGCTGATCCCGGCGCGGTCGACCGTAAGCGGCCCGCCCTTGGAGACTTCGATGAAAAGAGTTTACGCAACGATTATGGCGGTAACGGCTGTGCTGCTGCTCGCCAGCGTGGCGCATGCGCAAGTTTCGCTCAACGCCGCGCGCATCGGCGCGGAAGATCAAGAAGCGCTGGCGAAATTCTACGAGGCTGCGTTCGGCATGCAGGAGGTCAATCGCATCACCGCGCCCGGAGGCGCGGAGATCTTCTTGAATTTTGGCGACACCGTTGATGCAGCGAAGGCCGATAAAAGCGTGCCGATCGTAATCATGCATCGCCCCTCGAATGATCTGAAAGACCCTGTTCCGCACCTGGTCCTCAATGTGACGGATATGGCGAAGACCGTCGCAGCCATCAAAGCTGCCGGCGGCTCCATGGCCGGCGAACCGCGCGGGTTCGGAAACACCGGCATCATGATCGGCATCGCCATCGATCCGGCGGGCAACCGCATCGAGATGATTCAGCGTCCCCAAAAGTAACACCGTAATTTAGCGCTGTATTTCTGTGCCGTTGATGGCCCGCACCGACCCTCGATGCGGGCCGTCGTGTTTCTGCGCGATCTGCTCCATGGCCACTTCCCCGCCAGCCAAATAAGGGGGAGTTGGCTTCTGGTTGGTATTGGAATAGTATGGGCGCCAGATGAACTGAGGGCCCGAACCTGGGTTCGGATTGGCTGCGTTCCGGGGGGAAACATGCCGAAAAAACTGACACGAAGAGAATTGATGCGTCGCTCGCTGGCCGCCGGCGGCTTATTTGCGGCCGGCTCGCTGATGCCGGTTTCGTCCGCCTTCGCCAACCAAGCGGGAGCACACGAGGGAACTCCGGAACGCGAAACCAAGCCTCCCGCGAGAGTTGTTGGCCGCAAAGTAACGCAACCGGAACGCGAGCTGCCCGTCTTGCACGAGACGAGCGTGCTGGTAGTTGGCGGTGGGCCAGCTGGCACTGCTGCTGCTTTTTCGGCCAAGCGGCTGGGCGTCGACGTCACTTTAGTGGAACGATACGGCTATCTCGGAGGCCTGGCGACCGGCGGGCTGGTGCTGGGAATCTTCCCGCTCTACGACCGGAAGAACAAGCAAGTGATCTACGGCTTCGCCGAAGAGCTGATGAAGAAGCTCGACGTAACCAAGTTCGGCATCATCGACCGGAACAAAGCTCCGATCTATCCAACTTTCGACGCGGAGGCCATGAAATACCTGCTGGCAAGTATGGTGCTCGATTCGGGAGTCACTGCATATCTCGATTGCTGGGGCGTCGACGCCATTGTGGATGGTAGAGGCGGCGTACGTGGCGCGGTTTTCGAGAGCAAGTCCGGACGCCAGGCGATCCTGGCCGACATCGTGATCGATTGCACAGGAGACGGCGACATCTACGCAGCCGCGGGCGCGGCCTTTGAAAAAGTGGAAACCAATATCGGCCTGGTCAGCAGAATCGGCAACATCGACATGGTCGATATGATGCCGGGTCGAGGTTCGGAAGACCCGAATAGCCGCCAGCATCCCATGGTCGGCAAGGTTGGCGAAGGGCGCCCTTCGGAAGGCAGAGTGAGCGACTTCAACGGCCACGCCGGAAATCCCACGCCCGCGCCGCACGTGAACTGGCTCAACATGAAGGGACCGCTCGGAGATGCCCTGGACGTCGCTAACCTGACCGAACTGGAACTCAAGCTCCGCATGGGGACTTGGAGCAACGTCCAAAAGCTGCAGCACAGGAAAGGAAACGAGCAAGTCTATCTGACCGAAACGGCTCCTCAACTAGGCGTGCGGCTCAGCCGGCTGCTCGATGGCGTAAAGAAACTCAGCAACCAGGAAATTCGGGGCGGCGCGAAATTCAAGGACGTGATCGGCTATTCCGGCGCGTATGCGCTTGCCCCTGAATTTCAAATTCCCTATGGATCGCTCGTCCCCGCGAAGGTCGAAAACGTCCTGGCCGCCGGACGGTGCATCTCGGCGGAATTCGAAGTCGCGGACATTACCCGGCTCATCCCGGTATGCTGGGTTACGGGTCAAGCTGCGGGCATCGCCGCGGCTTTGTGCATCCAAGATAAATGCAAGCCTCGCAACGTGAACGTAGCGAAGCTGCAAAACCTGCTGCACCAGCAGGGG
>DATLSB010000210.1:0-57713 GCA_035534415.1 Candidatus Dormiibacterota bacterium | reverse complement strand
TTGGTTGTGGGCACCAGCGATCTGAGCGAACTCGCCCTTGGCTACTGCACCTATGGGGTGGGCGATCACATGGCTCATTACCATGTGAACGCCAGCGTCCCGAAGACGCTGATTCAATATCTGATCCGGTGGGAAGCTGAGTCGGCGAAACTTGGAGCCGAAGCCGGGGAGATCCTGAAAGAAGTACTCGAAACGGAATTTAGCCCGGAGTTGGTCCCGGGTGGCGGGAACGGGCATGCGGCGCAACTCTCGGAAGATGTGGTGGGCCCCTACGAGCTACAGGACTTTCACCTCTATTACACGCTGCGGTTCGGTTATGCGCCCACCAAAGTGGCATTTTTGGCTTGGACGGCGTGGCAGGACCGCAGTCGCGGCAACTGGCCAGACATTCCGGAAGACAAGCGGCATCAATACTCTATCGGGGACATCAAGCGCTGGCTGGCCGTTTTTCTGGATCGGTTCTTTAAGTTCAGCCAATTCAAGCGCAGCGCCTTGCCAAACGCGCCGAAGGTGGGGTCGGGAGGTTCGCTCTCGCCCCGCAGCGATTATCGTGCGCCGAGCGACGCCGAGGCGTCGGCTTGGCTGATCCAGCTGGACGACATTCCGGACAGCGACTCGTAAGCTGAATCAGGGCAGGAGTGCATCGCGCGGTCAAAGACTTAGGCTGCCAAACAGTTGAGTGTCCGCCGTCAAATAAATCTGCGCGTGTGCCGCTACAGGAATAGAGTGGAGCGCGTCAAGTTGACGCCGCTTGCGGCCCCGATTAAACTTTAAGAAGCGCTCCGTTGCGTCTCGCAGGGCGAAGCGTGAGCGGTGCGAGGGAAAGCCATGATCCCGGCGGTCCTTCAACAAAAACGGCATCAGCAAATCTTGACGGACGTGGTGCGTACGTACATTGAGACGGGTGAGCCGGTCTCGTCGCGCAGTGTCTCGCGGCGCCACTTGGAGGCGCTGAGTTCGGCGACGATCCGCAATGTAATGGCGGACTTGGAAGACGGCGGCTATTTGTATCAGCCGCATACGTCGGCTGGGCGCGTGCCGACTGCCGCTGCCTATCGGTTTTTCGTGGAGCAAGTGGCCGCGCAGGCGACGGCGAGTCCGGAAGACCGGCAGTGGATTCGGCGCGAACTCGATGCGGCGCAGACGCCCGAAGCGGTGATGGAGCGGGCAAGCCACGTGCTTTCGGCTGTATCGCGAGGATTGGGAATTTTTATTTCGCCGCCCCTGGCGCGCACGGTCGTGGAGCATGTGCGGTTTCTCAGCGTGCCCGATCGACGCGTGCTGGTGGTACTGGTGGCCACGGGAGGGGTAACGCGCGATAAGCTGATTCGGCCGGGGCGCGACATTGCACAGCAAGAGCTTGACCGCGTTTCGGCGTACTTGAACCAGCATTACTCGGGATGGACGCTGGAGGACATGCGAGTCGACCTTCAGCGGCAGCTCGAGCGCGATCGCGAGCAGTATGGAAAATTGGCTGGAGCCGCTCTGATGCTGTGCGATCCGGCGCTTCTGGGGGACGATTCGGAGCGCAAAATATATGTGGAAGGCGCGGCGCAGATCGCCTCAGCCATTGAGTTCACCAGCCAGGAACAATTGCGTGAGCTGCTGGAGGCGATCGAGGAAAAAGACCGGCTGATCGGGCTGCTGAGCGGCTGCATCGAGGCGCCGGAACCGGTGCACGTGGAGTTTGGCGTGGATAAGATGTCGAACGCGGGCAAGCATTTGGCGCTCGTATCCGCGTCGTATTCGGCGAACGATCAGGTGCAGGGGACGCTGGGAATCCTGGCGCCGATGCGCATGCACTACGAACGGGTGATTACGGCCGTGGCATTCATGGCGCAACTATTTTCGGACAACGCACAAGGGAGCTGAGGTTGTAATGTCGCATAGTGATCCAGCGAAGGGAAAAAACGTGAAGGGAAACCAACGCGGCGAAGAAGAGTCTGACGCCGCGGAAAACGCCGCCGGAAGCGCGAGGGCAGCCGAAGAGAAAAGCGACGGTTCGTCCGAGCAGATTCAGAAACTTTTGGCGGAAAAGCAGGAGTTGCTGAACACGCTGGTCCGCCGCCAAGCCGATTTTGAGAATTACCGCAAGCGCGTTGAAAAAGAACGCACGCAGGAGCGGCAGCGGGCCCTTGAGTCGCTGATCGAACATCTTCTGCCTGTGCTTGATGCGTTCGATCGCGCGCTTATGGAATCTAGTGATTCCGCGTATCTGGAATATCGCAAGGGATTCGAAATGATTCGCCGGCAGCTTTGGGAAGCGCTCGCCAAGCAGGGCTTGGTGCGCATCGATGCCGTGGATCAGGAGTTCAATCCGCACTTCCATCACGCCATCGAGCGTGTGGAGACTACCGAGCATGCTGATGGCATCGTGATCGGCGAATTGCAGCCGGGGTATTTGTTCCATGGGCGCGTTTTGCGGCCAGCGATGGTTCGCGTGGCCACCGAGCCGGAGACGAAGTCCGTGCGGATATCGAAGACTGACTAGCGATTGGCAATTCATCAGCGATTGACTGGAAATGGACCGCCGCCTCGGCATAGCGGCAAAAGGAATCAAGATCGGCGGCGCTGGCGCGAAGCTTGCGCTCGGGTGGGAAGCAGGGAAGGGGAATTAGCACTCATGGCGAATGCCAACCAAGTGGATTATTACGAAGTTCTCGGCGTGGAGCGCGGCGCCACTGGAGACCAGATCAAGTCGGCGTACCGCAAAGCGGCGCTGAAGTGGCATCCGGACCGCAATCCCGAGAGCAAGCAGGAGGCGGAGGAGAAGTTTCGCCAGGCGAGTGAGGCATATACCGTCCTTTCGGACGAACAGAAGCGCGCGGTCTATGACCGGTACGGACACGCGGGACTGGGGGGCCGCGGATTTGAGCCCAGCGGATTCAATGCCTCAATTTTCGACGAATTTCAGGACATTTTTGGCGACCTTTTCGGATTCGATCAGAACACGGGCGGCGGACGCCGGGGACGCGGGCAGCGGGGGCAGCGCGGCGCGGATTTGCGCTACGACGTGTCTTTGAGTTTTGAAGAGGCGGCGAGCGGCGTCAGCAAGCAGGTCCACTTAGCTCGGCACGAAGTCTGCGAAACGTGCCAGGGCACCGGAGCGAAACCAGGTACCGGAATGGCTACCTGCCGCACGTGCGGCGGGCGCGGGCAGATGTCTTACCAACAGGGCTTTTTTGCCATCACCCGGACGTGCCCGGCGTGCCAGGGCGCGGGGC
Source organism: Candidatus Dormiibacterota bacterium (assembly GCA_035534415.1). Lineage (GTDB taxonomy): Bacteria > Acidobacteriota > Terriglobia > Acidiferrales > UBA7541 > Palsa-295. The sequence goes on along the minus strand of DATLSB010000210.1, from coordinate 54,489 downwards.
AAGTGGTGCGCGAAGCGTGCGCTACGTGCCGCGGCCAAGGACGAGTGGAGCGCGAGCGCACACTGGAAGTGAATATTCCAGCGGGAGTGGAATCCGGGACGCGCCTGCGCATGACCGGACAAGGCGAGCCGGGAAGCCACGGCGGCCCGCATGGCGATTTGTACGTGTTCCTGGAAGTGAAAGAGCATCCATTTTTCGAGCGGCGCGGCGCCGACCTTTACAGCACGATGCCCATCAGCTTTCCGCAGGCAGCACTGGGCGCCACGATCGTCATTCCCACTCTAGTTGGTGAGGAAGAATTCGAAGTGCCGGAAGGCACGCAATCGGGGCAAATTTTCCGCGTTAAGGGAAAAGGGCTGCCGAATCCGCAGGGCGGGCGGGGCGACATGTACATCACGATTCGCGTGGAAGTACCGTCGAAGCTCAGCCGCGAGCAGCGGCGGATGGTTGAGGAGTTGGGGCGAACGGTGAAGGTGCACAACAAGCCCGTCGAGCATTCGGCGAGCTTTTTTGACAAAGTGAAAGACATCTTCGGCTGAGCCGAGCTGGCGCTTCGGTTCTTCTTCTGTTCTTCTTCTGTGCGGGCGAGTTTTCGCGCGTGGTGTTTGCATATCTCCGGGGTAGAATCGGGCGATGCGGCGCCGATTTTTCGTCGAAAAATTCGATACGCAGTCCGCGACACTACAGGGCGAGACGGCCGAACATCTTGGGCGCGTGCTGCGGGCGGAGCCTGGGCAGCTCTGCGAACTGAGCGATGGAAGCAGCGTGTGGCTTGGGCGCGTGGAGCGCGTGGCGATTTCAAAGCGCGGAGACAGCCGGATTGATTTCGCACTGATCGAGCCGATTGCCGTGCGCGAGTCGCGTTTACGGATTATTTTGCTTGTGGCGCTGGTGAAATTCGATCGGTTTGAATGGTGCTTGGAAAAAGCGACGGAACTGGGCGCAGCCGAAATTATTCCGCTGGCCGCGGCGCGCTCGGACAAGCCTCTGATTGCCGCCGCGGAAAAGCGACGCGCGCGGTGGGAGAAAATTCTGATCGAGTCGTCACAGCAAAGCAGGCGGTTGCGACCGCCGATTTTGCGATTTGACGAGCGGGTGCAGGGTGGTCACGTCGACGGAGATGCCGCATGGAAGCCGCAAGCGGCGTTTTCGGGTTGCGTGGCCGGCTGCCAAATTATTCTCTCAGAACGTCCGGACGCGCCTTTGCTGAATGGCGTGCTGAGGCGCACAGAAAATTCAGAGGAGTGGCGCCGCCAGCAATCCGCGGCGCTCGCGATCGGGCCCGAGGGCGGCTGGACGGATGAGGAGCTTGCGTCCGCCCGCGCGCACGGTTTTGCGGAAGCTTCGCTTGGCGAAAACATCCTGCGCACTGAAACGGCTGTGACTGCGGCGATGGCAATTCTGAGCTTTGCGCTCGGCTAACCTTTCCGGTAAATGGCAGTCTTAATTAAGAAGAGCCTGATTTCATTTGCGCTTCGCTCGCGGGATCGGCCTTTCTTCCGCGCGGTTGCGAGGTCGTGGTATAAAAGAGAATACGAGCATGCAGGATACGCAACAGACCGCCTCATCGGATAGTTCTGGCAAGCCCGCCACTTCGCAATTGCGGCACGAACTGCGGAATTGGACGCGCGATTTGGCCGTGGCGCTGGGGCTGGCCATCGTGGTGATGATTTTCCTCTACCAGCCGGTGAAGGTGGAAGGCAACAGCATGAATCCGCTGCTGAGCGACCAGGAGCGGATCTTCATCAACAAATTCGTTTATCACTTCGAGCCGATCGATCGCGGCGACGTTGTGGTTTTCTGGTATCCTCTGGACCGCTCGAAGTCGTTTATCAAGCGCGTGGTGGGTTTGCCGGGGGAGACGATCCAAATTCGCGCTGGTGACGTATACATCGACGGCAAAACATTGCCGGACCAGTACGTGCCGCCGAACTACCTGGACGGATCGAATTACGGCCCGCTGAAAATTCCGCGGGGCGATTATTTCGTGATGGGCGATCATCGCGACAGCTCGAATGATTCCCGTGTGTTCGGACCTGTGCCGCGTTCGCTCATCTACGGCAAGGCAGTTTTCGCTTACTGGCCGGTGGATCACATCGGCTCGCTCGCGCCCGGTTCCAGCACGGTTAATGCGGCATCGAAATGACCATTCTTGGAGGACACACTGACCGAGGCCCTCGCACGTTGCGCAACGCTCGCGCTAGAGGACGGAAGAGTTTTTAAGGGCCGCGCGGCGGGAGCTCGCACGCGCCGCGGCGGCGAAGTCGTTTTTAACACCAGCCTCACTGGATATCAGGAAGTATTTACCGATCCCAGCTACGCCGGCCAGATCGTCTGCCTGACGTATTCGCACATTGGCAACGTGGGCACGAATCTGGAAGATGAGGAATCCTCGAAGCCGTTCATCGAAGCGCTGATCGTGCGCGAATTTTCGCCGCTGGCTTCGAACTGGCGTTCCACCGAAACCGCACAGAAATATTTGGAAGAGCACGGCGTGCCGGTAATTTGGGACATTGATACGCGCGCGCTGGTACGGCATTTGCGCAGCGTAGGTGCGTTGCGCGGAGTTGTTTCGACGGACGAGACGCCCGTCGAGCAATTGATTGCTGAAGCGCGTGCGCTGCCGTCGATGGCTGGAAGAGAACTGGCGGGGCTTGTCAGCGTTAAAAAGGCTTACGACTGGGATCGTGGCTCGATTGAGCTGGCGCTGCCGCTGGCGGCTCGCGCTGCAGCTGCTTCGGGCGGCGCGAAAGGGAAATCGTCGATTGCGAATGCAGCCGCATCCGCCCGCGTGCGTTCCAACGGAGACGCAGCGGCGCAGGTGCGGCATCGCGTAGTTGCGTACGACTTTGGCATAAAACAGAATATTTTGCGGCTGCTGGTGGATCATCATTGCGACGTTACCGTGGTCCCGGCGAAAACGTCGGCTGAGGATGTGCTGGCGCTCAAGCCTAACGGCGTGTTTCTCTCGAATGGCCCCGGCGATCCCGAGCCGTGCACATACGCCATCGAAAATATCCGCCAGCTGACGGGACGCGTGCCGATTTTTGGTATCTGTCTGGGACATCAGCTGTGCGGGCTGGCGCTCGGCGGGCGCACCTTCAAACTAAAGTTTGGGCATCATGGCTCGAATCATCCGGTGAAGAATTTGCTCACCGAAAAAGTGGAAATTACGGCGCAGAATCACGGATTTTGCGTCGATCCGGATTCGCTGCCGTCGAGCGACGTGGAAATTACGCACCTGAATTTGAACGATCATACGAACGAGGGATTGCGGCATCGGTCGCTGCCGCTTTTCAGCGTGCAGTATCATCCGGAAGCTTCGCCCGGGCCGCACGATGCGCGCTATCTTTTCGACGATTTCATTGAGTTGATGGAGAGCCATAAGCCCGGCAAATGAGCCGACGTTAATTTGGCCTCGCTGGTTGCACCACGCGATTGTCATTCAGAGCGAAGCGAGGAATCTGCTTCGGGGTGACGGAGGAATGAGTCGGCGATTTAGAGGAACATGCCCAAACGCACTGACATCAAGAAAATTCTGATTATCGGGTCGGGCCCGATTGTGATCGGGCAGGCCTGCGAGTTCGACTATTCCGGGACGCAGGCATGCAAGGCGCTGCGCGCGGAGGGCTACGAGGTCGTCCTCGTCAATTCCAATCCGGCGACGATCATGACCGATCCGGAGCTGGCCGACCGCACGTACATCGAGCCGCTATCGAAAGAATATCTGGAAGCGATCATTGAAGCCGAGCGCCCGGACGCTGTGCTTCCTACTGTTGGCGGGCAGACGGGACTGAACCTTTCCGTGGAGCTCGCCGAAGCCGGCATTTTGGAAAAATACGGCGTGCAGCTTATCGGCGCGCAGCTACGCGCGATTAAAGTGGCCGAAGACCGGCTGCTGTTTAAAGATGCGTGCCGCAAGATCGGGCTCGATGTGCCGGATTCGGCGGTGGTCACCAGCATTCCCGAGGCGATCGACTGGGCCGACAAAATGGGGTATCCGGTAGTGATTCGGCCATCATTCACGCTGGGCGGAACGGGCGGCTCGATTGCATACAACCACGAGGAATTTTCGGACGCGATTTCGCGCGCGCTGGACGCGAGTCCGGTGCACCAGGCGCTGATCGAGGAATCGGTGCTGGGTTGGAAGGAATACGAGCTGGAGGTAATGCGCGATTGCCGCGACAACTTCGTGGTCATCTGCTCGATTGAAAATTTCGATCCGATGGGAGTGCACACGGGCGACTCGATCACTGTCGCTCCCGCGCAGACGCTTACGGACAAGGAATACCAGCACATGCGCGACGCCGCGGCAGCCATTATCCGCGAAGTGGGCGTGGAAACCGGCGGGTCGAATATTCAGTTCGCCATCGATCCTAAAACTGGCCGCATGATCGTGATCGAGATGAATCCGCGCGTGTCGCGGAGCTCGGCGCTGGCGAGCAAAGCCACGGGCTTCCCGATCGCCAAAATTGCCGCCAAGCTGGCGGTGGGCATGACGCTCGACGAGATTCCCAACGACATTACGCGCAAGACGCCGTCGTGCTTCGAGCCGACCATCGACTACGTGGTGGCAAAAATTCCCAAATGGCAATTTGAAAAGTTTCCGGGGAGCGACACCACGCTGACCACGCAGATGAAATCCGTCGGCGAAGTGATGGCGCTCGGGCGCACTTTTCAGGAGGCGCTCTGCAAGGCGATTCGCGCGCTGGAGCCCAGTTCCGCGTGGCGTCCGCCGGCTGAAGTGACGACGGCGCTGCTGCGCGAAAAGCTGCACGTCCCGAATCCCGATCGGATTCACTGGCTTTTCGAGGCGCTTGAACGCGGGATGAGCGCGGAAGAAGTTTGCGATCTCACCAAAATCGATCCGTGGTTCATTCGCCAGTTGGAAGAAATGCTGGCGGTGGATAAACGTGTGGCTGCGACGACTCTTTCCAAGTGTTCGCGCGAGCTGCTTTTGGAATCGAAGCGTTCCGGAGCGAGCGATGAAGAGATCGCTAAGCTGTGGAACGTAAAGTCCGCGTCCGTACGTTCGCGCCGCCGCGAATTGGGCGTGATGCCGGTTTTCAAACGCGTCGACACTTGCGCTGCCGAGTTCGAATCGTTTACTCCGTATCTTTATTCCACGTACGAGGAAGAAGACGAGGCGGACACGGACGACCGGCCGAAAATCGTGATCCTCGGCAGCGGACCGAGCCGCATCGGGCAGGGAATCGAGTTCGATTATTGTTGCTGCCACGCGGCGCTGGCGCTGAAGGAAGATGGCTACGAGACGGTGATGATCAACTGCAACCCGGAGACGGTCTCGACGGACTACGACACTTCCGACCGGCTGTATTTCGAGCCGCTCACGCTGGAGGATGTTCTGGCTGTGCTGGAACGCGAAAAGCCGCAGGGCGTGATCGTGCAGTTCGGCGGCCAGACTCCGTTGAACTTGGCGGTAGAGCTGAAGCGCAACGGCGCGAGAATTATCGGCACCGATCCGGAGTCGATCGACCTGGCTGAAAATCGCCGCCTGTTTGGTGCGCTGCTGAACGAACTGAAGATTCCGCAGCCCCGTGCGGGGACTGCACTCGCTCCGCAAGAAGCGGTGCAAGTGGCGACAGAGATTGGTTTGCCGGTGCTGGTGCGCCCTAGCTACGTGCTGGGCGGCCGGGCCATGGTGATCGCGTACGATTTGAAGACGGTCGAAGAATATGTTGCGCAGGCGGTGCTGATCGGCACCGCGACAGATCCGAAGCGGCCAATCCTGATCGATCAGTTCCTCGAAAACGCCACGGAAGTGGACGTGGATGCGCTTTCGGATGGTACCGACGTGGTGATCGCCGGAATCATGGAGCATATCGAGGAGGCGGGCATTCATTCTGGGGATTCGTCGTGCGTGCTTCCGTCCGTGACGCTGAAGCCTACGGTGCTCCAAACGATTCGCGACTATACGGCGCGGCTCGCGAAAGCTCTGCACGTGGTGGGACTGATGAACGTGCAATACGCGATTCAGCACGACACGGTATACGTGCTGGAAGTGAATCCGCGCGCGTCGCGCACGATTCCTTACGTGAGCAAAGCCACCGGCGTGCCGCTCGCGAAAGTGGGAGCGCGGCTGATGACCGGGCGAAAACTTGTCGACATGCACTTGCCGGTTGTAAATCACAATGGCATTCAGGAACTCGCGCTGCGGGATTTTTACGCAGTGAAATCGCCGGTTTTTCCGTTTAATAAGTTCCGGGGCGTCGATATCGTGCTTGGTCCGGAGATGCGCTCCACGGGCGAAGTGATGGGGATTTCGTCCACGTTTGGCCTCGCGTTCGCGAAGGCTCAGCTCGCCGCCGGCCAGCGATTGCCGCTTTCGGGCACTGTGTTCATGAGCGTCAACGACCATGACAAGCCATCTGTCGCCGCAGTCGGCAAGGATCTTGCGGCTGCCGGGCTGAAGATTATCGCCACGCGCGGCACGGCGACGGCGCTGTCGCGCGCGGGAATCGAAATCGAGGAAGTGTACAAAGTGAACGAGGGCCGGCCGAATATCGTGGACTTGATCAAAACCGGCAAAGTGAATCTGGTGATCAATACGCCGCTTGGGCGCGAGTCTTTCTACGACGAAAAATCAATTCGCCGCGCCGCGGTCCGTTACAACGTGCCGTGTATTACCACTCTCTCCGCCGCCCGCGCGGCCGCTCGCGGCATTCGTGCCATGGCTGGACACGCTGTGGATGTTGCTGCGTTGCAGGATCTGCATCGCCGGAAATCCGCCGCAACGGCCCAGGCCGACCATTCCTGAGGGGCGCGCCGGAATCTCCGGTGCACCGCTGGGCCGCGCATGTGAATCCTTCGCGGCGGCGACTCATCCAATGACCACTATGCGGTTTACCCGCTATTGCAGCCTTGCCCGCACAGTTTGTTGCTCTACTTTCGGCTGGCGTGTATCATGAGCGCGCCCATGGAATTGCAGGCCGTTCCGTACCGCGAGATTCCTCACACCACCGAACTTTTTTCCGCATTTCTCGATAATTTCGAGCGCGTGGCAAAACTTTATTCCCATCCGCCTACAGCTGCGGGAATTGATGCTGCTGCGCGCGAAGTGCGGCTCGATCCGAGCGTCCGCAGCGCGGTGGTGGAGGTGCTGCGCGAGCAAAATCGCAGCTTGGGGGTTGGCAATCAGATCGACGCGGTGACCAGCCGGAATCTCGATCGGCTCGCGGCAGGCGCGGTCGCAATCGTCACCGGGCAACAGGCGGGTCTTTTCTCTGGTCCGGCGTACAGCTTTTACAAAGCGCTGTCAGCGGTGCATTGCGCGGAAGAAACCACGCGGCGCGGAATTGATGCAGTCCCGATTTTCTGGATTGCGACAGAGGACCACGATCTCGCCGAGGTAAACCACACGTTTTGGAATACCCGCCAAGGCCTGGCGCGCTACGAATTGCCCGCGCGTGAGGAAGACGCTGGCCGCCGCGTTGGCGAGATTCCGCTTGGAGAAGCGGTGCAAGCGCTGGTCGCGGACGCCACAAAAACTCTCGACGGCGTATGCGCGGAGAAAACATCCGCTGCTCTCCGCGAATCTTACGCGCCAACGGAGACGTACGGTTCGGCATTTGGAAAGCTGATGTCGCGGCTGCTGGCGGGCCGCGGGATTATGTTTCTCGATCCGCTTGACGCGCGTTTGCATCGGCTAGCGTCGCCGATTCTTTCGAGGGCGCTTTCGGAATCCGATGTGTTACGCGGTGCGCTGCTCGCGCGATCGAAGGAGCTAGAAGGGGGCGGCTTTCACGCGCAGGTGAAAGTGGTGGCGGAATCGACGCTGCTCTTCTACAACGTCAACGGCCGCCGTGAACCTGTGCGCGCGCGCAACGGCGGTTTTTTCGCTGGCGGCAAGGAATTCACCGCGGCGCAAGTCTCCGCAGCGATCGATGAGACGCCAGAAGCGTTCAGTCCCAACGCGCTGCTTCGCCCGGTGGTACAGGATGCGCTGTTGCCGACCGCCGCGTACATTGGTGGCCCGGCGGAACTCGCGTACCTGGCGCAATCGCAGGTAGTTTATCAGCGTCTATTGGGACACATGCCAGCCGTTCTTCCGCGCGCGAGTTTTACCTTCGTCGAGCCGGCTATTGCGCGGTTTCTCGCGACGTACGATCTTGACGTTCGCGACATGTTCGCGGGGACACAGCACGTGCGCGCCAAAATGGAGCAGAAGGCGCTTCCCGGTGGCTTGTCGAGCCGCTTTGACGAAGCGGAGTCTGCCATGCGCAAACTGTTCGATCAATTCAAGTCGCCGCTGGAGAACCTGGACGCAACGCTCGTCGGCGCTTTGCAATCGACGCAGGAGAAAATTCTGCACCAGTTCAATCAGCTTCGTGGAAAAGTGGGGCGCGCGGAGAATTTTCGGACTGGCGTACTCGATCGCCACCAGCAGATCCTGTTCGACGCGATTTACCCGGAGGGCGGATTGCAGGAGCGGACGTTGTGTTTCCTGACGCTTTTGGCTGCGTACGGCCCCGACCTGCTTGACGAAATCTCGCGCCGCAGCGCGTTTGATGCTTCCGCTGGAACTGATTCCCATTCCCGCGATCACCAGATCATTTTTCTTTAGACTTCTGCGGGGCTTTAGAGTCTCGCCATCTCCTGTACCAATGTCATTTTCCGCTCCGGTCGCCGTTCTAGTTCTCCAATTTCGCCCAGCGCGCGTGCTAAAATCGCCGAAGCCTGCTGAGAGTTCTCCACACCGTGGGAGGTGCGCACGCCATGAAGTTGACGCCCGGTAAGCAAAAGGGACTGCAAGCCGTTTCCGATTCGCGCGGAGTGATCGCCGCCGCTGCCATGGACCAGCGCGGCTCGCTGAAGAGCGCGATCGCCAAGGACAAGGGAATCGACAAGAGCGCAGTGAGCTCGCAGATGCTGGAGGAATTCAAAACCACCGTTTCGCGCGTGCTTACACCGCACGCCAGCGCCATTCTGCTCGATCCCGAATTTGGCTTGCCTGCCGCGCGGCAGCGCGCGAAAAACGCCGGGCTGCTGCTCGCCTACGAAAACAGCGGCTACGATAACACGCGTCCCGGCCGTCTGCCCGATCTGCTAGATATCTGGTCGGTTCGCCGATTAGTGGCCGCGGGCGCCGATTGCATCAAGATTTTGATGTACTACACGCCGTTCGATCCGCCTGTCGTTAACGAAATCAAGCACGCGTGGGTGGAGCGCATTGGCGAGGAATGCATCGGCGTGGACGTGCCGTTCTTTCTCGAGCTAGTAGGCTACGAAGAGGGGGCAGACGAGAAGGGCATTGGTTTCGCGCGAAAGAAGCCGGACGTAGTGACGCACAGTGTCGAGGAATTTTCAAAACCGCAATATGGCGTGGACGTTCTGAAATTGGAGGTTCCGATCAACATGGCCTTCGTTGCCGGCACGAAATCGTGTAAGGGCGAGTCGGCCTACACGCGCGAGCAAGCCAAGGAACAATTCCGCCGAGCCGCTGCCGCCGCGAAGAAGCCGTTCATTTACCTTTCGGCGGGCGTGAGCAATGACGTGTTTAGCGAAACGCTCGAACTTGCCGCCGAATCAGGCGTGAATTTTTCGGGCGTCCTATGCGGCCGGGCAACTTGGAAGGACGGCATTCCCGTTTACGCAAAACAAGGGGCGAAGGCGCTGGAGGATTGGCTCCTGGATCAAGGCGTGAAAAACATCAAGAACGTCAACGATCACCTGAAAGCGGCGAAGCCGTGGTTCAGCTTTTACGGCGCGACTTCAGCTGCGGCTTTATCCTGATCAAGCTCGCGCGGGATTCCAAGCCGGTTGATTGGCAAGCGGGAAGCGCCGACGGTTTCTAGAGCCCACCGCATTCCGAGGTCACTTGGGCGGCCAGCGCCGGGTCCAGCAGCGCACCGCGCCGCGATTTGCTGGAGCAAACCTGAGACGCTGTTAGCTCGAGCGCTCCGCTCAAGTCCGCACGGTCTAAGTTCGAACCGCTCAGGTTCGCATCACTCATAACTGTTCCGCCGAACCGCGCCTCGCGAAGATCGGCGCCGCGCAGATCCGCACCGATAGCCACCGCGCCTTGCAGTTTCGCACCGTACAGATTCGCTCCGGGCAGATTCGCCGACCAAAGAAGCGCCTGCTGCAAATCTGCATGATCCAGGTCGGCTGCGTTCAAGGACGATCCTCGAAGGTCGGCTTTTTCGAGATCGGAGCGCGCCAGCGACGCCGAAATGAGCTGCGCGTCATAGAGAGTGGCGCCATCAAGCCGCGTATCGACCAGCGTCGCATGAATGAGCGATGCATAGGAGAGATTCGCCCAGCGCAGGTCGGCGCGCGCCAGCATAGCGCCATCCAAACGCGCTCGATTCAAATTTGCGCCACTCAGTAGCGCGCCATCCAGAATCGCGTTGTGGAGATTGCTGTGTCCCAGGTCCGCGCCGCGCAGATCAGCTTCTGAAAGGTACGCGCCCTCGAAGTCGGACTGCCACAGGTGGGCGTTTGCCAAGAACACTCCGTACGCTTGCGCGTAACGGAACTTGGCTTCGTTCAGCAGCGGCCCTTTCACAGATGCAATTTGCGAGTTTGCGGCCGTCCAGTTGGGGGTCTCGCGGGAAAGCGCCGCTTCCGTGATGTCCGCATACGGATCAAATCCGACGGTCCAGAAAACGTCCGCCGCCCATCGACGGATGCTTGCGCGGCTATATTGTGGCGCTCGGCTGTGCTCGTGCGGCACTCCAGCGATGGTGCCGATGGACAGGAACACCAAAGCCGCTCCCAAGACGCTGGCAAGAACGGGCGGTGAGACTTCGCCGAACCGTCCGGCAACGCGCGAAATCCATTTAGGCTTGCTAGCCCAGCGCAGCCGTTTTGGGCCGGTTTTGAGGGTTGCGTGTAAAGCCACGCCAGCAGCAACGGTCACGATCAAGGTCTGCAGCAGCGTGCCTTTCGGGTCTTGCATCGTGAGGTAACGCGCCCAGTAGAGCGCCAGCGTGAAGGGAACTGCCCAGTAGGCCAGCAGCACGGAAATCGTTTTTTCCACCCACTGCGTCGCCGATCGTTCGCGATTGATCCACCAGAAATGAGCGCGCAACAGGCCGACGATGATTTCTGGTCCGCGATCGTCCAGAGGATGCCCATCCGGGAAGATGGCCGGAAGTTCCAGCGCCGCGTCCCAGACTTTTTGCAGGTGGAACTGAAACAGCAGGTACAAACCTAGGATGACGAGCGGCGCGAGCAGGAATATCTGGGCGGTCGGAATGGCCGCTGCCGCGGTGCGCGAATGCAAGTACGGAATCAGCGCGGAATCAGTGAGCAGTTGCGCGTCTTTTGTTTTCCAGATGATCAGCCAGGACAGCAGCGCCAGCGGAATAATGGGCGCGAAGCATCTCCACGCGATTCGGGACGCGCGCGCGAATTTGGCCGCCGCTTCGAATTCCATGATGTTCGGCGGTAGCAGCGCGTCTCGCAGATTCGCGCCAGCGATTTGCCGCGGGACGAGTCCCATGGCTGTTTCGAAGGAGGCGCCTTCCAAGTTGGCGCCCTCCAGGTTGGCACCGACCAGGCACGTGTCCTCCATATCGGCGCGCATCAAAGTGGCCTCGCGCAAGTCCGCCAACAACAAATCGGCGGCGCGCAAATTCGCGTCGTGCAGATCGGCGAGCTTCAGCTTCACTCCGATCAATTCCTGGCCTTCCAGATCGGCATCGGAAAGATCGGCGCGCAGCCCGTTTTTGCCGTGCGAATCGAGCCATTCCAAATGGCTGGCCAGTTTTTCTTCGAGTTTCCAGTCTCGCCCGCTTGATGCCGGAGATTCGATTGATGCCACAGCGGCTGCATTCACAATTTCGGCTTCTTCCGCTTCTCGCGCCTGCTCAAGAGCTTGGTTCTCGGAGCCGGCATGCGGATTCTCAAAGAGCTGGGCATCTTGGGTGTGCACGCTGGCTGACTGCGAGTGATCGGCAGGCGAATCAATTGAAGGCAGAAGGCCGATAAGTTCGGCTGGGTTGATTGCCTCAGCTCCCGGAGTGGAGCCTTCCCGATCGGGCTCGCATTGCAGAGCAACGGGCGGGTCTGAATGTTGAATCGCGTCTTCAGGCGCATTGCTCGGCTCGGTTGCTTCAGTTTGCGAGAGTAGGCTTGGCGGATCGGTTTGCGATGCCTGCGGCTCCTCGCGCTGGGTCACCGTTTCGAGCTCGCCGTCTGTTTCGGTAACGGGTTGCGGTGTCTCCAGCTCGCTTAAGGCTTCGATTCCAAATGGATCGGGTGGCTCATCGGAAGGAAATAGCTCAGCGAGCGCGTCGGCTGCGGAAGGGAGCTGGTCGGCCGAAATCAGCCCGCGTTCATCGCGGGCGAGAGAGTCTGCATTAATGCTCGCCACGCGTTCCACGGGCGTTCTCTCGACGATAGACTCTTGCACTGGAGGTTCGGCGACTGCGATTGCTTTGGCCGCTTCCTCCAGCGCGTTACCAACGCGCTCTTCAACACTTTGGCTCGTGAATAGACGGCGAAACAGAGATGGCATTGCTGGATAATCCCCTGATTACGAATGTACCTCGCACGTTCTCGGCGGCGCCCACTGCCCCGCACTGAGTATCTTAATTCGGCTTCATTCGCGCCCCTGCGCCATCCTGCTCGCGTGTTTCCGTAACTGCTCCTGTACGAAAGGACAACTCGAGGTACAGCTGTCCGCCCGTTATCTTGCGTCTGCAGTTTGTGTTTACCCGAAGCGATCTGCATGGCTCTACCGGGCGGCTGCTCAATAATTCGCCCGATAGCAGCTTTTCTTGGAATGATGTAGTCTGGTTAGAACAAAAGTCGTAGGTAGCGCGAAGCACTTCTGTAGGAGCTACGAAATGGACGACGTGCCCTATTCCTGCCCGATTTGCCACGGAAGCGTACTATTTGAGGATATGTCGAATCCACGCGTGGCGCGCACGCGCGAGGCCTTAATCACCCAGAAACTCTACTGCCCGCATTGTGAAATGCTTGTGGAACCGGTGGTGACATCCGCAGAGCAGCGCGAACATGAGGGAGTTGCGGGACATGACGCCGGAACCGATAATCACGGCCGGTCGCGCCAGGGCGGCTCGAATGCGGGTGGCAGCCAGCGCGGAGACCTGTCCGACGAGGGCGCCACGCAGTGGCGATCCGATCCTGAGGAAGTAAAACGAAACACTTGGGAAGACAAGCCGTAGTAGGCCTTAACTGAGCGCGCCGGTGTTCACTCCGTTGGTCGGGCGGACTGCGGCCACTCGTCGGTCTTCAGCACCATCCGGGCTGACAGTATAGATTCACGTACCCGCCTGAAAGAACGCATTTGTCTGTCCGCGTGCCACCACAACACTGATGTCGTTCAATTCGGGACACCAGTCGGCGCCCACGTCTCCTTCCTGGCCACGAGCAGCGCTGGAGAAAGCCGCCACTATCGGCCGGCAACTGCCCCGCGCAATCTCGCAACTCGGGCGTCTATTCGGTCTCGCGAGCGTCCGAAATCGGTATAGAATTGACGCTCCTGGCCATTTCTATTTGTGCTGCGACAGATGAGCGCCAAGTCCCGGTCGGCGCGAGTTGGACTCGCGGCCTCAAGGATTTCATACGTGCAATCATCGCGTGTTGGACGCTGTTGGGGGCTTGGCCGATGGTTCGGCTTGTTGTTCGCCTTCCTGTGTTTTTCGCCTGTTTTTGCTGCGCCAGGTTCGCGCGTCACAGTTCCCGCGGAAAGCCTGATTCAATATCTTAATCAGTCGATCGATCTTTACCACCAAACCACCATTCAGCAGCGAATCGCGACCGAGCCGCAGGAGCAATTATTCCTATATGACAATCGTCAGCTGGCCACTCAATCCGTTCAGCTGGCGTTCCAATTTGCTCGCGAGCAGTTGGACGTGATGTCGGCTGAGCCGGCGACAGGCACCGCGGCAAGTCAGGCGGGAACCTCGCAGCAGTACACGTCGCTTCGCAAGATGTTAATCAGCATCGAAAAGAATCTTCAGGATACGCAGGCGGAGTCCGAGGCCGACACCGGCAAACTGGCCAGCACCAGAGGAGCTAAACGAGCCCAGTTGCAATCGACGATATCCGAATTGCAGGGTGAAATTGCCCTGGCTCAGGCGCGCCGCGACGCAATTCGAAGCATGCTCGTGTTTGTGGGCAGCTCCGCCAACAATTCTGTTAGCGCAAGCGGCCTTCGAGCGCAAATCGACGCTCTGTCCTCTTCCGTCCCCGCTGCCGGGGTCGCCGCGAACAGTTCCGGCCAGACGCATCCCGCCGACGCGTTCTCTCTCACGGATGGAAAGGCCGCTCCCTCGAATATATGGGACCTCTTCGCCGACTTGTTTGGCCTTTCGTCGAAATTGCACGCCGTGAACGCGATGCTCTCGGATACCAACGCACTGATGCAAACCTCTAAGACTCTTCGCGCTCCCTTTATCACTCAGTTGCGCAACCTTTCAAAGCAGGGCGACACGCTTGCCGCCCAGGCTGACGCGGCGGGTCCCGTCCAGTTGGCTCAGGAGCGCCAGCAACTCGATACGATTGCCGCGCAGTTTAGGCAACTCGCCGCCGCGGTGATCCCCCTGAGCAAACAAAGTGTTCTGCTGAACCTGTACCAAAAGAATCTGATCAGTTGGCGCGACGCGGTTTACGCTCGTTACAAATCCGATGCGCGCAGCCTGGGGATTCGCCTGGGCGCATTAGCGTTGCTGTTCGCGGCAGTGTGGGGATTTTCAGAACTGTGGCGCCGCGGAGTGTATCGCTACGTTCACGAGGCGCGGCGGCGACACCAATTCCTGCTCATTCGCAAACTGGTGTTTTGGTTCGTCATCTTTTTGATTGTGATCCTTACGTTCGCCAGCAAGCTCGGCTCGTTCGTTACGTTTGCAGGCTTGCTGACTGCTGGCCTTGCGGTCGCGCTTCAAAATGTGCTTGTTTCGGTTGTTGGCTACTTTTTCTTGATCGGAAAATTTGGGATTCGGGTGGGCGATCGCATCGAAGTAAGCGGCATTACGGGTGAAGTGATCGAGATCGGTCTGGTGCGCTTTCACCTGATGGAAATTGGCAGCGGAGCTACTCCGACCGGACGCGTGGTTGCGTTTTCCAACTCGATTGTGTTTCAACCCACCGCGGGGCTCTTCAAGCAGATTCCCGGAGCGGCTTTCGCGTGGCACCAGGTCACACTGACACTTCCTCGCGAGGCAGACTTCGGCGGCATCAAGAAATCCTTACTTGGCGCGGTTGAAAGCGTACTCCGTGATTACCACGAGCAAATCGAAAGCGTATATCACCAGATGGAAAAGACCGGAATCCTCATCCCGGAGCGCGGCTTGCATCCTAAGCTCGAACTGCACCTCACTTCGGCTGGGATAGAAGCGACGATTCGCTATCCCGTGGATCTACAGCACGCCAACGACATTGACGCGCGCGTTTCGCGCGAGCTGCTCACCGCGCTCGAACGCGACTCGAAGCTGCAAACCGCTGAAGGGCCATCCATTCATCTGAAAACGGACGTGCCCGCCAGCGCGCCCAGCGGCTAGTAGTTTGTGAGAGTTGGGGCGAAGGCTTAGGCGCTGGGCCGCGATATTCAAGCGCGGCGGCAGTTGCGTTCCGGTTGGCTGCCTGGCCGCGCATCTCTTGAACATCGCGGGAATTGGGTTCATCCTAAACGCGATAGGAGGAAAATATTACGCGTTTGCGATTACGAACTTTTCGAGTACTGCCCCGATCGTGAACTTGTTTCTTGAAGGAGCCGCCTAGTGGCCACGCACGCATCGCCTGAATCAAAGTTGCAGCCCGAGAAAACGCGGATCGAGTCTGACAGCATGGGCAAGATCGAAGTCCCTGCCGACCGCTACTATGGCGCGCAAACGGCGCGGTCGCTGATCCATTTCCATATTGGGAACGACACGATGCCTCCGGAGCTGATCCGCGCGCTTGGCATCCTGAAGAAAGCAGCGGCTCTGGTGAACGAGGACCTTGGCAAACTCTCGTCCGAAAAAGCGAAGCTCATTACGCAAGCCGCCGACGAAGTGATCGCCGGAAAACTCGATTCGCATTTTCCACTGCGCATCTGGCAGACCGGCAGCGGTACGCAGACAAACATGAACGCCAACGAAGTAATCTCCAATCGTGCGATTGAGATTGCCGGCGGGGTGATGGGCAGCAAAAAGCCGATTCATCCGAATGACGACGTGAACATGTCGCAGTCGTCAAACGACACGTTTCCGACAGCCATGCATATTGCCGCGGCCTCGCGCGTGGCCGAGGCGCTGATTCCCGAGGTCGAGCGGCTGCGCGTCGCGCTGGACGCGAAAGCCAAGCAATTCGCTGACATTGTGAAAATCGGACGAACCCATTTGATGGATGCGACGCCACTGACCGTGGGACAGGAAATGTCCGGCTGGGTCAGCTTGCTCGATCGCGACATCGCGCGGTTGCGCGAATCGCTTTGGGGGCTCTACGATTTGGCCATCGGCGGAACAGCAGTGGGAACTGGGCTCAACGCTCATCCGGAATTCGCGGAACGTGCCGCGCGGAAGATTGGCGAGCTGACGGGGCTACCGTTCCACTCGCATCCGAATAAATTCGCCGCGCTTTCCGCGCATGACGAACTCTTGTTTGCCAGCGGCGCATTGAAGACGTTGGCTGCTTCGCTGATGAAAATTGCTAATGACGTGCGCTGGCTGGCTTCCGGCCCGCGCGCGGGACTGGGAGAATTGCAGCTGCCGGAAAACGAGCCGGGCTCGTCGATCATGCCCGGCAAAGTGAATCCCACGCAGTCAGAGGCCATGACGATGGTCGCCGTGCAGGTGTTCGGCAACGATGCGGCGATCGGATTTGCCGGATCGCAGGGCAATTTCGAACTTAACGTATTTAAGCCAGTGATTATTTATAATTTTCTGCATTCCGTGCGGCTGCTTACGGACGCCTGCCGTTCGTTTACGGACCATTGCGTTCAGGGCATGGAAGTGAACAGGCAACGCATTGAGCAGTACGTGAAGAACTCTCTAATGCTTGTCACCGCGCTAAATCCGAAAATTGGCTACGACAAGTCCGCCGAGATCGCCAAGAAAGCTCATCACGAAGACATCAGCCTTCGCGAGGCCGCTTTGAAACTGGGATATTTGACCGAAAAAGAATTCGACGAGATTGTGCAGGCTGAGAAGATGACCAAACCGGGAAACGTGTCATAAGCGGACGCGCATTGGTTCATTAAGGTACAACAGGTTTCAATTTTTAGGGCGGGGGCTGCCGAATTCTGTCACTCGCAATTGATCTTTCTTATTTCTCGAAACTTTTTTGCGTGCGCATGAACATTTCCTTTGACTGCCGCGCTCCTCTTTATTAGATTCAGAACTCCTTGGGAACCTCTCGCACGTTGCCCCTTCCGCGGGAGTTTCTATGCTTATTCTTATTGCTGAAGATGATCCGGCGCTCGGCACGTTTCTGGAGCGCGGGTTCACTGCCGAGCATTACGCCGTCGACCTGGCCGTAGAATCCAAGCGAGCCACGCAACTGGCGCTGTCGCATCGGTACGATGCGGCTGTCCTCGATGTGAACATACCTCAGCCCGACGGGCTGGAAGTGCTGCGCGAAGTCCGCGGAAGTTGCCATGACTTGCCAATTCTGGTGCTCGCGAATCAGGCACGGCCGGAGGAGCGCGCGCAGGTGCTCGATACTGGGGCCGACGATCTGCTGCTGAAGCCGTTTGCGTTTTCTGAGTTGTCCGCGCGAGTGCGGGCGCTGCTGCGCCGCGGCGGGCGCGCGACGGGGACTGTCTTGCGCGTCGAGGATCTGGAACTGAATCGCGTGGAACACAGCGTGAAACGTGCTGAGAAGCGGATCGACCTCACGCCGAAAGAATTCGCGCTGTTGGAATACCTGATGCGCAATATCGGACGGCGCGTGACTCGCGCCGAGATTATCGAGCACGTCTGGAATTTGAATTTCGATACGATGACCAACGTGGTGGACGTGTACATCAATTACGTTCGGAAGAAAGTGGACGCCGCGTCCGAGCGCAAGCTAATTCACACGATTCGCGGCGTGGGATACGAACTTCGGCCGCCCAATGCGGCGAGCACGCCGTCCCTAGGACGTGAAAACCGGCACGTTGCTTCCAATTGAGTGGAAATTACCGGTCAGGCTAGCGCAATTCAAGGAGAACACCATGTCAGCAGCGAGCCCAGCGATTGCCGACGCAGTTCTGGGGAAAATACTGATAGCGAGCCCGCGGGCGGAATTCCGTCGCCACATTCGGAAATCGATTCCGCCCGCCGAGATTGCAGCGGAGGAAGCCGCGGGCGGCGCGGACGCATTGCTGAAACTCAGCGAGAAGGAGTTTGGAACGTTGCTACTCGATCCACGTCTGGATGATTTGGATGTGGACGAGCTTGTGGCGACAATCCGCGTGCGGCATCCTGCCGTGAACGTGGTGATGCTCGACCGAGATTCGCCAACGGAACAGCTCAATTTGGAGCTAGCGGCGGAAACCGCGGAGAGCAAACCTACCGCGATGTCTAAGGCGCTTGAAGAAGAATTTCCCGCGCGGGACTTCGAGCAACGTGCCGCGGAGTATTTGCCGGAGCAACCCCATTCGGCCGCCGTTGGTAATTCCGCGGAAACAGGGCCGTTGCCGGAAATGATTGGGACGAGCCGCACCATGCAGCAGATTTGTCGACTAGCGCGCTTGGTGGCGCCTCGCAACACCGCGGTGCTGATCGTTGGGGCCACGGGAACGGGAAAGGAATTGGTGGCGCGCGGGATTCACGCGCTAAGCCGTCGCAGTCGAGGCCCCTTCGTGGTGGTGAATTGCGCGGCGATTCCGGAAAGTTTGCTGGAAGCGGAATTGTTCGGATTCACGCGAGGTGCGTTCACCGGCGCGTTCCAGTCGAGGCTGGGGCGCATTCACGCAGCGCACGGCGGCACGTTGCTGCTCGACGAAGTCGGCGAACTGCCACTCAGCATGCAGGCGAAGCTGTTGCGCTTCGTGCAGGAGGGAGAAGTGCAGCGGCTGGGAAGCGCGGATTTGTTCCGCGTGGATGCGCGGCTGATCGCCGCCACAAATGCCGATCTGCTACAGCGCGTCTGCGAAAAACAATTTCGCGAGGACCTTTATTACCGGCTATCTATTTTTCCGCTGAATTTGCCGCCGCTGCGTTCTCGTCTCGAGGACGTTCTACCGCTCGCGGAGCATTTTCTTGAAAAGCTCTGCCAGCAAAGCGGGCTGCCACGAAAAGTGCTGAGCCTGGAAGCTTCGCGCTTGCTGCGCGCGCACACGTGGCCGGGAAACGTGCGCGAACTGCAGCATTCAATCGAACGGGCATTCGTGCTGGCGGAAGGCCGCGAACAGATTCGAGCCGAGGATTTCAGCATGCCGCGGACGCCCGCCTGACAGTTATAAAGTTCTAAGAACTCTGGCGCGCAGCATGGACCCTGTTTTGCATGGCAATATTTGCCATGTCAGCAAATTCAGCCAAGCGCCGGTCGCGCCGCACGTCGCCAACAGAGAAGGCCGCGCGTCGTCCTCCGCAACCCAAAGCATCCGCCGCACGCACACTGGAGCGTGCGTTTCAGACATTCGCAGACGCAGCCGACTCGCTGCAAAAGGCGTACGCCCAGTTGCAGGGAGATGTGCTGCGGCTGCGCTTCGAGCTTGAGCGCAGCAATCGCGATTTGGCTTCGAGCGTGGAAGAAAACGCGCGCATGCGCCGCTATTTGGGGCGCATTTTGGAAAGCTTGCCCAGCGGGGTTGTGGTGGTCGACCGCGACGGGCAAGTGAAAATGGCCAATCCAACAGCGCGTTTTTTTGCTATCGACGGCAGCCGGACGCCCGGCGGTGGACGTGAGCGAACTGGGTCTGCCGCAGGAAATTGTTAAAGAAGCGCTGGAACTCTCGCGCGACACCGCCGCACCTGCCGAACGGGAATACGCGATCGATGCGGCACAGGGGACAAGAACGATCGGCTTGGTTTGCGCCGCGCTGCGCGAAGACGAGGGAGAGGGCTCGCACAACGAGTCGGTTTTGCTGCTGCGCGACGTGACCGAAGAAAAACGCCAGGCGGCAGAGCCGGAATCGGTGCGACGCAAGGAATCGCTCGCGGAAATGGCTACGCTGCTGGCGCACGAAATTCGCAACCCGCTTGGAAGCTTGGAACTTTTCGCGGGATTGATCGCCGATGCCACTACGGACCAGCCGGACCTTCGCCGCTGGACCGATCACATGCAAGCGGGTTTGCGCGGGCTTTCCGCCACGGTCAATAACGTCCTTCAATTTCACAGTCAGCCCGAGCTACAAACGAGCGACGTCAACTTGGGCCGGCTGATGCGCGATTCGGTTGAGTTTTTGCGGCCGCTGGCGCGGCAAGCGGGGCTGCGAATCGAGCTTCAGAATTCGCTCGGCGAACTGGAAGTTCCCGCGGATGCCCACCGGCTGCAGCAAGTTTTTTTCAATTTGGCGCTCAATGCGTTTCGCGCCATGTCCGTGGGCGGCACGCTTTCGATTCGCCTGCAATGGGCGGATTTCGACCGGCTCAATGAGATGTGCATCACGTTCCAGGACACCGGGCGGGGGATCGCAGCGGAACATCTAGAAAGAATCTTCGAGGCGGGATTTACCATGCAGCCGGGAAGTCCGGGCATTGGACTGGCGGTGTGCCGCACGGTCGTCGAGCAACACCACGGCACGATCGCGGCGTCCAGCGAGCGAGGCAAGGGAGCAACGTTTTCGGTGATTGTCCCGCGGGTGGTGGTGGCTTCCCGGCCCGGGCGGGATTTGCTCGCGACCGTTGGGGCGGGGAGAAGGGCATGAATCACGTTTTGGTGGTCGACGACGAAGCGCCGATGCGCACCGCGCTGGAAGCGCATTTTGCGCGGGATGGATGGGACGTAACCACGGCATACGGCGCGCGCGAGACGCGCTGGAAAAGTTCCGGCGCGCTCCGTGTTCGTTGGTCATCACCGATATGCGGATGCCAGATGGCGACGGGCTGGGCGTGATGCGAGGAATGCGCGGATCGGCGCCGCAGGTGGGTATCGTGTTTCTCACCGCGTACGGATCCGCGCCGGAAGCGGTCCGGGCGATGCGCTAAGGCGCTTGCGACTACTTGGTTAAGCCGGTGTGTTTCGATCAACTAAAGGAAGCAACGCGGCGAGTGCTGGGGCGGTCAGCGAGCCCGGCGGCCGAGTTGACTGAAAGCGTGCTGGTCGGAAAAGCCATGGAATTAAAAAGCTTGCTGGAGCGGGCACGGCAGGTCGCTCGTACGGATATGGACGTCCTGATTTCAGCCGAAAGTGGCACCGGGAAGGAGCTACTGGCGCGGCTGATTCATCAGGCGAGCGACCGCCGGAACCGCGCTTTCGTGGCGGTAAACTGCGCGGCGCTTCCTGAATCATCGCTGGAAAGTGAACTTTTCGGTTACGCGCGCGGCGCGTTCACCGGGGCGGTGACAGGAAAGCCCGGCAAATTCGAACTGGCCCACACCGGAAACCTCCTGCTCGATGAAATCGGCGAAATGCCGCTGCAACTTCAACCGAAATTGCTACGCGTGTTGCAGGAGCGCGAAGTGGATCGTCTGGGCGAGACGCGAACGGTGCGCCCGGTCTATGGTCTGATCGAGCGGCCGGACGGAAACAACGTGAGCCTGGACCGCGAGAGCATGCTGCTGGCGCAAACGCAGTTGGAGTACAAAGCTGCCATCGAACTGATTCGCGCGGAATTTCGGCGTCTGCTGGGCGCCATCAATGACGGGAAGGAATCATGAACCTTTTTGGGGTAATGACCATTAGCGGAACGGCGTTGCTCGCGGAACGCGAGCGCGCTGAAATTGTGGCCAGCAATTTGGCCAACGCGGAAACCACGCGCACGGGGTCGGGAGGTCCCTATCAGCGCGAGCATGTGGTGTTTGCCGCGATGCGTCCATTTGGAATGCCATTTGGGATGCAACTGGCGAGCATGGTGGATTTCAGCGCCTGCGGCGTGCAAGTGGAAGGAGTGGTCGCCGATCCCGCGCCGCCGATTCGCCGCTACGAGCCCGGCCATCCCGATGCGGACGCGCAGGGGTACGTGGAAATGCCGAACATCAATCCCATCGAGGAAGAAGTGAACTTGATGGGCGCGGCGCGATCGTATCAGGCCAACGTGTCGGCGGTGCAGGCGACGAAGAACATGATTTCATCCGCGCTGGAGATTCTGGCGTGATGACTTCCGGCTACGATCTAGCGAGCACACGGTGCAACGGGAGCAAAAGGTGCACAGGTAGAATATGACTAATCCCATTCAAGGATTTACTTCCATGCCGCAGATGATCGCTCCTGGCAGCGGCGCGGCGGGGGCAAACCCCGCGAGCGGAGTAACGGGACCAGGCGATACTCCTGACTTCACGCAAACGCTCGACGGAATGATGAATCAGGTAGCGGACATGCAGACCAGCGCGCAAGCGCAAGTGGTGAACCTGCTGTAGGGGAACGGGCAGGACGTGCATTCGGCGATGATCGCGGTGGAAACGGCCGACTTGTCATTTCAATCGATGATGCAGGTGCGCAACAAAATCATTCAGGCTTACCAGACAATTTCGCAGATGCCTTTCTAAGCTGTCGGCGTCCGCGAGCAGATATTCAACATGCGTTCGCAAAAGTTCCGCCGCGACCGGCACCGGCGGAACTAACGAGCCGCCGGTAGAACACACGGCGGTGCTTTCCCGATTCTGAACGGAACCGAAGGAGCCGGCGAACCAGGCATCGTGGATAAAATTATGAAACAACTGACGGCCTTCTTCCGCGGCTTGAACTCGCGCCAAAGGATACTGCTGGCGGCGATAGCGGTCGCGGTGCTGCTGGTAATCGGGATATTCGTGCGGCTCAGCCAAACCGCCGAATACAAAACTCTCTATACTGGTTTGCAGCCTGCCGATGAGCAGTCGGTGGTTCAAAGTCTGGGCGCCAAAAACATTTCGTATCAGGTTTCGACGGACGGCACGAGCGTTAGCGTCCCGGCCGATCAGCTCGACAAGGCACGCCTGCAACTCGCCGCCGAAGGCTTGCCGCAGACACGCCGGCTGGGATAAGAAATTTTCGACAAGCAAAACTGGACGGAAAACGACTTCACGCAGCAGGTCGATTACCAGCGCGCGCTGGAAGGTGAACTGGAACGCACGATTCAAACTCTTGACGACGTGCAATCGGTGCGCGTTCATCTGGTGCTGCCGCACGATTCGCTTTTCAGCGATCGCGAGCGCCCGGCGAAAGCGGCGGTGGTGATGCAGTTGCGCGGCGGCGGGCTTACGGATCAGGAGGTGAACGCCGCGACGCATCTGGTGGCGAGCGCTGTCGACGGACTCAAACCCGAGAACGTGACGTTGATCAGCGCAGACGGGATGACGCCGCTTGTGGCTAAAGGCCATGACGGAATTGGCGGGCTGGACTCGTCCGCGGATTTGGAAATGGCGTTGCAAAAAAAGCTGGTCGCCACGCTGGTGCCGGTCGTCGGTCAAGGCCACGTGAGAGCGAGCGTAGCGGTTTCGTTTGATCCGAGCTCCGGCGACACCACGCAGGAAATTTACGATCCGACGAATCCAGTGCTGGTGTCAGAGCAGGTGCAGGAAGAAAACTTCGGCGGGCGACCGCCGGAGGGAATTCCGGGCACGACTAGCAACGTGCCGAACGCCACGGGCGCGAGTTCCGCCGCGGCGGCCAAGAACGCAAAGCAGAACCCGTCCAACAAAAATGCGGCAAACAGCACGACCGGCTCTACCGGCGCGGTGCAGCCGAATCCCGCGAATCCGATGACGTCCATTTCGTCCGAATCGGAGGGCCAGCGCAGCAATAGCCGCACGTACGCGGTCAGCAAAACGCTGCGGCACGCCATCGATCCGTCCGGGCGAATTGAGAACGTGAACGCAGCGGTGCTGGTGGACGATGCCGTGGACGAGCAAAAAGACGCGAAAGGCAAAATTCAGCAAGTCCGGAGAAAGCGCACTCCGGAAGAGATGAAACAGATTGAGGATTTGGCTCGGGCGGCGATGGGATTAGATGCAGCGCGCGGCGACGTGCTTTCCGTGCAGAACATTCCGTTCGTGGTGCCCCCGGAAGAAACGCAGGCGCCGCTGCCGATCGTGCAGCGCGTCCGAATTCTCACGGAGCAGTGGATCTGGCTGGTGCGGTATGCGGTGTTGCTGATTTTGTTCGGGCTCGTATATCTGCTGGTGCTACGTCCGGTCGTCAACCAGTTGCTGGAGGCGCTGCGCCAGGGCGGCCAGTCCGCAGTGCCAGCGCTCGCCGGAGCTGCGGGAGGCGGACAGTTATCGGGAGCGGGATTGGGAGAAGGTGGCGCGGCGACGCTCTCGGCCGGCGATCTGGAGCGTGAGTTGAGCCAGAGCAATTCGGAAGTGGACCGCGTGGTGCGGATGAAGAAGCATCTGGCAGATCGCGTGAAGCAGGAACCAGCGGCGGCCAGCCAATTGGTGCGCACGTGGATTAATCAGAAGAGTGACGACTGATGTCCCTGGCCGCAGCGGAAATCACGGGGCTGCAGAAGGCCGCCATCCTGCTGATCCCGCTGGGAGATGACGCCGCGACGGCGATTTATCGGCATCTGAACGAAACCGAGCTGCAGCAGATCACCGAGCAGATAGCTTCTCTGCAATCGGTGCCGCCGGATAGAGCCAATCAGGTGCTCACCGAGTTTCACCGGCTGACGATCACGCAGGAGTCGATCGCCGCGGGCGGAATCGAAGTTGCGTCGAAGATGCTGACGCAAGCGTTTGGAGAGACGACAGCCAAGGCGCTGCTGGAGCAAGTAGCCGCGGCGCACGAAGAAACGGCTCAGCTTTTCGAGTCGCTGCAGAAAACCGATCCGCAGCAGTTGGTGAGGTTTGTTGAATCGGAGCACCCGCAAACCATTGCCATGGTTCTGGCGCACATGGGCACGCGAACCGCGTCGTCTCTGCTGGTGCTGCTCCCGGAAAAGCTGCGCGGGCACGTGGTCAAGAGGCTGGCCGAAATGCAGGCGTGTTCCCCCGAAATGGCGCAGAAGATTTCACAGGTGTTACACCGCAAAATTGAGGCCATCGGAGACCAAGTGCGGCGGTCCTATGGCGGAGTGAAAATCGCGGCGGAGCTGCTGAACCGCATCGATCCGAAAGTGAGCAAATCGATTCTGGAGAATGTGGAGTCGGAGGACGCCAAGCTGGCGCTCAGTATTCGCAACAGCATGTTCACGTTCGAGGATTTGCTGAGCGTGCCGGAAAGCGGAATCCGCGACTTGCTATCGAGCGTGGACAAAAAATCATTGGCGACGGCGCTTAAGGGTGCGCCGGAAGATCTGAAAAACCACATCTTCAAGACCATGTCGTCGCGCGCGGTGGAAATGTTGAAAGAAGACATGGAAGCTCTGGGTCCGGTGCGCGCGCAAACCGTGGTGCAGGCGCAGCAAGAAATCGTGCAAGCAGCGCGGACGCTGGAAACGGAAGGGAAACTGGTGCTGAACAATGACCAGCAGGAAGCGTACATCGTCTGAGGCGCAGGGCAGTGAAATGTCCGCGCCGTTCGTGTATCGTCCCGCGCCAGGTTGGATCGCGCCGGCTGAAGGGGCGGCTGGCGGCGCAATCGCGGTGCTGACCAGTGCGGCTGCTGGCGTCAAGAGCGCGTCGAGTCTGAGTGGTCCGCCCATCACTGAAGCGGCGTTGCTCGCCCGCGAAAAGCAGGGATTTGAAATCGGCTTTCGGGAAGGCACGGCGAAGGGACTTGCTGAACGGGAGGCGGATGCGCAAAAGCAGCGCGATGCGATGGCCGAAGCGTTGCGGCAGTTCGCGCTGCAATGTTCCGACTATTTCCGCCGCGTGGAAGCCGAAGTGGTGAGCTTAGCGCTGGCGATCGCGCGCAAAATCTTGCGGCGCGAGGCGCAACTAGACCCTCTGCTGCTGACCGGATTGGTTCGAGTTGCGCTGGAAAAAAGTGCCGCAAGCCAGAATGTGCGGATGCGCGTCCATCCTTCGCAAATCGAAACGTGGCGGGCATTTTTTGCGCGCGAACCCAATCTGCAAGTCGCGCCAGAGCTTTCGGGTGATAACGCACTCGATCCAAATCGATGCCAGATCGGGACGGAACTAGGCGTCACCGAGCTAAGCCTGGAGGGACAATTGAAGGAAATCGAGCAAGGCCTCTTCGATTTGCTTGCGCAGAAGCCTGGGCCGGAATGACGCAGTCCTCGTTGCTCGATCCTTTCTTCCGCCGGCTTTGCCAAATTCCCGTTTGGCGATCTACGGGGCGCGTCACGAAAGCGGTCGGCTTTCTGGTGGAGTCCGAGGGGCCGTGTTGCTCGGTTGGAGAGTGCTGCGAGATTGTCGGCGCAGACGGAGTGTTACGCGCTGGAGAAGTGGTCGGATTCCGCGGCCGAACGGTGCTGTCGATGCCGCTTGATCGTCGGGAGGGAATACGCTACGGAGATCGTGTGATTACGCGCGGAACGTATCCCACGCTGTCGGTGGGCGATGCGCTTATCTGCCGGGTGATCAACGCTACCGGCGAGCCGATTGATTCGCTTGGCGGGTTTCGGGCGCCTGATTACCGGGCGTTGCACGGTTCGCCGCCGCAACCGCTCGATCGCACGCCCATCCGTGAGCCGCTGGGCTTCGGGATTCGAGCCATCGACGGAATGCTTTCGTGCGGCCGCGGCCAGCGCATCGGAATTTTTGGCGGCAGCGGCGTAGGGAAGAGCACGCTGGTGGGGATGATGGCGCGGGGCACGTCGGCGGACTTGACGGTGTTGGCGCTGGTTGGCGAACGGGGCCGCGAAGTGCGTGAATTTCTGGAGGGCTCGCTGGGCGAAGAAGGGCGCAAACGCTCGGTTGTGGTGGTGGCCACGTCCGATCAATCACCGCTGCTGCGCTTGCGCGCGGCGCTGGCCGCGACTGCGATCTCGGAATATTTCGCGGCTCGCGGACGGCACGTGCTGCTGGTCGTCGATTCGCTTACGCGATTTGGCATGGCGCAGCGCGAGGTGGGACT
Organism: Candidatus Dormiibacterota bacterium; assembly: GCA_035534415.1. Classification (GTDB taxonomy): domain Bacteria; phylum Acidobacteriota; class Terriglobia; order Acidiferrales; family UBA7541; genus Palsa-295. Next base: position 27,528 of record DATLSB010000210.1, on the reverse strand, counting down.
CGCGGCGGGCGAGCCGCCGACCGCGAAAGCCTATACGCCTTCGGTGTTTTCGCTGCTGGCGAAGTTAATTGAGCGCGCCGGCCACTTTGGCTCCGGAAGCATCACCGCGTTTTACAGCGTGCTAATGGAAGGGGACGACCAGCAGGATCCGCTGATCGATGCGGTTCGCGCGCTGCTCGACGGCCACGTGGTGCTCGACCGCCGGCTCGCCGTTCGCAATCATTACCCGCCCATATCGGTGCTCGACGGTTTGAGCCGGCTACTGGATGCCGTTTGCACGCCGGAACATCTGAACAAAGTGCAGCGGCTGCGGCAGCTCATCGCCGCATATGCCGCTTCGGAAGATTTGATTCGCGTGGGCGCGTATCAGAAGGGCACCGACCCCGCGCTCGATGAAGCCCTCGAAGTGATGCCCGCACTCAACCGCTTCCTCTGCCAGAAAAGGACCGAACTGTGCAGTTTCGAAGAAGCGCGGTCGCAGCTTCTTGCCCTTCCTGGATAACACGATGGCTTTCCAATTTTCATTGCAACCGGTGCTGCGACTGCGGGCGAGTTATGAGCGCCTTGAGCGGCTCCGGTTGCTGGAAGTGGTCGCGGCAATCGTGCAACTGCAAAATGAGATCGCCGCGGCCGCGCGCGAATCTGAAAACGCCCGGCAAAACCAGCGTGAACGCCTCGCGGCAGGATCTTCCGGCATGGAGATTCAGTTCGAGATGGCGTGCGAAGCCGCGCGCCTGAAGTACCGACGGCTGCTCGAAGCGCGCTTGGTGCTGCTGCGCAGGAAACACGAAGCGCAGAAAGTGGCTTATCGAACGGCACGCCAAAAACGCGAAATTCTAGAGGGCCTTCGCGAACGGAAATTCCAGGAGTACCAGCGCGAGCAGGCGCGCCGAGAGCAGCGCGCGCTCGACGAACTGTTTCTTTTGCGCCGTGGAAGCTCCCCGCCTGAATAGTTTTTGCCGAGCCACTCGGCAACGCTTGCCGCCTAACATCAATTATGTGCCGGCTTTCGCTGCCCATTATTGTTTGCCCTTCGCGCAAGGTAAGCCGCTGCAATCAGATGCATCTCCGTTCGTTCGATGCGAGTTATTTCTAGATTGGCCGGGGCGTTGCATTGTGTCCGATTGCCAATGGACCGCCTATGATCCCCGCGCTGAACATCGCCGCACAAAGTGCTGCACCGCCGGCCGCAGCCGCGTCATCGGGAGCGACCGGCTCTGCGTTCTCGCGCCCGGGAACATTCGATAACGTGTTGTCGGCGAAATACGCGGCACATGGCAATTCCTCCACAGCTACGCCTATCGACCATTCGTCCGCGGCTCGGTTCCTATGCGCGACTTCATGCTCAAGTTCACACGCGAAAAGGATCTGGCTCTTTTCACCTCGATGGCGCAGATTCCGCGGCCGCGCGAGCCTTCCGACCTGCCCATGCGTGTGGTGATTCCCGCGTACATCATCTCCGAAATGAAAGCGGGATTTCAGATCGGTGCGGTGCTGTTCTTGCCGTTCATGGTGGTGGACGTGGTGGTTGCGGCGATCACCACATCGGTGGGCATGCTGCAGCTTCCGCCGGTAATCATCTCCACGCCGCTGAAGATTTTGCTGTTTGTGGTGGCGGATGGCTGGAACCTGGTGATTGGATCGCTGCTGAAAACGTTTTCGTAAGGTGCGTCTATGTCCATGGCTCAAGTGGTTCAAATCACGGGATCGACGCTGGAGATCGCCTTCATCGTCAGCGCTCCGATTTTGGCGGCGGCGATCGTGGTGAGCGAGCTGATCAGCGTGGGTCAGGTTTTGACTTCCATGCAGGACGCCACGTTATCCACTGTCCCGCGCATCGCCGCCGTTGGTGCGTTCGCGTTTTGGCTGACGCCGTGGATGATGCGCCGCCTGGTGCTTTTCACTGTCGAGCTGTTCGGCAATTTTCGGCACCTGGTTCAGTGAGCGACATCCGGTAAGCGACGTCCAGTGAGCGACGAGTCCAGTGAACAATGTTCAGCGAGCAACGTCCAGCGAGTACGTTCATGAGCAACGTTCGTAAGCAAGGTCTAGTGATCAAGCGATGAGTCACCCTGGAGTGAGTGTTGATCGAAGCGTTCTTGAGCCGCGCGCTGCTGGTCGCCATCCGCATTGGAGGATTGATGACCTTCGCGCCCTTCTTCGGCAACGCGGCGCTGCCAAATCAGGTGAAAGCCGCGCTCACTTTGGTGCTCACCGTGCTTTTGCTGCCCGTGTACGCGGCTGGGAATGTCGCCGCAGCCCACAGCATCGGCGCGAGGACCGCCGAGGCGCTCAGCGAAGCGGTGATCGGTTTGATGGCGGGAATTACGACGCAGTTTGTGTTCGACGGCGTGGAACTCGCAGGACAGATTCTCGGCTTCCAGTTCGGCTTTTCGCTGGTGAACATCATCGATCCCAACACCAAGGTGCAGACCACGGTTCTAGGCTCGTTCCACGAACTTTTTGCCTTGCTGGTTTTCATGGAGTTGGGCATCCAGCGATGGCTGTTGCGCGCCATCGCCGAAAGCTTTCGCTTAATTCCTATCGGCGGCTTCGTTGGGAGCAAGTTTCTGGCCTCGCAATTGCTGCACATGGCCGGGGCCATGTGGCTGATTGGAGCGGAGATCGCGTTTCCGGTGGTGCTGGCCACAATGGTCGTCGATTTGACGGTCGGCTTCGTCTCCAAAGCTTCGCCGCAATTTCCGGCGATGTTTTTTGGAATTTCGGCCAAGGTGCTGCTGGGACTCGCGGTGTTGTACGGCGCGGTGGCCTTCTGGCCGGATTCGCTCGCGCACTATTTTTACCACGCGCTTGCCGACCTCGAACGATTGCTCTCCATCGCTCGGTAGGAGTGCCGAACCGTGGCCGATGAGCAAAAAAAACAGAACGAGCCACTCAACGCCAGAGGACCAAAGCGCGCAAACGCGGGCAAGTGGCGCGCAGCCGCGAACTGCCTTCGGCGTTGGCTCTGCTCAGCATCGCTGTATTGCTGCATTGGGCCGAAGGAGAATGGCTTACCGCCTGGCGTGGATTGTTGCGAAACTTGCTGGGGGCGGCTTCCAACCTGGACGTCAATGCGTTTTATCCCGCGATGCGTTGGACCACGCTGAGCATGGTCACATGGGCTGGACCGGCCCTCGCGGCAGCATTCGCCATTTCGGCATTCGGCTTGGTCGCGCAAGGAGGAGTGGTCATTGCGCCCGAGGCCTTCGAGCCCAAATGGGAGCGCTTCAATCCGGCTGGCAACCTGTCGAAAACCTTCTCGGTTGGCGGACTCAGCCCGCTATTGAAATCTCTAGTTCCCGCGGCGTTCCTTCTGTACATGGCCATTGCCATTCTTCGGCGCGACTGGCTGCAGCTGATCCACGCCACGCAGATGGGACTGCCATCGGCAATGCACTGGCTGGCCGGCGTCCTTTACGAGTTTTCCTGGAAAGCCGGCATGGTTTTGCTGGCGTGGTCGGTGGCCGACTACGGCTTACAGCGCTGGAACTACGAACGGTCTCTGCGGATGAGCAAGCAGGACATTCGTGACGAGTCGAAGGAAACAGAAGGCAATCCCACCACGCGCGGCCGCATTCGCCGCCGCCGTCGCGAGATGCGACGTCGCCAGATGATGCAGCAGGTACGGCGCGCGACCGTCGTCATCGCCAACCCCGACGAGTTCGCCGTCGCTCTCGAATACATTCCAGAAAAAATGCCCGCTCCGCTGGTTTTGGCCAAAGGGCGCGGCGAACTCGCGCAAAAAATTAAGCGCGAAGCGCGCTGGCGCGAAATTCCCATCGTCGAAAACAAACCGCTGGCCCAGGCGCTCTATCGCACCGTGGAAGTTGGCGGGACGATTCCCGCAAAACTCTACACCGCTGTCGCGGAAGTCCTCGCTTTCATTTATCGCGCGCAGGCCCGCATGCGCGCCGATGCCGAACGCCGCCCGAATTCGCCCGGGCCCGCGGGATCAACGACCGGAAGGGGGCCGCAGAGGTAATTCGCCGCCATGGCCACCGCTTCCAATGCGCTCGCGTCCGCAAAAAAGTCCAACCGCGATTGGGTTCTGCCTCTCGCTGCAGTGGCGATGGTGCTCGTGATGCTGATTCCCATCCCCGCATTTCTTTTGGACATTCTTCTCGCCACCAGCATCACCCTGGCGGTTCTGGTGTTGCTCTCCGCGCTGCAAATTCTTCGTCCGGTGCAGTACTCCGTTTTCCCCACGTTGATTCTGTTGCTCACTCTATTTCGACTTTCGCTCTATTTGGCCAGCACGCGCCGCATTTTGCTTCACGGCAGCGAAGGCACGGCTGCTGCCGGCCATGTGATCGAAGCCTTCGGCCAATTCGTGGTGGGAGGCAATTACGTAGTCGGTCTCGTAGTGTTCCTCGCCCTAATCGCCATTCAATTCTTGGTCATCAATCACGGCGCGGTGCGTACGGCCGAAGTGTCTGCTCGCTTTACTCTCGACGCGTTGCCGGGCAAGCAGATGGCGATCGACGCCGACCTGAACGCCGGCATTATCGACGAGCGCGCCGCGCGCGCCCGTCGCGAACAGATCGCGCGGGAAGCCGAATTCTACGGCACCATGGACGGCGCCGCGCGTTTCAGCCAGCGCGACGCGCTCGCCACCATCCTCATCACTGCCATCAACATCATCGCAGGGTTCCTAATCGGCGTGTTTCAGCATGGCATGACCCTGCAGGACGCGCTGACCACTTACACCATGCTGACCGTCGGCGACGGGCTGGTGACGCTGATTCCCTCGCTTCTCGTTTCCGTCGCTGGCGGAATCGTGGTCACCCGCGCCGCGTCCGATGATCCCATTGGAACAGAAGTGCGCCGCCAGCTTTTCGCCAAGCCCCGCACGCTTTACCTTGCCGCAGGGGTGATGACTAGCCTCGCCCTGATTCCCGGAATGCCCAAATTTTCGTTCTTCTTATTGGCCGGCGGCCTGTCGTACATCGGCTCTCGCATTCCCGAGGTCGTGACGCCGCTCGCAGGAAAGGAAGCGGAAATCGAACGAAAGCCCGGAATGCAGGAGCAGCTCGAAGCGCTGCTGAAACTCGACGATGTGAGCGTGGAAGTTGGCTACGGGTTAATTCCGCTCGTCGATCAAAAACAGAGCGGGCAGATACTGCCGCGAATTCGGGCGCTGCGCCGGCATCTGGCCACCGAACTTGGCTTCATCGTCCCCGCGATTCACATCACGGACAACATGCGCCTGAAGCCGCGCGAATACGTGGTTCGCCTGCGCGCCGTGGAAATCGCCCGCGGCGAAACGTACCGGGACTGTCTGCTGGCAATCAGCTCCGAAGCATCTCCACCGCCGATTCAAGCGGAGTGGAAACGCGCGAGCCCGCGTTTGGCGTACCTGCGCGGTGGATTCCGGCCAACATGCGAGACAACGCGCTGGGCGCGGGATACGCGGTGGTCGAGCAAACCTCCGTGATCGCCACCCACCTTGCGGAAGTTGTGCGTTGCCACGCTCACGAGGTTCTCACGCGCCAGGAAACCAAACGCCTGCTCGACGCGCTTTCAGAGACGCAGCCGAAATTGGTGGAAGAGTTCGTTCCTCGCGTTCTGATCCTCGGCGAAGTGGAAAAAATCCTGCAACAGCTTTTGCGCGAACAAGTATCCATCCGCGATTTGCCCACGATTCTCGAAACGCTGATCGACGCATCCGCCGTGAATCGCAGCATCGTTTCGCTCGTCGAAGACGTTCGCCAGGCGCTGGGGCGCGCGCTGGTGCAGCCGCTTTTGCAGGACGACGGCAAGCTGAAGGTTTTGGCGCTCGATCCTGCGCTCGAGGATGAAATTCAACCGCGCGTTCGAGCCGGCCGCGGCAGCTGCGCGTCCCCCGGCGCTGCAAACGGGATTCCTGCGCCGCGTTCTGGACGGGCTGCGCCGCGTGGCCGGAGAACAGCTCGCTGTGGCTTCGCCCATCGTGCTGTGCAGCAGTCCCGCGCGTTTTCATTTGCGGAGCCTGCTTGAACCGTTCGTGCGGCGCATCGTGGTGCTGTCGCCAGCGGGGATTCCGCCGGCCGTCTCAGTGCAATCGTTGGGAGTAGTGCAATGACACGCTGGGCGGACCGCATCGTGACGCGAAGGAGCGCTTGTGAACCAGGCTGAGCAGCAAACGGTGCAACCGCCCGTGCAACTGGATGACGCCCAGCGCGAAAAGCTGCTGCTCGAACATCTGCCGCAGGTGCAGTACATCGCCCGGCGCATCCACGACCGCTTGCCGCCGCAGGTGCTGCTCGAGGACTTGGTGCACGCCGGCATTCTTGGGCTGATGGATGCGGTGCGCAAATACGATCCCGGCAAAAACGTTCAACTGAAGCACTACGCGGAATTCCGCATTCGCGGCGCGATTCTCGACAGCCTTCGCCAAGTGGACTGGAGCCCGCGCGCCTTGCGGCGCCAGGCGCGGCGCCTTGAGCAGGCGATATCCGACTGCAAAGCCCGCCTGGGACGCGATCGGACCGAGCCCGAAATCGCCGCCGAACTGAACATTACACTCGAGAGCTTGCAGCAGTTACTCGGCGACCTGCGCGGCTTGGATATCGGCAGCCTGCAATCGGAATCGAACGACTCGCCAGGCGGAGAAGCGCCTCAACCGCGGGCCGTCGGGGAAGAAAGCGATCCCTACCAGCAAGCCTTGCATTCGGAAATGAATGGATTGCTCGATCGCGCCATCGGAGAGCTTCCCGATCGCGAACGGCAGGTGCTGGCTCTCTATCATTATGAGGAACTCACAATGAAAGAAGTGGGCGCCGTGCCGAAAATCGGCGAATCACGCGTATCGCAGATTCACACAGCTGCGCTGCTGCGCTTGCGCGTACGCATGCGCGAGCTGATCGCGGCCTCGCCAGCGCGCTCCAAGCCGCCATCGGTTTCCGGCAGCGTGGCGCAATCGAAAGCTCCCGTGGAGACGAACGCATGGAACAAATTCCGAATCAGGAGGAAATTGACAGGCTGTTCAAGAGCTCGAAGGCGTCCGCCCCCGTGCAGACGAAAGCACCTCGGCGTTTGGTGCAGCGATGCGACTTTCGCCAATCCGGCCAGCTCGGAAAAGATCAGGTGCATCAGCTTACTTCTCTGCATGAGAACTTCGCGCCCAATGTCTCCAACTCGCTCGGCGCATATCTGCGCGTCGCGTTTCAGATGAACCTCGTGGCTGTCGAGCAGCTTGCCTATAACTCCTTTCTCAGCGACCAGGAATTTGCTCAGGTCTGGGCGGATGCGACTTCGCGCGTGCTTGAAACGCTGCGCGGGAAGCCGTTCACGGGCACACCTCGTCCTCCCGCTGCCGCCGAAACCGCCGTTGCCGCTTCCGGCGAAAGCCTGTGGATGCGTTTCAAATCAAGCGGAAGTATCGCCGGCGGCCTGGCATTTCACCTCGACTGACGAAACGCGGCGTGCGGCCAACAATTTTTGTCGCTTAATGTTACGCACCTTAGACGAAAGTTCTCCGTGTGTGCCCCCCGCGTTGCCGCCGATTTCGGTTCCAGAAAACCTAAAGCTGGTTCCCGGCGAGGCCGATAACTCCCTTGCGGCGACTTCGTTTGGCCGGGGGAACGCATGCCAACTGCAACGCAGAATGAAACCACCGACGGTATCTTTGCGCGCCAGTCCAGTGAGAAAAGACGATCCGGAGCGACGGCGCCCGGCACGCGTCAGCTTGCTGCAAACGCACCCGGCTTCGCGCACCGCCTGATGCAATTGCTGGCGGAAGATCCCGTGGACCTCGCGCGCGTAAGCGACGAAATTCGCGCGCAGCCCGCGCTCGCCGCAGTGGTAAAGCGCATGGCTGCGTCATTGCAACTTTCGCCAGAAGACTCAGTGACCAGCGTGGAAGAAGCGGCCATCGTGCTGGGCACAGACCGGCTGCGAGTTCTGCTCTATGCGCTGCCGCAATTCGAAAATATCCGCCAAGGAATGGAAAGTTCTGGAGTGGAGTTTGAGGCAGACGTGAAACCGGCTTTTGCGTTTGCATCGCCAGACGCGCCTAAAGTTGTCGCAGCGTGGACTCCAGAGTTGTTCTATCTTGCGAGCTTTGTGCGTTTTCTCGGGCTCGCCGATCTGGATAGCGTAACGCCGGGTGAAGGCGGTGACCGCGGTTCTCCGGATTTCGAGCGATCCGAAGCGGCGGCGATGACGGAGATACTGATCCGCGATTTTCTCGCTTTAGTCCCGCGCATGCGCCAATCTCCGCGGAGCATCTAGCGGGTTAATTGCGCGCGGCACAACGTGCGAATTTTCTGCCGAAGCGCTCGTGCAGCCCGATCTATCTGGCTACCGAGTGCTGTACTTTATTGGCCGCTGCGCTCGCGATATCGGACTTAGCCGCGTACAGGTTCGTTAAGCGCTCGTCAAAGATTCGCGCCTCGGGAACGGCCGCGAGCACCGCCTGCCGCACGCTGCTGTAAAGCGATCGATAGGCCGATTTTACTTCTTCCGCAAGGTCCGATCGCGCGCCCCAATTCGCGCGTTCGCCAATTGAAATCGCGATTCGATGCGCCTTTAGCGGCGAGATCACGCGATCGAGCCCCCCGTTCATCTCCTTTTGAAGCGAACCAAGATGATCGACCGCGGCGTCTTTATCGGCGTCGCTCAATGTGCCGTCAGCGATGATGTCGAGCATAGCTTGTTCAAGTGGCTTGTCGATCGTGCTGGCTGCGTCAATGAGGGCGTCGGACGCCAAGAGAAGACCTTCTATCTTTACCGTGTATTCGCTGATCCTGCGAAGGATGATCGCCAACTGTCCGCCAGCAGCTTGCGACGCTTCGGCGGCCGGCTTTCCTTCGAGCAGAGCTGTCTGGTACGCTTCGTAATCTCCTGGCTCCAGATTCCAGATCGCTTCGTCCACCAGCGCCTTGGCGCAATCTCCATACATAAGATCGCGCGCGAACGCCTTGACCGACACCGGCCGCGAAAATTCTCGTCGCGCGCTCGGCGCAAGAGCGGGCTGCGGCTTCGGCTCCGGTGCTTCGGCATCGCATGGCTTCGCAGCTTCGTCTTGCGGGGTCTGAATGGGCGCGTCGAGCATCGCCGGCGCATCGATCTCAATCGCTTGCGGCTCCGATGCCGTTGGAGTAGGAGCGACTAGGTCCGCGATCTGCAGCTCCGGCACGGCGGGCTCACTTGGTTCGGGAACTTCAAGGCGCGCCGTTTGAATCGGCGCCTCAATTGATTCCGCCGCGTTGAAATTGAGCTGGATTGCTTCGGCGCCGGGTGTGGCCGGGATGGAAGCGCTCGGAATCGCCCCTTCCGAAAGAACAATCTCAGCCAACGCTTCGCTGCTCACTGTTTGGCTGCTGCTTGGTCGCCTGTGCTGGACCAGCCGCACACCCGCTATTGTGGGAGCTTCGGAGTTCCGCACTGCGGACGCATGGCCTTCGCACAAATAAACCGCATCGCCTTCGTTGTAGATCGTGAGGAACGCGGTTCCGTAGTCGCATTCCAGCCGGTAATGCGCGGAAAGATGCTGGGCGCGCTGCCCGCGAACCAGCCGCCACTCCGCCCGATTTGTGCAGACCCGCTTTGGCACACCGAGAGTTTAGCTTAGCTGCTGAACTCGAATTCCTCGCCTAAAGTCCCTTGTTGCTGAAGATGAACCTGTCCTTTGGTGCAATTGAACTGTCAACTGCAGGCCGACGTGCTTCGGTTTCCCGTGTTCGACCCGAGCGCGGCGTGGCAAAACCTGCCGAGCGGCGGTAGGCACAAACGGCAAAGCATGCCGGGGCGGTCGTTTTTAACAACGGAGAGTTCCGCAACGGAAGCTACGCCGTTTTGAATCAGCGGTTTGCATCGCCTGCAGAAATCCGCGCGATGGTTCTCATGTTGCACTCATGGATCGCCGAAGAGGGAAGGTATCGATGCCCGAACTACTGCGGCGGCGTGAGTCGATTTGGAACCCGGCGGCGGAGATTGCAATCGGCAAGAGGTAACGCGAAATGGGTAGCGGATATTACGCAGCATTCACGGGACTGGCGGCGCGAATGGACGCGCTCGACGTGGTCGCCAACAACCTGGCGAACATCAGCACCACCGGCTATCGCGGACAGAACGAATTCTACGACGCCGTGACCGCCAGCTCCGAGCCCCAGGCGCTGAGCCCGCTCAACGCGGCCATAAACGATTATGGCGTGTTAGGCGGATCGAGCATCAACTTTGCCCAAGGGAATCTGCAGAAGTTCGGCAACAATCTCGACCTGGCAATCAAGGGCTCGGGCTTTTTTGTGGTGCAGACGCCGCGCGGTGTTCGCTACACGCGAAATGGCGCGTTCCACGTGAGCGCTGCCGGACAGCTTGTTGACGAACAGGAAGACCCTGTCCTGAACCCGCGAAACCTGCCCATTCAAGTGCCGCTGGGCACCGTAGCGGTAGCGCAGGATGGAACCGTCTCCGTGGATAGCGCCGTTGCCGGACAGCTCCAAGTGGCGGAGTTTGCTCCGGAAACGCAACTGACGCCGGAAGGCGACACCAATTTCATCGCTCCCGCAGGAGCAGCGCGGCCGGCGCAAAATTCGACCGTCGCTGCGGGCATGCTCGAGTCCTCCAATCTGAACCCCATTCAGGAAACGGTCACGCTGATGGTGTTGCAGCGCCATGCAGAGATGCTCGAAAAGGCGCTGTCAATTTTCCTGGATGACTTCAACCGCACCGCGGTTCAGGAACTGGCAATCGATTGAGCGAGACCGGTGAGGTTCGTTCAGTAGCGCACGGCGTTGCAACGGTTTCCACGCAAGAACGGTTTTTGCACCGATGATGGAAGGAGCGGCCCATGTTTCGTTCTTTGTACACGGCGGCAAGCGGGATGGAAGCGCAGGAGATGAATCTCGACAATATCGCTAACAATCTCGCCAACGCCAACAGCACTGGATTCCGTAGGCGGCGCCTCGATTTCGAGGATCTGATTTACCAGAACACCGTGACCCCGGGCGCGCCAAGCACGCAGCAGACGGTGATTCCTGCCGCCCTGCAAGTGGGTCTCGGCTCGCGTCCGATGGCCACTGAAGTGATTCAGCAGCAGGGCAACTTCGATTCCACCGGCAATCCCCTCGATCTGGCGATTCAGGGCGAAGGCTATTTCCAAGTTCTGCTGCCCAGCGGCGAGATCGCTTACACGCGCGCGGGAAACTTCACCGTCGATAATGTCGGCAATCTGGTCACACAGGACGGCAATCCGGTGCAGCCTGTAATCACCATTCCTCCGGACGCATTGACGGTGACGATTGGAAACGACGGTACCGTCAGCGTCACAGAACCAGGACAGCAGCAGCCCGCTCAGGTGGGCACGCTCCAACTGGCAACGTTTCAAAATCCCGGCGGGCTGAACAGCCTGGGCCAGGACCTCCTCGCAGCCGCGGGCGCCTCTGGCGACCCTATCGTGGGCACGCCGGGTGGCGCGGAGGGCCTCGGAAGCATTCAGCAGGGCATGCTCGAGGAATCCAACGTCGACGTGGTCACCGAGTTCGTCAACATGATCGTGGCGAAGCGGTCGTACGAAGCGAGTTCGCAGGTTATCAAGGCCGCGAATGAGATGTTCCAGACCGTGAACAATCTGCAGACCTAATAACCGGTTTAATCAGAGTGCGGAAATGAAAAGAATGGGAACAATACTGAAAGCCGGAAAGCGATTGCTGGCCAAGACGGGCTTGATCGTCGGAGTGCTGCTGCTCGCCAGCAGCGCCGCAGCACAAACCGGCGTGCGAATCGCTCTAGCGCGCCAAACCATCGTGAACGCAAATGTTGTGCCGCTCTCGGACCTGCTGCCTGGCACCGCGCCGCCAAATATGCGTTCTCGCGCGCAGCAAATCATTCTAATCGACGCACCCATGCCCGGAGAGCACCGCCAGCTCACGCGGGAAGATATTGCGAGCGCGCTGCGCGATATACCTGTGCTGCGGAATGAGCTGGAAATCCCGCCGGGAATGGAAATTCGCCGCTGGGCGCGGCGCGTTACTCGGGAAGAGGTTCTCGCGGCGGTCGATCGCACGCTGCACGCCAACGGATGGTCTTCGGCCGATACGCTCGTGCCAGGCGACGTGATACTTTCCGCCGACGTATCCGTCAGCGAAAACAACCCGAAACTCCAGGTCACACAGATTCAGCGTGCCGCCGATCACAGCGGCAGCCGCGTGCTGGTGTGGGTGACTTCGGAGCCGCGTGTTCCTCGATTCTGGGTAGGTGTGTATCGCCCCATCGACCCGGACGCAAAGGAAAGTGCGCGCGAACTTGCTGCCGTACCCGTCGCCTTGCAGCGGAACGCGAGCGCAATCGTGCCCGTAAGCGAACGAATGCCCATCACGCAGCGAGAGTCACGCTCGCTCGGCCCGGTACTGGTGAAGGCTGGCGCCCCTGTGCAATTGGTTGTTCGAGTGGGCGGCATGACGATTCAGGGCACCGGAATCCCTCTCGATCGCGGCAGGAAAGGCGACGAGGTGCGCGTGCGCGCCGTGGAGTCAGGGAAAATTTTGGTGGGGACGGTGGTAGGCGCTCAGATCGTGCAAGTGAGCTTCTGAGGAGGAGATTCGGGATGCGCTCGAAGCGGCAAAACGTTACTGAAAACGTTCGACCACCACTCGCAGTCGCGTGTGCGGTGTTTTTGCTGATTGCCGCTACTGGCGCGCAGGGCAGACCGAAGCACAAATCGAAGCAGCCCAAGTCTGACGCCCTAAATGCCTACATCGCGCAGTTTCCACAGGCCTCGATCTACGTACCCTCAACCGGAAGCCTTTGGTACCCGAACGGCCGGATGAGCGACCTGGCACCGACGCCAAAGCTCGCTACACGGGTGACCAACTGACCGTCCAGCTCGCCGAATCCACCACCTCCGCGCTGCAAGGTTCGGTGCAAACGTCCAGGACGCTCACCGCGTCTTCGAGTATCAGCGCGTTTTTCGGCAAGGTGGGCGGCGGGTCGGCCGCACAGAATATTTTTTCTCCCAATTCGTCACAGGCCCTGACGGGCAAGGGGCAAACCGCGTTGGCAACCTCGCTCGATACCACGCTCGCAGCCAACGTCACTCAGGTTCTGCCGAACGGATTGCTGGTGATCGAAGCGCGGCGGGAAGTGGAAGTGAGCCAGCAGAAGCAAACGATGATCTTGCGCGGAGTCGTGCGCCCGCAGGACATTTCACCCAACGACGTGGTGCTCTCCACGGCCGTCAGCCATTTGGAAGTGAGTCTGGATGGCAAGGGCGTTCTGACTGAGTCGACCCGCCAACCCGGGCTGATCGTGCGAACTCTGCTGCATTTCTTTAGTTTCTGACGGGGCTTACGATGCCGCAAAAACCAAATGAACTCGGCAACCGAAAAGCAGTGGTCGGGCGTTGCCGGCCGCTCGCCGTAGTGCTGCTCGGCATTTGCGCGGCTACGTGTGCGTGCTCCAGTCTGGTGCACGCGGACGAGACCCGTCCCGAAGGCCGCGTCGTGCATCTGCGGGACATCACCACTATCGAAGGCGTGCGCGAGAACCCGCTGATCGGATATGGCCTGGTGGTTGGCTTGAAGCGCACCGGCGATAGCCAGCAGACGCAGCTCTCGACCCAAACTCTAGCCAATATTTTGCAACGCATGGGGCTGCAGATTCCGGTGGCGTCTGTGCAGATTCGCAACGCCGCGGCGCTCGCTAACTTGCAAAATCAAAACATCGTCAGCGGTCAGACCGCCATCAACTTTTACTCCGGAATTGTCTTTCAGGTTGGCAGCGACGCGGCAAATGCGTCCAGCCAACTTTCGGGTGAACAATTGCTCGTCCAGCAATTGCAAGACCAGGTGAACGCTATCTCCGGTGTGTCGCTCGATGAAGAGGGCGCCAACTTGGTGCTCTATCAGAACGCCTATAACGCCTCGGCGCGGGTGGCGTCCATCGTCGCCAGCTTATTCCAAACCGCAATCAACATGACGGGTGGCTAAAATGAGCGTTCGCGTAGATCCAAACATTCTTCCCGACCTGCTTTCGGGCTTGAATGAAACACGGCAGCAGTTGAACCAGGCCGACGCGGAACTGGCGTCCGGGCGAACCATCAACCAGCCCTCCGACAATCCGGCTGGAACCGCGGCGCTGGTGTTGATCCACGCCGCGCAGAGCCAAACGGATACGTTCCAGCAGAACATCACTGATCTGCAGTCCAAGATGCAGATTGCCGATTCGGCTCTCAGTTCCGCCGAAACCGCCATTCAGCAAGCGATCTCGGTTGGAGTGGAAGCGGGCAATTCCACCTTATCCGATCAGGATCGCCAAGCGATCGCGCAGCAACTCTCTGGTATTCAACAACAACTCGTGGGCATCGCCAATTCTACAGCCGGCGGCACGTGCCTCTTCGGCGGAACTCTGGTGACGACGCAGCCCTTCACGCTGAATCCGTCCGACCCTTCCGGGGTCACTTACAACGGCAACAGTTCGGTAGTGTCCGTCGAAATCGCCAGTGGCCAGACCGTCACCACGAACGTGCCCGGCAATCAGCTGTTCCTCAACTCTGCCGGTACTGTCCTCGGCGCGCTCAATCAACTGATCACGGCAGTGCAAACCAATTCCGGCATCGCCGCGGCCAACACCGCGTTTGGTCAGGCAGCCAGCGAATTCAGTACCCAAAGGCTTGCGTACGGCACTTCGCTCAACCAGATGCAATCCACGGACACATTCCTGGCCAACGATCAGGTGCAGCTGCAAACCCAAGAGAGCAACATTGCCGGCGCCGATCTCGCCCAGGTCACCACGAATTTCAGCCAGGCTGAAGTAGCCTACGCTTCGCTTCTCGAATCCGAAGGTAAAATCCTGAACCTGCCCAATCTCCTCACCTACCTGCAGTAGTCCCGATGCCCCCGCGGCGGCCAAACGAACGAGCCTCTAAGACCGTGTTGTGGAAAAGTAAGAACTGGTTCGGGTTGCGGCAAAATTTAGCGCAGGGGAATTCTCGAATGGAGCACCCGGCCGGTCTTCTACCCGATATGGCGCGCGAGGTTAGCCCAGGCGCTGGCGGCGCTTGCGCGCGCCCGCGCTCCGGTGAGCTGGTTTCTCCGAATGCGTAAAATGATGTCGAAGCTTCCCAGCTTTGTGCGAAGGTCGCGCAGTGTTTCGCGATACGTGACCATCTCTTCTCGCCATTCGCAGCTGGTCGTTTGATCCAGCGTAGCCAATCGCATTGCACCATCCACTTCTTGAAGTAACTGCGAAATGCGCTGCAAAGCTTGCGGCCGCTCCCGCGCAGGATTGCGCGAACTCTCCACCGCTTCTAGCCACGCCTGAAATTCCCGGCGCGCTTGGCGCACGGTTTCGACCGGCGAGAGCGCTTCGGACATCAGCGCGACATCCTTGCACGGCGCGACTCGCCGCGGCGCAGCAGACGAGCCGGCACGCCAGCCGCCGCTACTAGCTCGGGTTCAGCCTGCTGGCTGATTTGGTGATCGATCTCTTGCCAGCCAATATCGAGGTCTGAAAATTCCGCCGCCAGCGATTCGAGCAGCTTCTGCGCGTTCGGGCCGCTGCATTCCAGGATTCTCGAACGGGCCGAGTTGTAGAAGTCTGAGAGGCGTTGCGCGATCTCGCCGCCCTTTTCGTAATCGAGCACCGATTGCAGATAGCCGATCACCAGGATCGCACGGCTCAATTCCAGTGTGCGCCGCTCGATGTTGTTCCGTTGCACGGCATCCAGCGCCCGCCGCAGGCTACGAACAATATCTTCGTACAGCACCGCCACTAGACCTACCGGGCTTGCTGCACGGGCAGATAATTCACGATACGCGCGCGCGGGATCTCTCATGTTCACCCTAGGGACTGCAATTGTTGGGATATTTGCTGCAACATCAGCGGAAGTTGCTGCAGGGTCGTGTCCACCTGCACGTACTCCGGCGTGAGCTGCTGCTGCATTGTATTCATCTGCGTTTGAAAGTCGGATATCTGCTGCGTCAGGCCTGTCTGCGTCTGCGACAATCCGTTCAGATCCTGAGCCACCGAGCCGGTAATGGGATCGGCGATGCTCGAAACGATGCTCGACAAGTTTGCGCCGAGGCTGCCCGAAGCGCCTGATTGGAAAAACGACTGCACGGCGGAAGGATTGCTTTGCAGCGCGCTCGCGAGAGCTGAGTTGTTTACCTTGAGCGTTCCGTCGTTATTCATGCTGACGCCCAGACCGGCGAGGCTCTGGACATTACCGTTGCCGCTCATGGCGAAAGATACGGTAGATAATATTTGGCTTTGCGCCAGTGACAGCGTGCCATCCGACGCCAGCGCGCCGGCCTGGTTTGTAGTGGGATCGATCGCGAACTGACTGTTCAGGTCGCCGATCACCGTGTTATAGGCGCTGACGAAGCTGTTCACTGCCGCTTCTTGCTGGGTCACGTCCGGCCCGGTCGATACTGTCACTGAAGTGTTCGGATTGGCGCCCGCCAGGTTTAGCGTGACCCCGGACAACACGCCGGTGACGACGTTGCTTGCACTCGAAATCGGAATTCCGTCCACCGTCAGCGAGGCATTCTGTCCCGCCGCCGTTGTAAAGGTTGGCAGTCCGCTCGAAGGAGTAACTGTCAGGCTTCCACCCTGTCCGCTGGTATTACTGACCAGCGCGAGCCGCGCGCCGTTCGCATCGGTGATTACGCTGGCGCTCACGCCGATATTCGGCGTGTTGTTGATCGTCTGCGCCAGGCCATCCAGCGTGTTGTTCGTGTTGTCAATCGTGATCGGTGTTGCCGCTCCCGAGCCTACTTGGATGTTCAGCGTCCCGGTAGCAAGCGCTGTGGAACTCGAAGCGATGGCCGCCGAATAGGCGGATGAAGTGGTGGCCAGATTCGATACGGTGATCGTGTGCGTTCCGGAAGCCGTGCCGGACATCGCGGTCGCGGAAAGGATCGAAGGGTCGGATGTGCTTGCGGCAATCGCCGTCATCTGCCCCACAGGATCGGTGAGTCCGTATACGGAATTCTGCAGCGTTTGCAGGTCGTTGTTGAAGCTGGTGAGAGCGGTTTGCTCGTTGGAAATCTGCGTCTGCTGGCCCTGCATGATGGTCAATTCAGCCGTCTGGTTGGCCATGGCCGCGCTGACGAGCTGGCTGACGTTGATTCCCGCGCCAAGTCCGCCGTTTGAGGTATTGGTCTGAGAACCAGTGAGAATGGACCCGCCGACGCTGGTGCTGCTCACGGAAGTCTCCTAGCCCCGCGCGAAGCAAGTGCGGAAAGCGGCGGGCTACTCCGGATTCGAATCCCTTGAATCAAGTTCTTAGTGATGCCCATGAGGTTTCGCCAGGTGTGGATGCTCGAAAGGCGGGCCCTTACTGAGCCCGCCCTCCAGAGCTGCTTAGGATTAGTGGAGCAAATTGAGAACCTGCTGCTGCGCTGTGTTCGCTTGCGCCAAGGCCGAAATACCTGTTTGTTCCAGAATCGAGTATTTCGACAGGTTAGCGACCACGGCCGGTATGTCTGCGGCTGTGATCTGGTTCTGCGCGGACGTCAGGTTCTGCGCCTCGTTATTCATTACGTTGCTGGCCGCTTGGAGCCGGTTGATGCCCGCGCCAATCGTGCTTCGGTCAGCCGCGACCGTTGCGATGGCGGTGTTCACCAATTGCAACGTAGCTTCCGGATCAGTTGCGCCGCCATTTCCCGGGGTACCGGTCAGAGCAGTGCCGTTCAGACCGAGCGCGGTGGTCGAAAGTCCGCTGATGCTGACGCTGATCGTGGTCGTGCCCGAAGCCGACGAGTCGCTCAGGAAGATCGAACTCGTAGTGGTGGCTGTGGACGCGAAAATCGTCGCGCCGCTGAACGTGGTGTTGGTGCCGATGCTGTTTACTTCTCTTAGTATCTGCTGATACTCAGCATCCAGCGCCGTGCGCTGGCCGCTGGATACTGTGCCAGTGGAAGCTTCGGTGCCCAGCGTGATCGCACGGTTAAGAAGTGTGGTGACTTGGCTGAGCGCGCCGTCGGCCACTTGCAGAGCTCCTACACCGTTGTTCGCGTTCGCGACGGATTGCGTCAATGCAGTCACGTTGGCTTGCAACCCATTGGCGATGGCCAGTCCGGCTGCGTCATCGGCGCTGCTATTGATTCGCGATCCCGAGGAAAGCTGGGTGAGAGTGTTCTGCAGTCCTGCTTGAGTGATGTTCAGTTGGTTCTCGGCCACGAGTGCCGGGATGTTGTTAAGTACGCTTAATGCCACGGAAGTGGCTCCTGATGTTCTACTGAGGTTCCGTTCTCAGATCGGAGCGTTTCTCACCGGCTGGTCACTCCCCCGCGCCGAAGGCTTCTCGAACACTGAACGGCTTTTTTCTCTTCACTTGGCAAATCGGCCAGCGCTCAGAGCGCTTTAATGCTTAACGCGCTCGACGGCGTCATCAGATTACCCTTTCCGGAACCGCCGGATTGGAAGGCGTCGGAACTGTTTCAATCTTGGACAGCATGTTCAGCAGCGACTCAGAGTCCGGGAAAATCGCCACCCCACGCCGAATCAGTTCAGCTGCCTCGCTCCATTGCTCCATTTTTCCTCGCAGAGCGGCCGCACGCAGAAAAACCTCCGCGCGTGGCGTCACAGCAGCGAGCTTCCGCTCGGCGATTTCGGCCGCTTCCGGCAGGTGCTTTAGGAACGCTTCCGCCACCACCAGCCGGTCGTAAAGTTCCGCGTTGCCAGGTTCCTCATCCACCGCTTGACGCATCCGCCGCAACCCGGCCCGTTCGCGGCCTTCGCGAAATTCCGCCAGCCCGAGTTTGCTTTCGATAGACGCTTTCGCCGGCGCGCGCTTCAGACTCCGGCGATAGCACGCAACCGCAGCTTCAAAGTTCCCGAGATTGTACTGCGCGTCGCCCTCCATCTCCGAAAGCCACGGCGTGAAATGCCCGCAGCTTTCCGCGCGACGGAAACTGGCCAGCGCAGCTCGATGATTCTCCAGCCGAAATTGGCACACTCCGACGAAAAACCACGCCAGTCCGAATCGCGGATCCACTTCGCAAGCGCGCTCAAACGCCGCCAGCGCCTCGCGATTGTCGCCCAAATTCTCGAGCAGCGAGACTCCCACCTCGAAATGCGCCTGCCGGTTCTCGGGCATTTCGGCCGCTTTCTGTTTGCCCAGTTCCAGGTAAAACAGGATCTTCCGCGCGCGCTCCTCCGGATCGCCCAGCATCCCCATGTGATGAATCATCAGGTTTGCTGTGGCGATCTTGCGCTGCACCGAAAGAATGCTCCAACCCACCGTCTCGTGCACGCGCCCGCTGAACCGGATCGCCGGGTCGCGCCGGAACAAGCGCTCGTTCTCATGGTCCACGTACGCAGCCGCGTGCCTCGCTGGTGCGTACGCCGAGTCGTTTGCCACCGCCGAACGGTTCCACATCTTGTGCGCCAGCGTTGGAACGTAATTCCGAATCGTCACCTGATATCCATCCACGTCTTTTCGTGCCAGCAGCGCCGGTAACACCGCCGACGCGCCAGGATCGAGCCGCTCGTCTGCGTCGAGCGACAGCACCCAGTCCGCCGTGACCATCGCCAGCGGGGAATTGCGCGCCTTCGAGGAGTCGTTCTCCCACGGAAGGGAAACCACTCGGGCGCCCGTTTCGCGCGCAACGGTCACCGTCTCGTCTGTCGAGCCGGTATCCGCCACGATGATTTCGTTCACCACGCCACGCACGCTTGCCAGACACTCGGGCAGATCGCGCGCGGCATTCTTCACGATCATCGACAGCGCTAACGTGGGCATCGTCTAGTTCCCGAATTGATTTTCGGCAGCGTGGGTCGCTTTCTTGATCTGCAATTTCGACGGTCCAAATCCACGCCGCTCAGGGCAGCCGCTTTTTTCACATTTGTCCTTCAGGACACAACAGCACTTCGCCAGTGCGCCATTTCGGCACATTAGGCCTCATTCGCCGCGTTCTCCCGCCGATACACACTTCGACTGTGGTCGCGGGTTGGCACGTTCCTCGCAAGGCCCGTGCCAGAGGGTAGTGATGATTTATTTGACCCGGCTTGACAACCAGCAGTTGATCGTCAATGCGGACTTGTTCAAGTTCATCGAGAATGCGCCGGATACCGTCATTACTCTGCTGACTGGCGAGAAACTCGTCGTTCGAGAATCCGCTGCAGAAGTCCTTGAACGCATCGCCGAATTTCACTGCAAGTTCTACCGTCGCGCCGGCCCTGGAATCGTTTTCGATACGTCGTTGCCCGCAGGCGGCGCTATAAGTCCGGAGGAGTCGCAAGGTACCCCGGGAAAGGGCAGGTCTTAACGGGTGCTGCGGCGTGGATAAGGGAAGTTTTTTAGGAGTGGTCGTTGCCCTCGGCGGCATCTTGCTCGGCCTGACGCTTGAGGGCGGAAAAATCGGCCAGATTCTGCAACCCACGGCAGCGCTGATCGTTTTTGGCGGAACGCTTGGCGCCATCATGCTGCAGTTTCCGCTCGCCGTTGTTATCTCTGCTTCCGCCAGTCTCGCCGCTGTGTTTTTCGAGCCCGGCGACGACCCTCTGGAGGTTGTGAAAGTAATGGTTGGCTTCGCGCAGAAGGCCCGTAAAGAGGGAATCGTCTCGCTCGATCCGGAAATCGTGAAAATTCACGACTCGTTCCTGAAAAAATCGCTGATGTTGGCGGTGGACGGTACCGAATCCGCCGAGTTGCGAAAGATCATGGAATTCGAGTTGGATAATGAAGCCGAACGCAGCGAAAACATCCCCAAAGTGTTCGAATCTGCCGGTGGCTTCTCGCCGACCGTCGGCATCATTGGCGCCGTGCTTGGGCTGATCCAAGTCATGCAGCACTTGGACAACATCGGTGAAGTCGGACGCGGCATTGCGGTCGCTTTCGTGGCCACAATTTACGGTGTCGGAGCCGCGAATCTGTTTTTCCTCCTCGCCGCCGGAAAATTGAAAATCCGCAATCGCGCTGTCGACTTGCGCCACGAAATCGTTCTCGAAGGCGTAATTTCCATTCTCGAAGGCATGAATCCGCGCATGGTGGAAACGAAGCTCCTCAGTTTTCTTGACGAAAGCCAGCAAACCCGCAAATCGGCTGGTGCGAAATGAGCCGCAGACAAAAATCCCGCCGCATCCGAACCAGGAGCGCTGGCTCGTCTCTTACGCGGATTTCATTACCTTGCTGTTCGCGTTTTTCGTGGTTCTTTACTCATCCACTCAAGTTGACAAGCGCAAGGTCGGTCAACTCTCCATGGCCATCCAGGTGGCCTTTCAGAAAATGGGCGTCTTCGAGGCCTCCAATACGAAGCCTGCGATTCTCCAATCCGAGCCCATGCCGTTTTCCAAAGTGCAGATGATCGACAACGTCGTCCCGCGCGTTGAAAAGCTTGACCGGCTGGTCGATTCGCCGCACGGCCCGCTTACAACTCCGCAGCCGCCCATGAACGAAATTCAGAAACAGTTGCAAACCGCGCTGCACCCGGAGCTCAAAAATCACACCGTGTCGATCACGCCCACGAAAGAGGGTATTGTGGTCAGCCTGCGCGAAGCCGGATTCTTTGCCAGCCGCTCGGCGGGGTTGCGCCCCGGCGCCAGCGGGACGCTCGCTGATTTCGTCAAAGTGATTGCGCCTTATCACGTCCGCATCCGCATCGAAGGACACACGGACAATATTCCCATTCACAACTCCCGCTTTGACTCCAATTGGGATTTATCCACCGCGCGCGCCACCCAAATCGTCAAGGTTTTTATCTCGCAATACAACATCGCGCCCGATCGTCTATCGGCCGCCGGATATGGCGAATACTATCCCGTCGCTTCCAACGACACTCCCGAAGGCCGCGCCATGAACCGCCGCGTCGATCTCGTCATCCTCACTCCGAATTCCGACTCCGGGCCCGCACTGCCTTCCGGCCTCAACACCATGTCCGAACTCGGATCGAAGCTCTCGCAGCAGGCCTCCTCGGACGCGGGCGCCCCGCCGTCAAAATAGCGCCTATTCAAGCCACCGATTGTCTCGCCTGCTGCTAGTTGTGCGGATGGCACTGTGCGGTGATGTTTTAGCGGTAGGGGCCCATACCAACCGCGTTCCTCCCTGGCTCACGGCGCTATCATCGGTCCATCTGGCGCGCTTCATCCAGTCCCGCGTTGGAAAATTAGCGAGATTTCTAGTCGAAGATTTCTGATTAATGTAACGCGCAACCACTCAGTCACAAGACAGACTCGACGGTCAAGGAGACGCACGTGAGACATTGGCTTTCCAGTTCGTTAGCGCTCGCCCTGCTCGTTTTTGCTCTTAGCTATCCCGTGGCTGTGCCGGCAGCGCCGCGCACGCCCCAACCGAACGCTGCGGCCGCCGCCGCTCAGGTTCGCGGCCGTGCAGCGCATCCCGAAATTCGCGCCGCCTTGGCCAACCTTCGCGAAGCTCGCGAGCACTTGGCTCATGGCGCACACGACTTTGGTGGCCATCGCGTCGCGGCCCTCAAGGCCGTTGACGAAGCTATCCGTGAAGCTCAGATCTGCCTGAGATACGACAAACACTAATCTCAACGTCTCGGCCTAACTTGCGGCGTCCGACCTCGCAGCGGGCGCCACAGGTTGGGCGTGATTAGCGCTCCCGCCGTCCTCCGCGCCGCCCCACGCACCCATAAGCGTTCCTGTCATCCCGACAAGGGCCGCGCCTCACAGATATCTCGCTGTCATCCCCACAAAGGCCGCATTTTGGCCGACAAGGGATCTGCTGTGCCTGTGGTTTTCGGGGTGGTGATCGTGCGTGGAAACGCGGCTTATGCTAGTTGCGAATGGTCTCCGCGATCGGCTGGCCCTGCGCGGGAGCGGGCGCGATGGGAGTCTTCCCCGCGCGAATTTCGGCCACAATCTTCTGTGCGAGCGCCACGCTGGTTTGGCAGTCCGGATCGGTCAGGCGGCACTCGGCGATGGTCATGTTGCACCCGCAGGTGCAGTGCTGCGAATTCATCACCTTGAGCGCCAACTTCTTCTGCGCCGCAGTCAGTCCTTTAAAGCTCACGCCCGGAATCGACGTAGCCAGCGCAGCGTTCTTCAGGAAAATCTGCCCGGTGTCTTCGAACGTTTCGATCTTTGCCTGCACCGGTTCGCCGAGCAGCGCGCGAATTTCGTTATCGTACACTTCCTTCGGGTAGAGCCCCACGTGTTTCTGCACCACGCGGCCTTCCGGGTCCACCACAAACGATGTTGGCAGCGCCGGAATTCCGCCGTATTCATCCGATAGCTGGTCGCTGCCCATCATGATCGGATAATTCATCCCGATCTTGTCTGCGAACTGTTTCACCTGTTCCGCCGGGCCATCGTCCATCGACACGCCGATGATCTGCAGCTTGCCCTGGAATTCCTTCTGCAACTCCATCATTTCCGGGATTTCTTCCTGGCACGGAGGGCACCACGTAGCCCAGAAATTCACGATTACTACTTTGCCGCGCAGCGCCGCGCTGGAAACCGGGACGCCGTTCAAGTCATTCACCAGAAATGGAGGCATCGGCTGCGCGTTGCTTGCGAAGCGGATCACCTGTACGTCGCCGCCGTCTTGCGAATCTTTTCCCGCTTTCGCCGGCTGCGCGTTCGCAGCAACAAGCTGGGCGCTGCTGCCACGCTGTGCCGCAGCCACGCGAAGCTCGCGCGCTCCCTCAATCGCGATGGCCATAGCCGCCAGCGCGCAGGTCACGAGCAAAATGATCAGTGCCGATCTTTTCATGGATCCCTGCCAGTCCTATAGATTATGCGGCAGACGCGCACGCGACACAACCTGTCCGAAAAGCCGCGTTCTCGAAGGAGCCGCTCGCGTCTACGCTCGCCACGATAACCCTCCGTTCGTCGATGCCCCGCAGCGCCAATCTACCGCTTTGCGCGCGTATGCCAGCCCAAGACCAACCTTACATCGCGGAGGTTTCAATCCGGGACGTGCATTCCCAATTCGATTCGAACGCCACTCCCAATTATTCGAACCTCACCGCTAAGTCGCTGCAATTTCAGCGCCGCATTCACCGCGCGCTCTCAATTCGTTTGGGCATCAGACGTGCATCACCGGTTGCGTGGGTCGCGTTCCTAAACGATCCGCTTCGCTGGTGAATGGGGAGGAAGGGGCCCATTCATTGGTGGTTCGGGTCGTTCCCACCTGCCTCTGAGAGGGAAGCTAGGATGGATGACCCCATGGTTCAACTTCGCCTAGGTTGAACCAAATGGAACGCGGCCTTTGGAGGCTCCCGATCCCAAGCGGGAGCCTCCTCCTCCGTCTTCTCCGCCACATCGGGGCCGCAGAAATTCGCCTGCCCACGATATCCCGCGCCTCTCGCATTCCGCCTCGCCATGCGATAATTTCCTCATCGCATGCGCAATTTGAAACTCACCATCGCTTACGACGGCGCGGATTTTCACGGCTGGCAAATTCAGCCCGGCGTGCCTACCATTCAGGGCGCGCTGAATGATGTCGCTTCGCAAATCACGCAGGAAAAAATCTTCGTCCACGGCGCCAGCCGCACCGACGCTGGCGTTCACGCCCTTGGCCAAGTCGCGCATTTCAAAACCCGCTCCCTGATTCCTGCCGCCGAATTCCAGCGCGCCTTCAACGCGCTCTTGCCGCCCGCGATTCGCGTCATGGCGGCCGAGGAAGTTGGCCCCGATTTCCACTCGCGCTGGCAGTCGCAAGCGAAGACCTATAGCTATCGCATTTATCGCGGCGCCGTCCTGCCGCCATTTGAATATCGCCGCGTGCTGCACTATTCCGGGCCGCTCGACGAAGCCGCCATGTCCACCGCCGCGCGCGAATTTGAGGGCGAGCACGATTTCGAGACCTTCGCCGCTTCGTCCGGCTCGGAAGACGACGACCGCAACCGCACCAGTGTCCGCGTCATTTACTCCTCCCAAATTATTCGCGATCCCGGACGCGACGAAATCGCCTACGTCGTCCGCGGCCAATCCTTCCTGCGCTACATGGTCCGCAAAATCGTCGGCACGATACTCGAAGTCGGGAAGGGAAGGCTCCCGCCCGCGGACATCCCCGAACTCTTCGCCGCGCGCGACCGCTCCCGCTCCGGCCCCACCGTCCCGCCCGAAGGACTCTACCTCGTCTCGCTCGAATATCCCGATCCCACCGACTCGCTAGCCTCAACGGCCCGCCGCCGCTCCCAATCGTCCGCTTAGCTCGGCCGAAAAATCATCAGAAAATCAGTCTCGGGCGGGCCAAGGCCCGGACGGTCTTGCATCCAGGGTTATAATAAACGCATGCGACATCTGGTCGATATCGGCAGCCTTGCCGAGAAGGAGGTGATCCAGTGAGGTACGGTTTACGTTGACGCAGTAGAGGAGGCGCTTGTGAGTCTCCCGGGCGCCTCTCTCCTTTTTGTTCTTCCCGCCCGTCCGATTTTCCGCCGATTCGCGAATCAATTCGTGTTGCGTTCAAGCCTCGGCAATATCCCGCAATGGAGCGTCGTTGTGTGGAGTGCGGCGGCTTGCCGCCGCTGTCTCGCAGGGGAAGCTTCTCGCGCTCTCGGTGAAAAGTGTCCGCATTTCTTTCGATCGCGCGGTGGTAATCTATTAGCTTGCGAGCATATCGATGACCGACCAATTGCCAAGCGATCTGGCGGAGAAGGCCGCCATCATGCGCGAGTTCGGACGCCTGCGCGCCGCCGGGGCGGCCATACCTCCGGAGCTGCAAGCTAAGCACGTCAATGCCACCAACGACGGCTACGCCACCGGACCCGAGCCCGGCCAGCGCATCCCCGAATTCACGCTGCCCGATCAGGACGGAGCTTCCCGCTCGCTCGCGAATCTTGCCGGCCCGAACGGCCTGCTGCTCGTCTTCTATCGCAGCGCGGATTGGTGACGCTACTGCCGCTCCCAACTCGTCGAGTTGGAACAATCTCGCTCTGCAATCGAAAGGGAAGGCTTCCGCATCGCCGCAGTCAGCTACGATTCACAAAGGGTGCTCAAAGATTTCGCGCAGCAATACCAGATCGGTTTCCCGCTGCTCTCCGATCGCGATAGCGCCGTCATTCGCAGCTTCGGAATCTTGAATACCAATATTGATCCGAGTCTGCGCGCCCACGGCGTTCCCCATCCCGTGCAATATCTCGTCGCGCCGGACGGCGCCATCCTCCGCAAATATTTCGTCCCGAATTATCAGCACCGCGTGGCCGCCTCGGAGATCGCTCTA
The DNA here is from genome assembly GCA_035534415.1 of Candidatus Dormiibacterota bacterium. GTDB lineage: Bacteria > Acidobacteriota > Terriglobia > Acidiferrales > UBA7541 > Palsa-295. Next base: position 1,466 of record DATLSB010000210.1, on the reverse strand, counting down.
CGCGAGTTTGGAATCGCGAGCGACGCTGCGCCATCTGTCACTCTGCAAAGCGGTGCGCTCACCGTAGAAGTCGGTCTCTCTGCGGATGAAGCCTTCGCCGGGCAGGAAATCGGCGTCTTCGCGAAATTCGCGCTCGATCCGGGCTGGCACGTCTACGGGTCGCCGCTGCCGGACAATTTCACGGCGACATCGATCGAATTCGACGATCCGAAAATCGCCCGCCAATCGTTCGACCTGCCGCACGCCACGCCGCTTCGCTTCGCCGATCTAGGAGAAACGCTGCCCGTCCACAGCGGCACATTTCGGATAATCGGCTCTCTGCTGCTCAAATATCCGCTCGACGATGGCTCGACCACGCTGCGCGGCCGCCTTCGCTTCCAACAGTGCAGCGATACCGTCTGCGAGCCACCAGAAACGCTAGCCTTTGAGATCCCGCTAACGCTGCAGCCTTTTATGGTCGCCCCGCCCCGCAAGTAGCCAGTTGCGGATTGCTGAGGATCAGAGCGGGCGCTCGCCGATTACCGTGGTCCGCACCAGGTGGCGGCGCTCGTTTTCGTAATCGTGGATGCCGCAGTGCTGCAGGAAGCGGTTGTCCCAGACGATCACGGTGTTGGGCTTCCAGCGAATGCGGCACTGATATTGCAGCTTGTGCGGCATGTGCGCGAAATATTCCAGCAGCGGACGGCTGTCTTCCGCGCTCCAGCCCTCGAAATGCCGGAAATATGCCGGCGTGACGAACAGCGCCTTCCGGCCCGTTCGCGGATGCTTGCGCACCGCCGGATGCGCGTTTTCCAGCTGCTCTTCCTTGAAATCGTGCGACTCGCGCAGACGAAGTTGCTTATCCTTGTCGAGCTTGGCGTTCTTCGACCAAATGTCTTTGCCCGAATAGACCACGCGCAGCCCGTCCAGCACTTTCTTCATGCCGTCCGATAGCTCTTCGTACGCCAGATACATATTGGCGAATGCCGTGTCGCCGCCATACCGAGGCGCGTCGATCGCGCGCATCACCATGCACTTCGGCGGCCGCGCCAGAAATGGGCTATCGGTGTGGAATTTCGTGAACGGCACCACGCTGACCGGATCGTGTACTTCCCGGCGCACTTCCTGCATCTCGCGGTCGCCCGCGTAGAGCGGCGCCTGCGGTAATTCCATCAGTTCGCCAAAATAATGCGAGAACGCCTTGTGCTGCTCGATGCTCAAATCCTGATCGCGCAGCATAATCACCAGAAAGTGCTCGAACGCGGCCATCACCTCGGCCAGCACTTCGTCCGGCAGCGGCTTGCGCAAATCCACGCCGGTAATCTCGCATCCGCACGCGCCGGTCAGTGGCTCCACGCCAATGTGACGAAACTCCGGCATGGGCCGCCCAGCCACCACCACATGTTCGTTTTCAGTCTGTAACGCCTTCGCCTCAACGCTCATGGAAGATCTCCCTTGGCTCGCGAAAGGGAACTGCTCCACCCGTT
>DATLSB010000209.1:0-20829 GCA_035534415.1 Candidatus Dormiibacterota bacterium | reverse complement strand
CATGCCCTGGGCCGCCGGCACCGGGATTCAATTCCCGTATGTCGAAGGGCTGCGCATCGACGAGGCCATGCACCCGCTTGCGCTCCTGTGCGTTGGCATGTACGGCGATACTCTCTACAATCAGGACGGCGCTCCGGTGCGCATGATTTTGCCGTGGAAATATGGCTACAAGAGCATCAAGTCCCTGGTGAAGATTCGTTTCGTCAAGGACCAGCCGGACACCACCTGGAACAACTACTCTTCGAGCGAATATGGCTTTTATTCCAACGTGAATCCCAGTGTTGATACCGTTCCGTGGAGCCAAGAGTACGAAACCCGATTGGGACCCGGCCTCGGACTGTTTACCGCGAAAATTCGCACCCGCATGTGGAATGGCTACGGCGAAGTGGCGAGCCTCTACTCCGGCATGAATCTGCGGAAGGATCACTAACCGGAGCCGCGCGAATTGAATCGAATTTTGACCAGCAAGTGGACGAAGGTATTTGTCTTCGTCCTGTGCCTTCTCCCGTTGGCCGATCTAGGACTGCGCATCTTCGCGGCGGCCAGTCCCGGTGTGCTGGGGAGTTGGTTCAGCAACGGGCTTTCGGCCAATCCGGTGAAATTCATCGAGCATTTCACAGGCGGCTGGACGCTGCGCTTTCTGGTGATCACGCTGGCGATCACGCCGCTACGGAAGATTTTGCGCCAGCCGAACCTGATCCGCTTCCGCCGCATGTTTGGCCTCTTCGCATTTTTTTACGTGAGCCTGCATTTTGCCACCTGGATCGTGCTGGACCATTGGCAGCAGTGGAGCTGGGCTTCCATTTGGGCCGATCTGCTGAAGCGGCCATTTATCGCCGTGGGGTTCGCGGGTTTCTTGTTGCTGGTTCCGCTCGCGATCACATCGACCGCCGGCTGGATTCGGCGTCTCGGAGGCAAGCGCTGGAGAATGCTGCACCGTGTCATCTACATCGCCGCTGTGCTCGGGGTGATCCATTTCTATTGGCTAGTGAAATCCGATAAGCGCGAGCCGCTGCTCTACGGTGCCATCTTCGCGGCGCTGTTCCTCTGGCGCATCGGCACGTGGCTCGTGCAACGCCGTCGAGCCGCAGCCAACATACGCAAGCCTTCGGTCTCCGCCGAATCGGCCTGAGCTCCGCTGCCCGGCGAAGTAAATGCGGCTAAATCTGCATCGTCCGAATACGATTCTGGGGACGTTTTACTGCCCAGCCGTTTCCACCTAAGATATTCGGCAGTTCTGTGCTGGCATGCGCTCGAATCGGTTTCCGCCGCTCAGCTGTGACTGCGGGTTCTGTGCGTGTGAATCGCGCCCGCTTTGATCTTCAGCCGTGTCCGGGTTTATTGATCTGCCGCGCGAGCCACGCCCTGCTGGCGCGCGAATTCACGAGTTTAGCTCGAGGCGCTTTTTCGGAGCGCTCGGGCCTGCGAGGAATCCATGAGGCTGCACAAGTTCCAGCGCAGTGCGTCGCCGTTTCTTTCGCCCCTGTTCCTCTTGGCGATATCGTCGTCAATCTTCTTCGCATCGTGCTTCGCCGGCACGCCACCGGAGAAGAAAACTTCCGCGGGAGCTCCAACGATCATCGCCCAGCCGGGGAACCAGACCGTTGCCGTGGGCCAAGCTGCCACATTCACCGTTACCGCCGGCGGCACAGCGCCGCTCAGCTTTCAGTGGCAGAAGGGCACCAGCAATATTCCCGGCGCGGTTTCGGCTAGTTATGCGACGCCCGCGACTGTGATCGGCGATAGCGGCGCTACCTACCGGGTGGTAGTCAGCAACGCATCAGGATCGGTCACCAGCAATTCCGCTACGCTGACGGTCACCGCGCAAGCCCCTGCAATTACCACGCAGCCCGCAAGTCAGACGGTCACCGCAGGGCAGACGGCCACATTTACCGTCGTAGCTACAGGCACGCAACCTCTCAGCTACCAGTGGCAAAAAGGAACCACGAATATTGCCGGTGCCACGTCCGCGAGCTACACCACGCTGGCTTCTACTTCGGCCGACAACGGCTCGCAGTTTCGGGTAGTCGTGAGCAACTCCGTGAATCCTCCTGCGACGAGTAATTACGCAACATTGACTGTTAATTCGGCGCCGCCACCTTCCAGCCTCAGCGTGCTTACGTATCACAACGACAATTCCCGCACGGGCTTGAATCCCAACGAGACCTCGCTGACGACAACTAATGTGTCCACGAAATTTGGTCAACTTGGGACGATACCGGTTACCGGGCTGGTCGATGCCGAGCCGCTGTACGTTGGCGATCTCAACATCAATGGCGCAGCGCACAACGTTGTGTTCGTCGCTACCGAACACGATATGGTGTATGAATTCGATGCTGACAACTTCGCGCAGCTCTGGTCCGCAAACATGCTCGCGAATTTTTCGGGTGAAACGCCAAGTGACGACCGCGGCTGCAGCCAGGTCGAGCCCGAAATCGGCATCACCTCCACGCCGGTGATCGATCCCTCGGCTGGGCCGAACGGCACGATTTTTGTCGTCGCGATGTCCAAGGATTCCAGCGGGAATTATCACCAGCGTATCCATGCGCTCGATCTCACCACTGGCGCGGATCGCATGACGGCCACCAATATCACGGCCACTTATCCTGGCACCGGCACCGGCAGCGCCGGCGGCGTGCAGACCTTTAATCCGGGCTCGTACGAGGAGCGTGCCGCGCTGCTGCTCCTGAACGGCGTGGTCTACACCACTTGGACTTCGCATTGCGACAACGCGCCTTACACCAGCTGGGTGATGGGCTATAGCGAATCGAACCTGCAGCAAGTCAGCGTCTTGAATCTAACCGCAAACGGAGCGACGCAAGGGGGGAAGGAAGGCGGAATCTGGATGGCGAGCGACGGGCCTGCGGCCGATTCGTCAGGGAACATTTATCTGTTGGTGGGCAACGGCACTTTCGACACCACTCTGAGCGGCGGCTTCCCCAATCATCAGGACTACGGCAACTCTTTTATGAAAATCTCCACGGCCGGAAACTCGCTGGCCGTGGCCGATTACTTCGCCATGAACAATGGCTCAGGCAACGCTGAAACCGAGTCTGGCGATGACACGGACCTTGGGTCCGGCGGCGAGATGCTGCTTCCCGATCTGACGGATGGCAGCGGGACAGTCCGTCATCTGGCGGTTGGAGCGGGCAAGGATTCGAATATGTACATCGTCGACCGCGACAACATGGGGAAGTACACCTCGAATGACGCGAACATTTATGAAGAAATCGATGGCTCTCTGCCCAACGGCGTCTGGTCCGCTCCGGCGTATTTCAACAACACCGTTTACTATGGCTCGGTGGGGCAGCCGCTGATGGCCTTTTCCATTACCAATGCGGAGCTTGCAACCTCTCCGTCTTCGGAAAGCCCATCGTCCTTTGGATATCCCGGCACCACGCCCAGCATCTCCTCGAACGGCACAACGAACGGCATCGTTTGGGCCATCGAAAACGGCAGCTCCACTGGCACGCTGCACGCGTACGATGCCACGAATCTTTCGAACGAGCTGTTTAGCGGGTCATTCTCGACCGATTCGGCGGACAAGTTCGTCACGCCGCTAATTGCCAATGGAAAGGTGTATGTCGGCACGCCCGGCGCCGTCGTTGTCTTCGGGCTCTTGCCGTGATTTTGCGGGTTCAGCAGGTTTCACTGAGAACGCCCGAAAGCTAATTTGTGGCTGCGGCGCTCTGGTCCGCCGGCGCGTTGTTTTCCTCGCCAGCGTGAAGCGCAGCGATGCAAAGCTTGTTGCCATCATCGCTGCAGTCATACACCTGGTACACGGGCAAGTCTTTAGGTTGCACTTTGTAATTACCAGATTCTGTCGACACCGCCAGATCGAAATCCGTGAGCACATACGGATTGCCTTCACGTGCGCGCACCCGAAAATCCTCTGAACTCGGCTCGTAATTCCCGTAGCTGAAGCATCGCCCGATGCAGGCGCGGTCCAAGATGTGCTGGATCAACACTCGCGAATCGTCCGGTGGCAGGATCGTTCCCATCACGCGCTGGTTCGGCGGAAGGTTACTCACCAGCTGAACGATCTGCTGTTCCAACCGGTTTACACGCGCGGTGTCCTGGTACAGGAACGCAAAAAATACGAGCGCAATCGCGCCGGTGGCGACCAAGTGCCATCGCTTCGGTCGCATGGCGCCCAAAACGCAGAACGCCATCGCGGCGGAGATAGTAGTAAAGCGCTCGGTCAGCAGGGAAGCGGCAGTCGATTCGGACGTTATCTGCACACCACCCGGAAGCACCCACACGGAGAGCAGAGCCAGCGCGTAAAACTGCACCGGCAGCGCGTATCGCTCCCACACTCCACTCTCTGTTCGACGCACGATCCAATCCATTACGACAGCAGCGACGGCAAATGCGATCAGTCCATACTCGGCGATCTGGTACCGCGGTCCGTAAAGCACCAGCTGATCCGCCCCATTGAAAAAACAGAAGGGCCGCGTGGGCGGATCGAGCCGAAAAAACGCGCCCAGAATTTTAGGAATGGCGACGAGTCCCGCAACGGCAATCACGAACCACAGCATTTGATAACGCCGCGGCGCTGTCTCCGCACACCACACGTACACGCATGCTCCCACCAGCCAGATTGGGCCCATCGGATTTGCCAGCAGCGCGACGGGTACAATCAGAAGCGCCAGGAGGCGTTCCCATCCGCGGCAGCGCCAGAAAATTGCCAGGCCGAAAAACGCCAAACCCAGCGACAGGTAGTAATTGAAAAAGCCCATTTCGAACGTCCATCCGTACGCTATCAGCGCGATGCACGGGGCTAAGAGCCATGGTGCGCGCCGCGTTGCCGCAGCCACCATCGCGAATGTCCCCCAAAAGAAAATAAGAACCGCCAGCGCCACCGAGATTTTTTCGCCGGCGTGCAGACCGACGATCGCGCCAAATCCGCTCAGCATGTAATCGAAGAGGACGTTGGTCCATACATGCGCGATCCACAGGCCGGGCGCCTGCCCGCGATGGATCAGCCGCACCAGCCAGGCGTTGTAGAGATGGCTGCCCAGATCGTCCGCTTCGATCTCCGCGTGCCAAAAGCAGGGAAGCAGCGCAAGCGCCGAAATGGCGGTGATGCGTAGCCAATGCTCGCGCAGAAATTGCAGCGCGACGCCGACGGCCCACGCGTTACCCCACGCGGAGCTGGAAATCTCATCGGTGTGGTCCAACTGGTGCGTAGCCGTATGATTTACGGCGGTGTTCTTTGCGCTCGCCATGCTGCGCTTATTGTATCGGAATACCGTTCTGAATCAGTTTGGAGGGCTTACAACCGCGGAAAATTTTTGTGCAATTGGGCGATGGATCAGGCACACGCGAACCGCACGTGCCTGATCGACGCCGACAGTTCGTCGTGCGGCGCGCAAAAAGCCTAACGCTTGGCCATGTGTGCCGCAGCTGGGCGCGCCGAAGATGTCGAGGGCCGCTTGCGTTCCGAAGGATCCCAATCCTCGGGCGGGAATGCGATGCGCCAAAAGACCGGCGATGGCTCCGCAAACTCCACGCCGACTTCCTGGCGGCCACCGTCTCGCTGACCGAGCGTCGTGACGGTACACGGCAGCTCTTCCGCGGTTTTGGTATTTATGACGAAGATTTCCTGCGCGCGCGTCACCTGGGTCCCAAGCCGCAGCATGCATCCGTGGGCATTTACTGAAATCGTGTGCGTCTTTTCTTCGAAAGGCTGCCCGCCTTTTTTGCCTCGCACCAAAACGGGCATCGCAATGTGCACCCGGTGAGACCTGCGGCGCTCTCCCTGCAGTTCATTCAAGCTCGCTACCGTGCTTTTTCCCTCAGCCATGAATTCTCCCCAGTTCCGATAAGATCGCGCGCCGCGGCATTGGGAGCCGCGGATTTGAACCGACTCCGGGAAACCGCGAGTGTTCAGCCCGGAGCGGAGCACAAGCTCGCCGGCATATCCTGCCGCAAGCTCCACTAACAATCTATCGGCGCCGTTCTATCTGGTCTATAGGCGGTTAGTACTATCCAAGTTGGAACGATTCGTCGTTTGTCCTCAGCCGGGTTCAACGTGGCGCGAACTGGTCGCCAGGATGGATTTGTCTCCGAAATCGAGCAAAATGGCAGGAAAATCGCCCGTGGAGGGAAATCAGCCTGTCCTTCAGCCCCCACCCGGGCTGTACGCGAGGCCAGTTGACCGTTTAGATGCCGAAATTTAGCTCCTCGCCAACGGGACGAATGCGAGGATCGAACCAGGTTTACGAGCAGAATCTAGGTAGCACGTAGGTCCGCGAACCACGGAAGGAAACCTAAGGCCAAAAAGGAAAAAGCGATGCTGCGCTCGCGCGCAGCACCGCTCGTTGGAGATTTCCAGCTATGCCAGATTCAGCACGCGGTCGCGCCGCTTGAACCACAGCAGGGCGGCCAGTCCCATCAACAGCATGAGAACGGTGCTCGGTTCGGGCGTATAAACGATGAACTCCTGTGGCAGACTAGAGCCCGTTAGACATTGCCCGCTTACGCAGCTCGTTGGCGTGTAGATCAAAAAGTCCGCCAGCTGCGAACCGCTCAGGCTGGATCCTGCCGCTTCGTTGAGCCAATACTGCACGCCATTCACGTCGGTGGAATCACCTAGGAAGCTCGTTCCGCCCGAAAATCCCGCCAAATACGAGGAAACTCCGGAGGGATCGAATAGGTCCCATATGGCGTACTGAATCGCCGTAGCTTGTGAATTGTTGGGAACTCCGGGAAGCTGCAGCGTGAGCCACGCGGCCTCGCTATAGTCTGCGCCAGTCCCGGCGTTAAACGATGGAGCTCCAGTAGCCACCGTAGCAAGATTCGTTACGCTGGCGTTCCACGACTCGTTTAGAAACGAGTCATGCGAAAAATCATCGCAAATCACCTGCGTGGACGTGCCGTCGATCGAAGCCGTATAAGGTCCGATGTAGACGTTGAACGCCGGGTTGTTCCCAGCGCCGGTGAGCGTCATTACGGAGTCCGCTTTCGACGACGGAGCGAACGCCAGCACCGCGGCTGCTGCAACAAGTACAAGAATCCGAGTAGCGTTATTCATTGGGCCTCGATTTCGCAAATTTACATCTGCTGCTTCAAAAGCCCCTCAGTTGGATTATCCGTTAACGTGTTCCCTGTGTACGGAATCACGCCTTTAGTGTCACCGAAAGTAGAGGCAGCCGCTGAGTCTGTCAATATGAAAGAATTGTGACCAAAATGCTAAACGAGTACACATCTATCCCTCTCATTTAATGGTACATAGCGTAGTTGCGCAAATCTTTTCACACTGCGGCGTCTCCTTCTAGACCACTTGTATCGGATTGGGGCATATTGGGGATGCCGCCATTTCTAGACAGTGGTTGGAGTCACGGCTTTCGAGAGGCGTCGTTGGCGCGCGATCATTTTATGCACCAAGGTACGAAACGATCCGCACCGCTAGCGAAAAGTTCGATAGAATTGATACTCGATTCTCAATCCAGCGTGTTGTGCGTCGGTTGCGAGGCTGCCTCTGGAGTTTTCGCGCGTGCATGAGGACGACAAAATATCGAATGGTCGCTCGACTCTGCTGCGCAAGGCGCGGCGCATCGTCGTTAAATTAGGCACTTCGACGGTCACAGGAGCGGAGGGCGAAATCTCGCGCGCACGCGTCGAGCCGATCGTCGCTTCGCTTGCAGCGCTTCGCAAAGCGGGACGGCAGGTTGTGCTGGTTTCTTCCGGGGCGGTGGGACTCGGACGCGGCTGGCTGGGACTTCACCGCTCCCGTCTCGATGATTTGGTAACCAAGCAGGCCTGCGCTGCTGTGGGGCAAAATTTATTGATGGACGCCTACAAAGATCTTTTCGGCGCGCGAGACACCAAGATCGCGCAGGTGCTGCTCACCGAAGAGGATTTCACCAATTGGCGGCGCTATTCGAATCTGCGGCAGACGATGGAAAAGCTGCTGGGATTTGATGTGGTCCCGGTGGTCAATGAAAACGATACCGTTTCGACCGCCGAACTCGAATCGCTGGCGCCAGCCTCGCGAACCCCGGCGTTCAGCGACAACGACCGCCTGGCGGCGCTGGTGATGAGCGGCCTCGAAGCCGATGCGCTGGTGCTGTTGACCAATGTTGATGGTCTGCTGCGCCAGCCGGAGAACGCTGGCATCGAGACGGTCCACCGCAATGGGATCCGCGAAAACGTGGAGGTGATTTCACTGGTGGAGCGGATTACTCCAGAATTGAAAGCGCTCGGCAGCGGACCTTCTGCAAGTGGGCGTGGCGGGATGCGCACCAAGCTGGAGGCGGCCGAAATTGCCATGAATTGCGGCGGCATCGCTGTGATCGCCAACGGAAACGACCCGCGCGTTCTGGATCGCATTTTTGCCGGCGATGCGATGGGCACTGCCTTTCTTCCGGCGCAGAGAATGCGCGGCAAGCGCCGCTGGATCGCCTATGCGGCGGATGTGCGCGGACGAGTGATGGTCGACGCTGGCGCCCATCGAGCGATCACCAAGGGCAAAGCGAGCTTGCTGGTGTCGGGAGTTGTGCGCGTGGAAAATCACTTCGCGCCGATGGACGTGGTGAGCATCGTCGACGCGGAAGGACGCGAATTCGCGCGCGGAATAGCCAACTGCGCCAGCCAGGAAGCCGAAAAGTTTTCCGGCAAAAAAGCCGCGCGTCCGGGAAAACCTGCTGCCAGCGCGCCAGTGCTTGTCACTCGCGATAACATTGTGCTATTGCAAACTTCATGAGCCAGCCGTCCATCGCGCCGCTGGAAGGGAATGCCACTTCGGTTGCGTCGCTCGCCGCGCGCGCGCGGGCGGCATCGCGAGCCGTCGCCAAGCTCTCGGCCGATGCGCGCAATGCCGTGTTGCTCGCTGCGGCGCAGGCGATCGAGGACGGCGCGCAGCGGATTCTCGAAGCCAACGCACGCGATTGCAAGAACGCTGAACCGGCCGTCGCTTCAGGCAAGATGAGCTCCGCCATGCTGGCGCGACTGCGCGTGAAAGAGAGCGGCATCGCGCAGATGTCCAGGCAGGTTCGCGAAGTAGCGGCGCTGCCCGATCCGCTCGGCAAGCGCCTCGCGGCGACGGAACTCGATACCGGACTTGTTCTGATTAAGGAATCGTGTCCCCTCGGCGTGGTCGGCGTGATTTTTGAGTCGCGCCCAGATGGGGTGCCGCAACTCGCGTCGCTCGGATTGAAATCCGGCAATGCAGTCATCATGAAGGGTGGATCGGAAGCTGCGGCGACCAATGAAGCGCTCGTAGCGATCTGGCGCGAAGCGCTGGCGAAATTCCTCCATGTGCCAATCGACTCGATTACTTTGCTGCAGACGCGCGCCGACGTGCTCGACCTGCTTGCGCAGGACCAAAACGTGGATCTAATCATTCCTCGCGGATCATACGAGCTGGTGCAGTACGTGATGCAGCACAGCCGCATTCCCGTGCTTGGTCACGGCGAAGGCATTTGCCACGTGTACGTGGATTGCGCCGCCGATCGAGCCAAAGCGGTTGCCATCGCTTATGACGCGAAGGTGCAATATCCTGCGGTGTGCAACGCGGCGGAAACGCTGCTGGTGCACGAAGAAATCGCGCGCGAGTGTTTGCCCACGATCGTAGCGAAGCTGAAAGAAGCGGACGTGGAGATACGCGGCTGCGCAAAAACGCTAGCAATTGTTCCCAATCAGGGCCTCTTGCCGGCCACCGAACAAGATTGGCGCACCGAATATTCAGCGCTGATTCTGTCGATTAAAGTAGTCGCGAATTTGGACGAAGCCATCGATCACATCAATCGCTACGGTTCGCATCATACTGACGCGATCGTCACCGAAGATTCGGGCGCTGCCAGCCGCTTCATGAACGAAGTGGATTCCGCTGGCGTTTACCAGAATGCCTCGACCCGCTTCGCGGACGGCTATCGATACGGATTCGGCGCCGAAGTGGGCATAAGCAACGGCAAACTGCATGCGCGCGGCCCCATGGGTCTGGATGGTCTAACCACCTATAAGTTTAAGCTCTACGGCAGCGGTCAAACCGTCGCAGACTACGCCAGCGGCAAAAAGAAGTTCACACACCGCCCTTTGCAATAACCGCATTCCGATTTGCCGGTGCGCGATTCAGTACCAAGCCTCGCGCGACGATCATCTCGCACTTCGGGAGAACACAGGACCAGGATGCGCGAAGCAGACAGACTGGTAGCCAACGCCGAGCGGCTGGAAAATTGGAAACGCTGGGGCCCTTATCTTTCGGAGCGCCAGTGGGGCACGGTTCGCGAGGATTACAGCGCGAATGGTGACGCCTGGGATTATTTCCCGCACGATCACGCGCGCTCGCGCGTTTACCGATGGGGCGAGGATGGACTGGCCGGCATCTGCGACCGGCATCAGCATATCTGTTTCGCCATCGCGCTTTGGAATGAAAAAGATCCCATTCTGAAGGAACGCCTGTTCGGACTCACTAATCAGGAAGGGAATCACGGTGAGGACGTCAAAGAGTATTACTACTATTTGGACGCAGTTCCGACCAGTAGCTACCTGAAGTACCTCTATAAATATCCGCAAGCGGAATTCCCCTACGATCATCTTGTCGCTGAAAACGGCCGTCGCTCGCGCGAACAACCCGAATACGAGCTGGTCGATACGGGAATCTTTGCGGATAATCGCTATTTCGACGTGTTCGTCGAATACGCGAAAGCGGCTCCAGACGACATTCTCATCCGCATCACGGCTTGGAACCGCGGACCCGATCCGGCGCCGCTGCACATTTTGCCCATGCTTTGGTTTCGCAACCGCTGGTCGTGGGGCGAAAATTTCGATCCGCCTAGCGCCACGCGTATCGAGGGGCCTTCCGGCACGGAACTGATCGCTCTGGAGGAATATCGTTACGGGCGGCGCTGGCTGCTAGTCGAGGGCGCGCCGGAATTGCTGTTCACTGAAAACGAGACCAACTACGAGCGACTCTACGGCACCGAAAGCCGCACACCATACGTAAAGGACGCGTTTCATCGTCACGTTGTGAATGGCGAGACTTCCGCCGTGAATGCTGCCCTGAAAGGGACGAAATGCGCCGCGCATTTCACCCGATCGATCGGCGCGGGTGAAAGCTGGTCGATGCGCCTGCGGCTGTTGGATCGCAATCCGGCGGAAAATTCGGGAGCGGCCCAGGATTTCTTCGGCTCAGGTTTCGACGGTACCTTCGATGACCGCCAAAAAGAAGCCGACGAATTTTACGCCTCAATAACGGGTGACGCGAAGAGCGAGGAAACCAAACGCGTGCAGCGTCAGGCTTTCGCGGGACTTCTGTGGGGCAAGCAAAGCTACCACTACGACGTGCCTCGCTGGCTCGCTGGCGACCCCACGCAGCCCAAACCTGACCCCATCCGGCAGCTGGGCAGAAATCATAAGTGGGTGCACCTCTACAACGCGGACGTAATTTCCATGCCGGACAAGTGGGAGTATCCGTGGTACGCCTCCTGGGATCTGGCTTTCCACTGCGTGGCCATGGCGCTGATCGATCCGGATTATGCGAAAGAACAGCTGGTGCTGTTTCTGCGCGAGTGGTACATGCATCCCAACGGCCAGATTCCCGCATACGAGTGGAATTTTTCGGACGTGAATCCGCCAGTGCACGCTTGGGCGGCGTGGCGCGTCTACAAAATCGAGCAGCGCATCAAGGGCAAGGCCGATCGCGGATTCCTGGTGCGCGTGTTTCACAAGCTGCTTTTGAACTTTACCTGGTGGGTAAATCGCAAAGATCCCGGCGGAAGAAACGTGTTCGAAGGCGGATTCTTGGGCCTCGACAACATCGGTGTTTTCGATCGCTCGGTGCCGCTCGGCCCCGGCATGTTCGTCGACCAGTCGGACGGAACCAGTTGGATGGCCATGTTCTGCTTGGATATGCTCTCGATCGCCATTGAACTCGCGCGCGAAAATCCAGCCTACGAAGACGTGGCCAGCAAATTTTTCGAGCATTTCGTTTTCATTTCGCAAGCCATGAACAACATGGGCGGCGCGGGCATCGGGCTGTGGGACGAGCAGGATGGTTTCTATTACGACGTGCTGCATATGGGCCAAAACATGTGCACTCCGATCCGCGTGCGCTCGATGGTCGGGCTGATTCCTCTGTTTGCGGTCGAGACATTCGAGCCGGAAGATTTAGTGGGCATGCCCGCATTTTCCCGGCGCATGCAATGGTTTCTGGATCATCATCCGGATTTCGCCGCTCACGTGGATATGAGCCGCCGCTCGGAGCGTGGTCCGCGATTGTTGTTGACCATCGCCAATCGCCAGAAGCTGGAGCGCATCTATAGGTACGTTTTCGACGAGAACGAATTTCTTTCACCCTACGGACTGCGCGCGCTTTCCAAATTCCATCTGGAACATCCTTTCAAGCTGGCCGTAGACGGGCGGGTCCATTCCGTCGACTACGAGCCTGCGGAATCCACCACCGGACTATTCGGCGGAAATTCAAATTGGCGCGGACCGATCTGGTTTCCCATGAATTTTCTGCTGATCGAATCGATGCAGCGCATGCACTTCTACTATGGCGACGAATTCCAGGTCGAGTTTCCGTCGCGTTCTGGCCGCAAGATTTCTCTGTGGGATGCGGCCAGCGAAATTTCGCGCCGGCTTATCGGCATATTTTTGCCCGAAAACGGCCGCCGCCCGGTGTTGGGAGATCAGGAGCTTTTCCAGAAAGATCCCTATTGGCGCGATCTGATCCCGTTCCACGAATATTTCAACGGAGACAACGGGAAGGGTCTTGGCGCCAGCCATCAGACCGGTTGGACCGCGCTGGTGGCCAAGCTAATCGAACAGAGCGGACTGTAAGAGCATTTGAAGCGGTTGCCGCAGTCCCCTCAAACGGGGAACTTCATTTCACAGTCGCGTGCGTATCGCCCCGAGGATATTCAACCAACTCAATCAATACGTTGCGATTGCCGCCTGCGGGAACCAGAAAGAAATTCACGCGCGTGCCATCGGCTCCCGCGCGCGTAGCGGGATAGATGGGCGATACGCCGAAACGGGCGTGCAGAAGTTCCGTTAGCCGAGTCACATCCGTCACGCGGATTTCCACCTGCTGAATCGCCTCGCCTGATTTCTGCAGGAACTTCGCAATCGCGCCGTTGTTGCCGCCCGGCTTGGCCGTTGTAAGCACATCGATGCGCGCGCCGCCGGGAAACTCCAGCTCAAATTCGCGCGCGTCTTGATCGGGCGGAACATCGGCGAATGGCGGTGCCCCGCAGGCCGTTCGAATCTCCTCGAATGTGTCCGGCTGCACGGCCACGCCGACCGTCAGCTCGGGAATCCCCGCGCGATCGCGGACGTAGTACGTTGCGAGTTCCGGATCGAGGAACCATGCCCGTGTAGCCGACTTTGCCAATTCGCATCCGCGGCGGAAAATCGCCACGCCGGCGCGCTCGCGCACGCCTGCGTGTGCATCGCAAAGTTCGCGAATCAGCTGTGCAATCTCGTCGACAGCAGGCAAGGGAAACCTCGCGAGGTATTTCAGAGCGTGGCGCGCTGCTTTAGCGAAGCGCTGCGGGCTGGATCGCGTTCACATTCGAAAGCGACACGTTTTGCGTTTTCCCAGGCAGCACCGTTACGGGCACGTCCCACCGAAGTCGCGCGTCGCCCACGTCCGCGGACGTATCGAGCGTGCTGATCCAATATGTTCCGGGCGGCAGATTCTCAACGGCCCCTTGACCTTGCAAATCGGTCTGCGTTCGCGCCACCAGATATTTTGATTCCGCAAGATCGAGCGCGCGGCGATGTATTTCAGGCGTCCGCTGCGCCACAATCAAGTTCCACTGCGGTCCTGGATCCACGTCGGAGAGGCTCAGGTCCAGGCCCTCCACCGTTTGCGGATAGATCGCGATGTAGTGCAACAGCGTTTCGTGGTACTGGTCGGATAGCTTTTTGAGCTTTGCGGGATTCTTCTCGTCCGCCGCCGTGAACTTGGGCTTGGGGAAGTTTACGGATTCGTCGCCGGCATTTCTTTCCATGTAGGCGCGCCGGAATTCGGGAACATCCAGAATCTCCTGCGGAGTGAGCTTGTGGACAAATGCTTCCCCCGAAAGCGAAACAGTTTTGTACTTTTTCATCCACGCCTTTAGCTCCGGCGACACGTCGAGCTTGGCGATAAACGCGTTCATATCCGGCTTGGGAACGGAGGCCTTCGCGTCTGCTTGAATTTGCTCGAAGCTTTTGCTCAGGACGAAGAAAGGAAAGCCGCGCACCGGCTCCTGCAGACCGCCCGACGGAGTGGCATTCGCCGAATATTGTATGGCGCCGGTCTGCGCAAATGCGAAAGAGGCGGCCGCCAAAATTCCGGCGCAAAGGCAAACGGAAGTTCGAAATGCGTGTTTCATGGCGGTCATCGTAGCAGAAGCAAGCAGGCCCAAGCGCAATCGATTCAAGGTGAGTTGCCGCGAAAGGAACGAGCAATCGCGAGCAGTGGAAGCAGACAAACCAGCTAGAACAGCTGGAATTGCATTTCGATGATTTCGCGCACGGCCGATGGCTTACCATCCGGTCCAAGCGCGGGGCGCAGCCGCCAGGTGCGCGCGGCCTTTACGGCATTTTCATCCAGACCGTATCCCAAGCCCTTGACGACGTGCACATCGGTGACGCGACCGTCTGCCGTGACCACTGCCAGCAGCTCTACCACACCCTGAATCTTCACTTTCATCGCTTCGTCGCTGTAATCGGCGCGCGGGCAATACAAGCATTGAGGGATGCCGTAGCCGCCGGTGCCCGCATTGGGCAGTCCGCCACCAGTATTCCAGCCTTCACCCGGACCCAGCCCGTTCCCGTTGCCATTGCCGAGCCCGTTGCCGTGTCCCTGTCCCATCGAGTCGCTTTTGTTGTGACCCAGCGGGTCGCCCCACGTGGGCAGCTTCGGATCGGGCATCTTAATATCGGGATTGCCGATGATCGTAGGCGCCATTGCGATCTTCGGATGAAGAGGTGGGGTCACCATGGGACGCGAGAATTGAGTCCAGGAGAACTTGGGCGGTGTCCCCCGGCTGGCCGGTTTCATATCGTGCTGCCCGCCACCGCCGCCGGCCTTCAGCTTCGCGGGCTTGAGGTATGGGGAGACAATGGTGTCGAGTGGCGTCACGTCCATGGGAGTTGTGTTGATCGTCGGCGGGCGCAAACCCAGAAGCAAAGGCACCAGCAATATCAACCCGATCACCACCACGTGCGCGCCCACGGAAATCGCCTGCGTACGCGAAAATTGCTCGTTCTTGGACCAGATTTCTTTTACTTTAACCGGCTTGCTGGTGGTCTGCAGCGGCGGAAGCTTCGGCGGCGAAATCAGATCGCGGATGTTTTGCCACAGGCTGGTTTGCCCGCTCCAATTCACCAACAGGTCGGAATTCACCGCGCCTTTCGGCCCAGCGTGAAATGCTTCCTTGAAGTTGTCGCGGATGCTGCCGCCAAATCGCGGCATATCGAAAGCCGTGGACGCGCCCGCTCGGACTTTTACGGGCTTCTCGGTGAGGAAATCCTTCAGGTTGGACCAAAGGCTTTTCAGACTGGATTCCCGCACAGGCGAATGATAACGCCCCAGCTGAAGGGTTGGCCCCTCGTTTGACCTTGCGGCGTCGCTGATTCTGGCGCCAACCTCTGGCATTCGGCTACTCCGGCCCTCTCCCAAGTGTTAGACGCAACATCGCTGGAAAGGATGCCCCGCCCTGGGACGGCTGACATGCCTGTAAATTCATTGTAACATATGATGTGTGAGACGAATTTCCGGTTACCTGCGCGTTCGCGCGTAGCACCGCGAGCATCCCGTTCCGCAATCATCCGGGCTTGAACCTCGGGCTCTCAGCGCGCTCTTTTAGCGCTGGGGTGTAAGAAAGGCTTCTCGGTTTCGCATATGGCGAAAATCCTCGATTTGAAGAGCACTCTGAATCTGCCGAAAACGGACTTTCCCATGAAGGCCAAGCTGCCCGAGCGCGAGCCGCTCCAGTTGGCCGAATGGGAGCAGATGGGGATCTACGCCCGCATTCTGGAATCGCGCACCGGCGCGCCGCTTTTCGTGCTGCACGACGGTCCTCCCTATCCCACCGGCGAAATTCACCTGGGCACTGGGCTCAACAAGACTCTAAAAGACATGGTAGTGAAGTCCAAAACCATGGCCGGGTTCCGTTCGCCCTACATTCCCGGCTGGGACTGCCACGGCCTGCCTATCGAAACCCAGGTCGAAAAAAAACTGGGCGGCAAGACTTCCAAAGTCGCGCCCGCGGAGTTCCGCAAAATGTGTCGCGAGTTTGCGGCGCGTTATGTCGAAATTCACAAAGTTGAATTTAAGCGCCTCGGCGTTTTCGGCCAATGGGATAAGCCGTATCTGACCATGAACCCGCACGACGAAGCCGCCATCGCCGGCGCGTTCATCGACTTCTTGGAAAACGGTTACATCTATCGAGGGCTCAAGCCCGTTTACTGGTGCTTGCACGACCGCACCGCGCTCGCCGAAGCGGAAGTGGAATACGAAGATCACACCAGCCCGTCCATCTGGGTGAAGTTTCCGTTTGTCCACGGCTCGAAACCACACGGAGTGGGCGAGGGGGTGAGCGCGCTAATCTGGACCACTACTCCCTGGACGCTGCCCGCCAACCGCGCGCTCGCGTTCCATCCCGCGTACGAATATGTGGTCGCGGACACCTCGGCAGGAAAGTTCCTGATGGCCAAAGAGCGCGTGCGCGCCTTCGCCGAGGAGCTGAAGATTGAAGTAACCGGCACGAGCGGCAGTTGGAAGGGAAGTGAATTCGAAGGCGCGCGCTTTCAGCATCCGTTCCTCGAAATGCGAGTTCCCGGCGTGCTGGCCGATTACGTCACGCTGGATGCCGGCACGGGCATCGTTCACACCGCGCCGGGCCATGGCGCGGACGACTTCCGCACCGGCCAAAAATATGGCCTGGAAGCTTACGCTCCGCAGGACGACGAAGGCCGCTTCAAGGAAGGCCTGCCGGAATACGTTGGCAAAACCGTTTGGCAGGCGAATCCCGCCGTCATCGAGCTGTTGCAGAAGCGCGGCATGTTGGTGGGCGAGAAAAAAATCACCCACAGCTATCCGCATTGCTGGCGCTGCGACAATCCGGTGATTTTCCGCGCTACCGAGCAGTGGTTCATCGGCCTTGACCGCGACAATCTGCGCCAGCGCGCTCTCGATGAAGTCGACAAAGTGAAATGGCTCCCTGAGTGGGGCCGCGACCGCATGCGCGAAATGCTCGCTGACCGTCCCGACTGGTGCATCTCGCGCCAGCGCTTCTGGGGCGTGCCGCTGATCGTCTTTTATTGCGACGCATGCGGCAAACAGCTCATCGATTATCACGCGCTGCGCCACGTGCTGCCGTTTTTCGAGCGCGAAGGCGCCGACGCCTGGTACACGCATTCCGCCGAGGAATTGCTGCCGCCAGGTACGAAATGCCCGTGCGGCGCGGCCAAATGGCGCAAGGAATCGGACATTCTCGACGTCTGGTTCGATTCCGGTTCCACGCATCTCGCGGTCCTAAGCGAAAAAGAAGGCACCTGGCCTGCCGATGTTTATCTCGAAGGTCCCGATCAGTTTCGCGGCTGGTTCCAGAGCTCGCTGCTCAATGGTGTCGGCATTCGTGGCCGCGCGCCGTACAAGCAGGTGGTGACGCACGGCTGGACTCTGGACGAAAAGGGTGCGCCGATGTCCAAGTCCAAGGGTAATGCGCTCTATCCCAAGGAAATTTCCGAGAAATGGGGCGCGGACTTGCTGCGGCTCTGGGTCGTCTCGCAGGATTACACTGCGGACATGCGCGTCTCGCCGGCGATGATGACGCAGCTTGCCGAAGCGTATCGCAAGATTCGCAACACGTTCCGCTTCGCGCTGTCGAATCTCTTCGATTTCGATCCGGCCCGCCACCAAGTGGCTGATGCCGATCTGTGGGAACTTGACGCCTGGATGCTCCGGCGCACCGGAGCGCTCGTTCGCCAGTGCCGCGAATGGTACGCCAATTTCGAATTTCACCGCGTCTATCACGCGCTGCACGATTTCTGCGTCGTCGACCTGAGTGCGTTTTATTTCGACGTGCTCAAGGATCGCCTCTACACGTTTGCGCCCAATAGTCGCGGACGCCGCTCGGCGCAAACCGCCGTCTATCGCATGGCCAGCGCGCTGGTGCGTATGATCGCGCCGATTCTGGTGTTCACGTCCGAGGAAGTCTGGAAGCACCTGCCGCAGGCAGATGGTTCGCCCGCCAGCGTTCACATGGCTTACTTGCCCGGGGCCGGCGAACTTGAGAAAGCCTTTGACGCGAATCGCTCGGAAGATTGGGAGCACCTGGTGAATGTCCGCGAAGTTGTGTTAAAGGCGCTCGAGAGGGCTAGGTCCGAGAAACTAATCAATGGCAGCCTTGAGGCACGAGTCATGCTTGATGCAGCTGGCGCGCTAGCCGCGCTTCTGCACAAACACGAAGCGCAGCTCCCAGCGCTACTCATCGTTTCGCAAGTGGAAATCAAAACTCACCAGTACTTCGATTCTTTGAATCCTAATATTGGCCTGGGCGACGCCTTGGTCCACGATCTTAGGGTGTCGGTCGAACGCGCCGCTGGCGTGAAGTGTGAGCGCTGCTGGAATTATTCGGCGCACGTCGGAGACAGCTCCGATTATCCGACGCTATGCGAGCGTTGCCTGGCCGCGCTGAATGAAATCGAAGGAGATGGCGGTATCTTGGCGGGGAGCATCGCGTCCTGATGGCTGGTGTTTCGCGTTCCGGCTGGGCGCTTGCTCTGGTTGCCGTCGCCGTCCTCGCAGCGGATCAGCTGAGTAAATACGCCATCGATAAGTTCACGCCTCGTGGATCGCTGCAGGTTGTGATCCCTGGCTTTTTGAATCTGGTCCATACCAACAATCCCGGCGTTGCTTTCGGATTGTTTGCCGATTCGCACGTCCCTTGGCGCGCACCGCTGCTGATTCTGTTCGCGGCGTTGGTAATCGGACTGATCATCTGGATGCTGGCCGCGGGCCGCGCTGGAGGCGCCATGGGCCGCTACGGCATGGCGCTGATTCTGGGCGGCGCTATCGGAAACGTGGTCGATCGCGTCTCTCACCGCAGCGTTACCGACTTCATCGATTTTCACCTGGGCGCGTATCACTGGTACACTTTCAACGTTGCTGACTCGGCAATCGTAATCGGCGCCGTCCTGGTGGTCCTTGAGCTTCTTCGAGACGGGCGTTGCGTCGGCCGGGAACGCGCGTAGCAATGCATCCAATTCTCTTCACCTTTGGTCCGCTTACCATTTATACCTACGGCGTGCTGGTGGCCGCTGGTTTCGTTGCCGGGTTGTGGTACGCGCACTGGCAAGCGCCGCGAGCGGGAATTAATCCCCGCAAGATTTGGAATCTCGGCGTCTACGGCATTCTCGTCGCCCTCGCCGTCTCCAAACTGTGGCTGATCTTCAGCGATCTCCATTATTACCTTTCGTATCCGCGCGCGATTTTCAGTTTAGCCACCATCCAATCCGGCGGAGTTTTCTACGGAGGCGTGATCGGCGGCCTCGTCTGGGTGTTGCTCTACACGCATTTTGAAAAAATGCCGTTCCTCGGAGTGTTAGATGTATCGGCCGCCGGAATTGCTTTGGGTCACGGCATAGGACGCATCGGATGTTTTGCCGCCGGTTGCTGCTACGGCAAGCCAACTTCCATGCCGTGGGGTATCACCTTCACCAGCCCGATCGCGGCGCGGCTTTCCGGGACGCCGCTGCACATCGCGCTGCATCCCACCGAACTCTACGAATCCGCCGCGGAATTTTTGAATTTCCTGCTGCTGATTTGGCTCGGGAAGCGCCAGCGCTTTTCCGGACAGCTAATCGGCGCCTATTTCATCCTCTACGGCTTCGAGCGCGGCATCATCGAATTCTTCCGCGGTGATCCAGGCCGCACTCTGATGTTCCACGATTCGGTTTCGCTGATGCAGTTCGTCAGTGTCGCTCTCATTCTCAGCGGCGCGTTTCTCTGGTGGCGCGGATTGCGGCACATCGACTCGATCGAGCCGGCCGCGCCGGCCGTCCCGAGCGCCCCAAGCTCAATCACCAGCGCATCTTCTTCCTGACATCTACATGAGCCGCCAACCCATATTTCCAGCAGCTGCGACTCCATTGCTCGGTTCCGATACCACCATCGCGACTGCGCAAACCCTACATCTCGTGGTCGAATCCGACCGCGCTGGCGAGCGTTTGGACCGCTTTCTCGCCGCGGAGCTGACCGACGTAAGCCGCTCGCGCGTTCAGGCGTTGATTGAAGAAGGCCGCGTGATCGTCGACGGCAGCGCGCGCAAAGCTTCGCATCATGTGGCAGCTGGCGAATCCATCGCCGTAGAAATTCCAGCGTCGCAACCTGCCGGCGTGGAGCCCGAGCCGATCCCTCTCGAAATTCTCTATCAGGACGAAGACCTCGCCGTGGTTAACAAGCCCGCTGGCATGATCGTCCATCCCGGCGCTGGCGCTCACAGCGGCACGATGGTTTCCGCACTGCTCAGCCGCTTCGGTGGAAGCGCTGGGTTGTCGTCCGTTGGAGGCCCGCTGCGTCCCGGAATCGTGCACCGGCTAGATAAAGATACTTCCGGCGCGCTGGTAGTCGCGCTCAACGACGCCGCACACCAGCGGCTGGTCGAAGAATTTAGCGAACGCCACGTCCAAAAAACTTATCTCGCGCTCCTGCACGGAAAAATCAAGGGCGACTCCGGAGTCGTCGAGATGCCCATTGCCCGAGATCTGCGTCGCCGCTCGCGCATGACGGCGCGCCGCCGCGAGGGCCGCGCCGCTCGCACCGACTGGCGCGTGCTCCTGCGCCTCGACGGCTTTAGTCTGATCGAAGCGGATTTGCACACCGGC
>DATLSB010000208.1:0-13464 GCA_035534415.1 Candidatus Dormiibacterota bacterium | reverse complement strand
TCGAAAATCGCCGCTTCGACCTCGTGCCATGCGGCGATCAAGGTGAACACGCCGCTCGACGCCACCAAAATGGAATGGCTCCTCGGCGAACTGGCCAAGACAGAGTACCCGATGAGCTGTCCGCACGGGCGTCCCGTGGTGTTGCGCTATTCGGTACGCGAAATCGAGCGCGCCTTTAAGCGAATATAAGGCCATGCACGCGGACCTGATTACCGAATTGCTTCTCTTTGTCGGGATTGTCTGCTTCGGTGTTATCGGCCGGATCGGTCGTCGATTGCCGCGCACGGTCCACCGCGTGCTGTGGATCACGACGCTAGTGGCGATCGGTACCGTAATTATTCTTACTGTCTGGACGCGCACGGTCTATCACTCATGAAGAAAGGGATAATCATCGCCATTGATGGGCCCGTTGGCTCGGGCAAAAGCACGCTGGCGCGCCGCGTGGCCGCGCTGATGGGCTACGTCTATATCGACACAGGCGCGATGTACCGCGCGGTCGCGCTCAAGGCGCTGCGCCGCGGAGTGCCGCTGGATGCCGCAGAGCATCTCACAGCGCTCGCCAGCGACACGCGCATCGACTTACGGGCGGAAGATGGCGGTCAGCGCGTGTTCCTGGATGGCGAGGACATAACCGCCGCGATTCGCACGCCCGACGTTTCGCAGGCAGCTTCCAAAGCGGCGGTCATCGAAGGCGTGCGCCACGTCCTGGTTGCCGAGCAGCGCCGCGCCGGAGCGCAAGGCGGCGTGGTAATGGAGGGACGCGACATCGGCAGCGTCGTTTTCCCCGATGCGCAACTCAAAGTTTTTCTTACCGCTTCACCGGAGATCCGGGCTGAGCGACGCTGGCGCGAGCATCAGCAGAAGGGCGACGCCATCGACCTGCCGCGCACTCTGGACGAAATCCACGAGCGTGACCGGCGCGATTCGGGACGCGTTTCGTCGCCGCTGGTGCGCGCGAAAGATGCCGTGGTGGTGGATAGCACGGCTATGGATCCCGAGGAAGTGGCGCGTCTGGTGGTTTTGCTAGCCGAAGACCAGGCCGCCGCGGGCGCCGCGCGCTAGCAATCCTCGCGAATTGTTACGTGGCCTCCACTTCATCCGCCTGCTGGCCGCTGAACACGCGCCGCGCCCAATCGACCGCCTCGAGAAACATGCCCGGAATGGCCTCCGGCGCGATACCGATTTGCGCGGCCGCCGCGTCGAGTTGTTTCCATGCCGCTCGCTCGTAGAACAAAACCACATCGAGCACCCGCCGCAGCGAATTTTTTTTCGCCGAGCAGTGCGTTGCGAATTTCCTCGCGCAGCGTGACTTCCTTCAGGACGTCGGTCATTTTCATGTCGAGGATCGCGTCGATGGCGGAGAGCAGCCCTAGCAGAAAGAGATCGTTCGACGAATCGCTCGAAGCTTATTCCGTTGACAAAAGTATCTCCGGGGGCGCAAAGTGACCCCGGAGCCGCCTAATCTGAAACCGACACGGCTTCCAGAAAGGAACGCCGTGACGATCATTGCTGGCTTCAAGTGCAACGAGGGGATCGTTCTATGTGCGGATACGCAAGAGACGGTGGGAACGATGAAGCGCAACGTTCCAAAGTTGCGTCTTGAGCCGTCGGAGGGATGGGCTGGGGAGAACGATGGGAACTCTCTAGCGGTTGCTTTTTGCGGAGCCGGAAACGGCCCTTTTATCGACAAATTAGTTGAGACGTGCTGGCAATCGGCCAAAAGTGCGCAGTCCGCAGGGCAGGCCTGCCAGGCAATTGAACAGTCCATCAGAGATCACTACGCTCAGTTTGGGAAAATTTTCCAGCCCGGATACTGCCCACACGCTGAATTGATATTCGGGGTCAAGATGTGGGGCGAAAGTATGCTTTTTTCTGCCGACGGTCCGACAGTGAATGAAGTGAATGGCTATCGATCATCTGGTGTCGGCCAGTACATGGCCGACTTCTTAGCTTCCCGCATGTATGGTTACTACTTGACCATCCACCAGTGCGTCATACTATCCGCTTACATCTTGTTTCAAGCAAAGGAGCATGTCGATGGTTGCGGCGGAGAAAGCCATATAGCCGTTTTACGAGAGCAGGGGAAGAGCGGCTTAGTTGAGTGGGTGCGCGTGAACGCGATAACTGAACTTGTCGGATCGTCAGACCTCGAACTTGGAAGACTCTTGTTGCAGACAGCGAATATAGAAGCCTCTGACGAACAGTTTAGAAGTCGCTACAAAGTGGTGCGCAAAATTCTGGAAAAGTTCCGCAAGCACCACCGAATAGAACTGAAAAAGTGGGGCGGAGCTAGCGCCGCTCTCTCTGGCAACACCGCTTTAAGCGGTTAGACGCTCAAATGTAAGAGCCGAGGCAGTAACCATATGACGCAAGGTGTCAATGAACAAGTCGGAGTTCTTGCGGCGATTGAACCGGAACGCCATTTCGGTGCAGTAAGATTGCAGGTGTTTCGCGCTGATCCGGTGCCAGCTTCCGGTAATTCCGCGCTTGAGAAGCGAGAACGCGGATTCAATCGTATTGGTATGGGTTTCACCTTTCACGTAAACGCGGAGTTTGTGCTTGATTGCCTCATGTCGATGGTCCTTGCGGAGATGCTTGGCAGCGCCCTTGTAAGCGTTCGCCTCATCGGCAAAGAGCACGTCCACATCTTCGGAGACATTCTCGCGAATGTACTTTTCGAGGGTTCCCGTTCGCGCATCCTTGGCATGAAAGAAACGCAATTCGCCGCCGCGTTGCCGGATGCCGATGACGATCTCTTTGGCGTCGTGCAGCGATTCCTTGCCCTTCCACCAATTCCGGCCGCCAATGTAGGTTTCGTCCATTTCTACCTTGCCATCGAGCATGGGCCTCTGGCTTTCGATCATGGCGTGGCGGATGCGATGGCAGAGATACCAAGCCGTCTTATAGCTGCCGATTCCAAGCGTGCGCTGAATCTGGCAAGCGCTCATGCCCTTCTTGGCTTCGCAGAGAAGCATGGTCGCCATGAACCACTGTGTGAGCGGCAGATGGCTATCGTTGAAGATCGTGCCAGCGGTGACGGTAAACTGGTAGTCGCAGTCTTTGCAGTAGAACAACTGCTTTTCGGTTTCGAGTTCGATAGCTGGCATTTTGCAGCGCGGGCACTCCGGGCCAGCGGGCCAGCGGAGACGGACAAGCAATTCGCGGCAACGATCTTCGGTCGGGAACATGGTGTGTACGTCAACTAGATTCATGGGAGCCTCACGATGGAGAATGGCAGAAAAGGGATGTTAAAGCGGGTGCCCACCCGGAAACTGGCCGCATCCATCAAACGGGACTTGCGGAAGGCCATAAAAGCAGCGGTCTCGGCTGCCAAGCCCAAGAAGGATTGAGGGTTGCGATTCATGATGGCTAATTATCGCAAAGAGCCATACTTTTGTCAAGTGAATAATCATGAATCGCTCATATGGGCGGCTGTAGCCAGCAGTTCGCAAAAGCGCGCCCGGATCAGCGGCAAAGTCACGGGCTCCTGCGGCTTGTCGTCGCCCATACACGCCACGGCTACCAGCGAGACCCAGCGGCGGATGCCTCGCTCCCCGAGCAGCATCAGCGCGTGCGGGATGGAGCGGATTTCGGTGGCTAGGAAAAACGCCGGCGAATTCAGATAGCGCAGCAGCCGATAGCTCAACGATGCTCGCCTTTAATCTGCTCGGCAATGTCGTTCATATTCACGGACGGGCTGTTGGCGGCTTGCAGGATGCGCAAATAGCTCAGCTTGTACGCAGGAACGTCATGATGCGTGAGCATCTGGGGTTCGCTGAAAAAATAGCCTTGAAAGTAGGAATAGCCCCAGTCCCGCGTGCGTTCGAACTCCTGGTAGCTTTCCACTTTCTCGGCTACCAGGCGTATTTCCGTGCGCGAAAATTCCTTCCCTAGCCGGACCTGCTCCTCTTCGGCGGTCGCTAGCAAATCCACCTTAATGAAATCGGCAAGCGCGACGAGGGGACGCCATTGCGGCGCATCGCGAAAGTCGTCCAGCGCGAGCAGGTATCCGGCACTTTTCAGCCGACGGCACGCGGCGATCAGCGTGTCGTCGAGCACCACGTCCTCAAGCACTTCCAGCACCACGGAATACTTGGGCAGCATGAAAGGGAAGTCCCGAATGAAAAACTCCCTCGTGCAGTTGACGAACACGCGGCGGCCCTGCGCCAGGCGGTCGATGCCGAAGAAAAAAGGCTATCGGCGGCTGAAGCGCACGCCACGTCTGGCTGCGAATGCTGGAAATAGTTCTCGGGACCGCTGCGGAAAAGCAGTTCGTAGCCATACACAATGCGGTGAGGGTTGAATATCGGCTGGCGGGCTAAAAATTTCTGCAAGTCGCCGTCTCCTTCCGAAGAAAGAAAGTTCCGCAAAAGCTTTTTCGGAAGGGGACTTGCAACAAACCCAAGAACCGCGAATCAGGCGACCGCAGCGAATTAGGCCGGGTTCGACATCGATGCGAGGAACTCGCCATTGGTCTTGGTCTTGGAGAGGCGGCCAAGCAGGAGCTCCATTGCTTCGACGGTCGAAAGCGGGCTCAAGACTTTGCGCAATACCCAAATACGATTCAACTCGTCGGCGGGCAGCAGTAGCTCGTCTTTTCGCGTGCCGGAGCGGTTGATATCGATCGTGGGGAACACGCGCTTATCGACCAAACGGCGGTCCAAATTGATTTCCATGTTGCCGGTGCCTTTGAATTCCTCGAAAATCACGTCGTCCATGCGGCTTCCGGTGTCGACCAGAGCCGTGGCGATGATGGTCAGCGACCCGCCCTCCTCCACGTTTCGCGCGGCGGCGAAAAATCGGCGCGGACGCTGCAAAGCATTGGCGTCGATACCGCCCGAGAGCACTTTGCCGGAAGGAGGCGTGACGGCGTTGTAAGCGCGGCCCAAGCGCGTGAGCGAGTCGAGCAGAATCACTACGTCGCGCTTGTGTTCCACCAGTCGCTTCGCTTTTTCCAGTACCATTTCGGCCACTTGAATATGCCGTTGCGGCGGTTCATCGAACGTGGAGCTGATCACTTCGCCCTTCACCGTGCGCTGCATGTCGGTCACTTCTTCCGGACGCTCGTCAATCAAGAGCACGATCAGGACCACTTCCGGGTGATTCGTGGTGATCGAATTGGCTACCGACTGCAGCATCATGGTCTTGCCAGTGCGCGGAGGCGCCACGATCAACCCGCGCTGTCCCTTGCCGATGGGGCAGAGCATGTCCAGCACGCGCCCGGTGAGGTTTTCCTTGGTGGTTTCCAGGCGAATGCGTTCCTGCGGATATAGCGGCGTCAGGTTATCGAAGAAAATCTTGTTGCGCGCGACTTCCGGGTCCTCGAAGTTGATCGCTTCGACCTTGATGAGCGCGAAGTAGCGCTCGCCATCCTTCGGCGGACGCACCTGGCCGGACACGGTATCTCCTGTGCGCAGGTCGAACTTGCGAATCTGCGACGGCGAGACGTAGATATCGTCCGGCCCCGGCAGGTAGTTGTACTCCGGCGCGCGGAGGAATCCGAATCCATCCGGGAGGCATTCTAGAACTCCCTCGGAGAAGATCAGGCCGTTCTTTTCCGTCTGCGCGCGGAGGATCTGGAAGATCAACTCCTGCTTGCGCATGCCGGACGAACCGGGAATGTTTAGCTCTTTCGCGATCTTGGCCAGATCGGTGATATTCTTGTCTTTCAGTTCCGCAAGACTAACGCTCATTCTTCTTTCCTTCTTCAAGCCTGATTGGGTCAGGCACGATTGTGATCCGAATGAATCCAGGGCCGGGGCATTGGGCTGAAGTACCCCGTCCGAGCTTCAAAATTGGGCTGACTACAGAGAATCGTTACACTCCGGTCGCGGGCCGAACCTGCGTTGCGGATATTGCACCGCAGCCTACCAAGGCCGTTCGCTGGGTGACCTCATCTGGAGGACCGAAGAGTTCAATTGGTCAATTCATTGTCCTGCGCGACGTCCGCGCCGAACTTGGGCTCGACTCCGTCCACGGGCGGGTGGCCGGGAGCAGGTAGCGGCTGTTCGAGAGCAATTTGCAGGACTTCGTCCATCGACTCCACGAGATGAATCGACATTTGCGCCAGGATTTCCGGCGGAATATCCGCCAAGTCTTTCTCGTTGTCCTTCGGCAGAATCACCGTGCGCAGCCCCAGCCGATGCGCCGCCAGAAGCTTTTCCTTCACGCCGCCGATGGGCAGCACTTTGCCGCGCAGCGTGATTTCGCCGGTCATGGCCACGTCGCAGCGCACCGGAATGCGCGTCAGCGCGCTTACGATCGAGGTGCAAATGGTGATTCCAGCCGACGGCCCGTCCTTGGGAATGGCCCCTTCGGGAACATGCATATGAATGTCGATGTGCCGGTAAAAATCCTTGGGCAATCCAAAGAGGTGGCTGCGGGACCGCACGTAACTCATGCCCGCTTGCGCCGATTCCTGCATCACGTCGCCAAGCTTGCCGGTTAATGTCAGGCGGCCTTTGCCCTGCATCAGCGTTGTTTCCGTGCACAGCACTTGTCCGCCTACTTCGGTCCAGGCGAGGCCGGTGGTTAACCCGATTTCGTTGGTCTTAGCCGCCAGGAAATCGCGATATTTCAGAATTCCAAGATATTCGCCCACATTAGCGGCCGATACTTCCACTCCCGCGGTCTTCGAGTCGGTCACCACTTTGCGCGCCACTTTACGGCACACGTTGGCGATTTCGCGGTCCAGATTGCGGACGCCCGCTTCGTGCGTGTAGTGGCGGATCATGTGGGTGACCGCGTCATCGGTGAATTTCAGGTTGTCTTTGGTCAGGCCGGTCGCTTCGAGCTGCCGCGGCACCAAATAACGCTGTGCGATCTGATACTTCTCCTGTTCCGTGTAGCCGGGAAGTCGCAGAACTTCCATGCGGTCCTGCAGCGGCTGCGGAATCGTATGCAGCACGTTGGCAGTGCAGATGAACATCACCTTCGACAGATCGTATTCCACGTCCAGATAGTGATCCGTGAAGGCGTGGTTCAACTCGGGATCGAGCACTTCCATCAGCGCCGCGGAAGGATCCCCGCGAAAATCCATGGACATCTTATCCACTTCATCCAGCACGAATACCGGGTTCACCGTTCCGGCCTTGCGCATCATTTGAATGATTTGGCCGGGCAGCGCGCCGATGTACGTCCGCCGATGGCCGCGAATTTCCGCTTCGTCGCGCACTCCGCCGAGCGAAACGCGCACGAATTTCCGGCCCGTGGCGCGCCCGATCGACATGGCCAATGAAGTCTTTCCCACTCCCGGAGGCCCGAGGAAGCACAGAATCGAGCCCTTCGGATTCTTCACCAGTTGCCGAACTGCGAGATATTCGAGAATCCGCTCTTTAATTTTTTCCAGGCCGTAGTGATCCTCGGAGAGAATCTGCTCGGCGCGTGTGATGTCGCGAATTTCCTTGGACTTTTTCTTCCACGGCACCGCCAGCAGCCAATCCAGGTAATTGCGCGACACCGTGGATTCGGCCGACATCGGCGGCATCATTTCCAGCCGCTTCAACTCCTGCATGGCCTTTTCCATCGGGCCTTCGGGCATGCCGGAAGTTTCGATCTTCTTTTTCAACTGCTCGATTTCGTTGGCTTCGCCGCGCCCCAGCTCTTTCTGAATGGCTTTGAGCTTCTCGTTGAGGTAATACTCTTTCTGGGCGCGCTCCATCTGGCGCTTCACGCGCGTATTGATCGAGCGATCGACGTTGAGCTTTTCGATTTCGCCTTCCAGGATGTCCGCGACGCGCTGCAAGCGTTCGAGCGGATCGAAAATCTCGAGAAGTTCTTGTTTTTCCTCAACCGGAATCTGCAGGTTGGCGGCGATCGCGTCGCCCAGCTTGCTCGGGTCTTCCACGCGCACCGCGGCAATCATGGTATCGTAATTCAGGCTCTGCGAAAGCTTCACATACTGCTCGAAAAGGTTGGTGACTCGTTCGGTGGCCTGCTGCGTCTGCGGTCCAGGCTCGGACTTCATCGGCACCACGCGAATCGAGGCTCGGAAATAGCCCTCTTCGCTGGTCACTTGCACGATCTTGGCGCGCTCGGTGCCTTCCACCAGGACTTTGATGTTTCCGTCCGGAAGCTTTACGCTCTGCACGATATTCGCGAGCGTTCCAACCTGGTAGATTTCCTCGGGCTTGGGATCGTCCACGGAAGCATCATGCTGTGTAACCAAAAAGATCTTTTTGTCGCCCGCCAACGCCTCTTCCAAGGCGCGCACGGAAGCCTCGCGCCCCACGATAAACGGATGCATCATTTCCGGGAAAATGACCATTTCCCGCACCGGCATCATGGGAACGCGCCGTGTTTCGGATTTTTCCTTGCTAAACATCTATATACCTAAAATTCCTTTCCATTAACGCACGAAATCAGAATTCCGCCGCCAACGCCCGATAAGATCCGGATTTCAACGCGCCGAGGGCAGAGTGCGCTACGCAAAAGGCCCGAAGGATCAGCCGGCCTTTTCGAGCAGGCTCCAATTGATTTCGTGCCCCTTCACCATGTCCGCGGTGATCACGAAATCACGTAGCTTTCGCTGCGCCGGCAGGTGGTACATCATCTCGAGCATCAGGTCCTCGAGGATCATGCGCAGGCCGCGAGCGCCAACCTTACGCTGCAGGGCAAGGTCCGCGACCGTTTCGAGGGCATCATCAGTAAAGCGCAGTCGAACGTTTTCGAATTCGAAGAGTCTCTGATATTGACGGACCAGCGCATTCTTCGGTTCCGTCAAAATTCGCACCAGCGCGCTCTTATCCAAATCGCTGAGCACCCCGGCCACCGGCAAGCGGCCCACAAATTCGGGGATCAATCCGTAACGCATCAGGTCCGTTGGCTGCACCTGCTCCAGTACTTCGATATTTCTCCGCGTCGCCGTGCTCGGCGCTGTATCGGCATGGAACCCTAGCGACTTCTGCCCCGCGCGCCGCTCGATAATCCGTTCCAGTCCCACGAACGCTCCGCCGCAAATGAACAGGATGTTCGTGGTGTCGACCGGCGTGAACTCCTGGTGCGGATGCTTTCGCCCGCCCTGCGGAGGCACGTTGGCTACGGTACCTTCCAAGATTTTCAGCAGCGCCTGCTGCACGCCCTCGCCCGAAACGTCGCGGGTAATCGAGGGGTTCTCGTCCTTCTTAGAAATTTTGTCGATTTCGTCTATATATATGATGCCCTGTTGCGCCTTTTGGACGTCCCCATCGGCCGCTTGCAGCAGCTTCAGGATAATGTTCTCGACGTCTTCGCCGACGTATCCCGCTTCGGTCAGCGTGGTTGCGTCCACAATCGCGAACGGCACTTCCAACATGCGCGAAAGCGTTTGCGCCAGCAGCGTCTTGCCGGTTCCCGTCGGCCCGATCAGCAGAATGTTGGACTTGGTCAGCTCCACATCGCCGGGCTGGCGGTTCAGGAAGATTCGCTTGTAATGGTTGTAAACCGCGACAGCCAGTTTCTTTTTCGTCTTGTCTTGGCCGATTACGTAACTGTCGAGGAACGCCTTGATCTCGGGCGGCCGCGGCAGGCGGCGGTTAACGGGGCTGGACTGCTCGCGCTTCTCGTCATCGAGAATCTGCTGGCAGACGCCCACGCATTCGTTGCAAATGTACGAGCGGGGATACTCGGAGGGAGAGCTGATCAGCTTCTCCACTTGCTCCTGCGTTTTATGGCAGAAGGAACAACGCAACGGCTCTTCTGGCGTGAACCGCTTCACCGGTGGCGCCCCCTCCCCTGGAAACCCAGCCCGCAACGAAACTGTGACTTATTGTAAATCAGCCCCACCCATTCCGTATCGCAAATTCCCATTCACTACTAACCCTTAGGAACGGAGCTGCGATGCTTCGTGATGATCTCATCCACGATGCCGTACGCCTTCGCTTGATCGGCGGTCATGATGAAATCACGCTCCACGTCCCGCTCAATCTTTTCGATTGGCGCGCCCGAGTGGTGCGCCAGCAGCTTGTTAATCGCCGCGCGCGTGCGAATAATTTCCTTCGCATGAATATCGATATCTGTTGCCTGGCCCGAAAGCCCGGACATCCACGGCTGATGAATCAGCACGCGGGAATTGGGAAGCGCATAGCGCTTTTTCGGGCTTCCCGCGGCCAACAATAAAGCTGCGATGGATGCCGATTGGCCGATGCAATACGTCACCACGTCCGGCCGAACGAACTGCATCGTGTCGTAAATCGCCATTCCCGCGGAGATCGATCCCCCCGGCGAATTGATATAAATCGAAATATCTTTCTCCGGATCCTCGGATTCGAGGAACAGCAACTGCGCCGTCACCAGATTGGCCACATGATCGTCGATCGGCGTTCCGATGAAGATGATGTGATCTTTCAACAGCCGGGAATAGATATCGTATGAGCGCTCGCCGCGGTTGGTCTGTTCGACCACCATGGGTACGAGCGTTGTTGCACGCGGAGTTGAATCGTCAAATAGTTTCATCGGGAGTATCGTTGCGCGCTGAGGAGCGCCGGAACCGAGTCACTTTTCACTTTTAGGTGTCGTCTCGATTCGGGCCGTGCGGTGGAGCAAGTCGATCGTCTTGTCACTGCGCAACTTCGATTTAATCCTATCGAGCGCATCCTGCTTTGTCAAGCGAGCTCGGAGCGACGTTGCGGACTCTCCACTGCGTTCGGCCAGCGCGGCCAATTCTTTTTCCAAATCCTCGTCGGTCGCTTCAATTTTTTCCGCCGACGCGATGCGATCCAGCAGCAATTCCGCCTTCACGTCCGCCACGGCGCGATCGTGCTGCCGCCTGCGCATGGCAACCCAATCCACATTCACCGCCCGCGGATCGATGCCTTGGGCGGCCAGCGAACGCACGGCGCGGTCCAAACGCGTGTCCATCTGGTTTTCTACCAGAGCTTCGGGAACGGGGAAGTCGTGCTGCTTCACCAGTTCGTCGAGAATGCGCTCCTGCGCCTGCGACTTCTGCTGCTGCTCTTTCGCCGCTTCCATGTTCTCGCGGAGTTTCTTCCGCAACTCTTCCAGCGTCGAGACGCCGGAATTTTCTCCCGCAGCTTCTTTCGCGAACTCGTCATTTAGCTCGGGCAGCTTCTTTTCCTTGATGGCCAGCACTTCCACGGTGTAATCGTACGTTTTGCCGGCCAGCTTCGGATCGGGATAATCTTCCGGATAGACGGTCTGAATTGTCTTCGTCTCGCCCACATTGGCGCCGGTCAGGTTTTCCGTGAAGCTCGCCAGCGTTTCCTCTGATCCCAGGTGCACCATAATATTGTCCGCTCGCACCGGGTCACCGCCGCCCGCAGGCGTTCCGATCAGCTTGATCGAAACAGAGTCGCCATTCTGCGCCGCGCGCCCCTCCACTGGGACGAACACTGCCAAACGGTCGCGCATCTCTTCAATCGCCTTATCCACCTGCGCGTCGCCGATTTCGATCTCGTCCACTTGGACGGTCACATTCTTGTAATCGCCCAGCTCGAATTCCGGCAGCACTTCGAAGACAGCGCGGAATTTCAGGGGCTCGCCATCCTTGAACTCGACTTTATCCACTTCCGGACGCGTCACCGGCACGAGCTTCTTTTCCTCCAGCGCTTTTTCCAGATATTCGGGGACCAGCGATTGCAGCACCTCGCCTTGAATATCGTCAGCGAAGCGCCGCCGCACCAGCGCCACCGGCGCTTTTCCGGGACGGAATCCCGGCACGCGCGCCACGCGAGCAATATCGCGCGCCACTTTCTCCGTGACTTTCTGCACGTTCTCCGCGGGAATTTCCAGTTCGATTTCTCGTTTGCAAGTAGCTTCGGTCATGATCGGGCTTTGTCAGTAAATGAGCGAGGTTTCCGGCGGACGTGTACCCGCCTGATTTCAAACTCCAGCCCGCCTTTCGCCTTGTCGTAGTCCGGTAGGAGAAGCGCAGGTGGGGAAAGGTCAGTATAGGAAATTCGCGTCGGCGCGTCAACGGCATCGCGGGATAGGTGATAGAGAGCCGCAAAACTGCACCCCCCATACCGTCCCACTACCCTGCCGCTGCCCGGAATGTGGCAAGGAAGCATACGGGATGCTTGATGTTTACGGCACGGACTGTCGGCGGCGTTGCCGAGACTGCTGGGATACGCGCTATGGAGACAGCAAACAAAACGCGAATGTGTCCCGTTATGGACAGATATCCATCTCCGCCCCTTTTTATAATGTTGCTAGCGGAGGAAGTAATCCGAACCAGATGCCTCCGAGGAGTGAGGTAGAGACGTGGAAACCATCTTGATCGTTCTTCTCGTTGTGTTTTTGCTTGGCGGTGGGGGCTGGGGATACTCTCGCTATCGCCGGAACTAGCGTCTCTTGGGCGTCAAGAGCGCAAACCAGATCACGAGTGAGTGGGATTGTTCCCTTGAGTGAGACGCGGAGTTAGAAGACGGTTGCTGTTAATTCATCGGGTTGATTTGAAAAGGAGAACACATGGCAGAGGCAAGAGCAGCGAGATACACAGATATCGTCGCCGCGAAAAAGACAGTGATAGGCAGTAACGTCGTCAACAAACAAAATGAGGACCTTGGAAAAATCGAAGATCTCGTACTCGATACTGGGACCGGCCGGATCGCTTACGCGGTCTTGTCGTTTGGAGGTTTTCTTGGAATGGGTGACAAGTATTTCGCCATTCCCTGGAACGCGTTCCACTTTAATTTGAAGGAAAATCGGGCCGTCCTGAACCTCGACAAGAAACTTCTGGAGAATGCTCCGGGTTTCGATAAGGACACCTGGCCGAACATGGCCGATTCGGTCTGGGGAACCAGCATCTACAAGCATTATGGTTACACCCCTTACTGGGATGAAGTGCCCGGAACGGCGACGGGAGATCGTCGCTAGAACCTGGGCCGTCCGGAGTTGACCGGACGGCCCATTTTCACCCTGATCCGTGTATTGCTCTGCGGTTGGCTGTGAAACTGCACCCGCTCCATCCCCTCCCACTATTCCAGCCGCCCGCTCGCTGTCGTGGCAAAAGTGGCCGCTTGCATGGACGTGAGCGTCGTTGTGGCGACAGCGAACGTGAGCGGCGTGCGCAAAGCGCGGCGCGGTGCGAGAAAGGCGCGGATTCGCGTGCGGCATCGCTGCGGGAAATGGCAAGGGCGACGGACCCGCAACCCGCGTTCACATCGAACACCAATCAGATAAGTTTTAGCCGTCGCAGAGCTGAAACGAGCGACTGTCGGTTTCTGGGGTGCGGTCGGCTGCGTCCCATGCGCAAATCAATAATGGCTCGACGTGAGATTCCGGTTCGCTTGCCAAGCTCGTTCAGCGAGACCTTCCGCAACGCGGGCCGAATCTTCGTTTCCCATTCATCGCGCCGGGTGTCGCCGTAATGCGTGTACACATCTGCTTCGGAATGAAGCAAGCCCGATTCGAGTTCCTCTATCCGGTTGGATTCTTTTCCGATGTACTCGATACCTTCTATCCGAACGTGTCGCCGCTGCAAAAGACCGATGGTTTGTTTGCCGCTTGGATTCCCTTGAACGTCCG
>DATLSB010000207.1:0-17364 GCA_035534415.1 Candidatus Dormiibacterota bacterium | reverse complement strand
TCGGAAAACTGTTTCCCTCCCTGGCGAGAGAAACTTCCCGCCCCCCGGCAGGCTCCCGTGCCCTCGCGAAAACCCGAACGCCGAAAATTCAAACGGTGAATGACAAAAATCAGCTCTCATGAATTAAGCAGGCTAGTCCGTTTAGGTCACATCTACGTCTGCCAGCTTAACCGCTGCACATTTTTCTCTGGAGGCGCTCGCATGGAACTCGGACTCAACGGCAAAGTCGCGCTAGTCACCGGATCGAGTAAGGGCATCGGCTTCGCGATCGCGCAGGCGCTTGCGCGCGAAGGCTGCAAAGTCGTCCTAAACGCTCGTAATACGACTGATCTAGAATCTGCCGCCGCTCAAATCCGGAAAGAAAAATCCGCGAATGGCGTTGCTACTGAAATTCACACGGTTGCCTCTGACGTAGCCGTGCCCGGCGGCGCCGAACGCGCCGTCTCCGAAACCGTCGCGCACTTCAGCACGATCTACATCCTGGTCAACAACGCCGGTGGCATCGGCCGCTTCGGCGCATTCGCCGAGCTTACCGACGATGAATGGCTGCAAATTTTCCAGCTCAACGTCATGTCCGCCGTGCGCGCCTCGCGCGCCGCCATTCCGCACATGCAGCGCCAGAAATGGGGCCGCATCATCAACATCTCCTCCGAATCCGGCACGCAACCCGACGCGCTCATGCCGCACTACGACGCCTCTAAATCCGCGCTCAATTCGCTTACCAAAAGCCTCTCGAAGGCCTATGGCGCGGACGGCATACTGGTGAATACCGTTTCGCCAGCCTTCATCCGCACCCCGCTCGTCGACGAAATGCTCACCAATCAAGCCAAGGCCCGCGGCTTCTCCGTTGACGAAGCCGAGCGCGTCTTCGTCAGCGAATTCCGCCCGAACATCGTCTTCGGCCGCGCCGGCCGCCCGGACGAAACCGCCGGCCTCGTCGTCTTCTTAGCGTCCGAGCAAGCCTCGTTTATCACCGGCTCGAATCACCGCGTCGACGGCGGCTCTGTCGCCAGCATCTAGCCTTCACGGACTCGCGTAGTATAGTATTTGCGTAATGCGTTTCGGATTATGGGTTTGTGCGCTCATCGTGTTGGCTAGTCCCGCTTGGCCGCGCGGGCATAAAATCGGCCCGCCTATACCGGACCATTTTGTAATCGGGCGCCAGACCTTCTTTGACTTCGGTCCGCCATTCGATTACTACGAGCTCTATATTGTGCGTCCTATTGCGACTGGATCATCGGTTCAAAGAATTAGTCTGACGCCGCCGGGCGCCTTTTGCAGGTCGATGTCCAGGCTGGAAGTGGCGTCAGTTTCTGTTCCGGAGACTCCCGCCGAGCTTCTGGGATCGACCAACCCTTGCGCCATCCCAGAGAAGGAGCTTCACAAAGAGGCGAAGAGGTGCAGGCACTGTTTAGTTTTCAGTGGCGCGAGAGTAGCGATGCGGGTTTCTTGCGGAGACCAAACCAGAATCATTCGGTCGAACATCCTTGACCGGGACATGTTCGATCCTCACGCGAACACGCCGCGCGAGGCGTCCTGGACTATGGGACTGTTGGCCCGCTTGGACCAGCCGCTAGGTCCTGGAGTGGTGGACAAGTCGATGTTCTCGACTCGATCCTTCTATCTCGGCAATTCGTCGATCAAGAACGGCGATTCAATGGTTATGGCCGACTTGAAGTCAGGCAAGTTCGACGACCTTTTTATCGGGGCGCCTGATAAACCGTCCAAACTTTACGCGCAGGCCGAGATGCCGGCACTGCCTTTGCCATCCGTCACCTTGGTCAGCAGTAAACTGTTTCCTCCGGACGTTTACGTCGCTCCCGCTTACCCACCGATTGCCCAGGCCGCTCACATCGAAGGCCAAGTTAGGTTCACAATCGAAATCGATTCCCATGGGGCTCCAGGAAAAGCGAGCTTACTGAGCGGTTCGACGTTTCTCTTTTTGAGCGTCGATGCGGCGGTAAGGAATTGGAGATTTGCCGCATCGGCTTTTAACCAGCAAATACAAGTGATTCTCAATTATGCGCTGAATTGCCCGACTGCTTCCAAATAGCGGACCCGCCGCCTTCAAGTTCCTTCTCGCCCGCTTCGCCGCGCTGCTGTAAAATGTCTCTCGGACGATAAGCTACATAGCGCCCATTACAGCCACCGTAGCGTCTGCGGCATCCGCCGTTGCGGCATTACCGTCGCCGCTGCTCCTAATTGGGGCGCGGCTCAACTCGCGCTTGTGACTCTCTCGCGGAGCGCATTGCATCCAATCGGTCAGGGAACTTCGACCCAAACGAATTCGCAGCCCAAAAGGGGGATCTCATGAGCACCGCAAAATCAACCGGCAGCTCCGCGACAGGCACGCAGACGCAAAATCCGCTCCAGGCTCTGCTGAGCTTCGGCCAGTCCGTCTGGCTCGATTACATTCGTCGCAGCCTGATCGACACGGGCGAACTCGCGCGCATGATCCGCGAGGATGGCCTTCGCGGCATGACCTCCAATCCCGCCATTTTCGAGAAGGCCATCGCCGGCAGCACCGACTATTCAAAATTCCTCGCCGAGCTTTCTGCGAAGGGCGATCTCAATCCCACCCAGATCTACGAGCACCTCGCCGTTCGCGACGTGCAGGACGCCGCAGATGCATTCCGCGGCGTGTACGGCGAATCCAAGCGCCGCGACGGCTACGTCAGTCTCGAAGTCTCGCCCTATCTCGCGCACAAATCCAATGAAACGATCGCCGAAGCGCGCCGCCTGTGGAAAGCCGTGGATCGTCCCAACATCATGATCAAGGTGCCCGGCACTCCTGAAGGCATCCCAGCTTTCCGCCAGCTCATCAGCGAGGGCATCAACGTCAACGTCACGCTGCTCTTCGCCCAGGAAGTCTACGAACGCGTCGCCGAAGCCTACATCGAAGGTCTCGAAGAATTCGTTAAGCACGGCGGCGATGCCGGTCAGATCGCCAGCGTCGCTAGCTTTTTCGTAAGCCGCATCGATACGCTGGTCGATAGTCAGCTCGCCGCTTTCGCGAAATCCGCCAAATCCGACGCCGATCGCGCGCTCGCCCAGAGCCTACAAGGAAAAGTCGCGATTGCCAACGCCAAGCTCGCCTATCAAATCTACAAGGGCATTTTCGCCAGCTCGCGCTGGCAGTCGCTCGCTGGACGCGGCGCACAAACCCAGCGTGTCCTGTGGGCCAGCACCAGCACAAAAAATCCCAAGTATCGTGATGTTCTCTACGTGGAAGAACTCATCGGGCGCGATACCGTTAACACCATTCCTCCTGCTACTTTTGACGCCTTCCGCGACCACGGCGTCCCGCGCGCCAGCCTGGAAGAAAATGTCGATGACGCGAAGAAAACCATGCAGGATCTCGCTCGTGTCGGAGTTTCCATGAAGGACGCCACCGATCAGCTCACCGACGAAGGCGTCAAACTTTTCGCCGAGGCCTTCGACAAGCTCCTCGCCGCCGTCGAAAAGAGCACCAAGAAATCCGGAGCCGTGCAGGCGTCTCCCGCGGTCAGCCGCTTTTCGTACAAGATGCCCAAAGATTTACAGCAGGCCGTGCAGGTTACCATCGACGATTGGAAAGCGAACAAAAATAGCAAGGTCAAGCGCCTATGGGGCCGCGACGCTTCGCTTTGGACCAACTCCGACGAAGGCAAGTGGCTCGATTGGCTCGCCATCACCGAAGATCAAATCTCCAATCTCAAGCGCTTTGAACGCCTGGTCGAAGACGTGCGCTCCGCCGGATTCACCCATGCCGCGCTTCTCGGAATGGGCGGCTCCAGTCTGTGCGTCGAAGTTCTTAGCCTGACCTTCGGCAAAATTTCCGGGCACCCGGAAATGTTCGCGCTCGATTCCACCGATCCGGCGCAGATCCTCGCGCTTGAGGAAAAGCTCGACCTGGCCAAGACTGTCTTCATCGTTTCCAGCAAGTCCGGCAGCACGCTCGAGCCGAACATCTTCGAGCAATATTTCTTCGAACGCGTGAAACAGACCGTTGGTCCTGCTGAGGTCGCCAAGCACTTCATCGCCATCA
Organism: Candidatus Dormiibacterota bacterium; assembly: GCA_035534415.1. Lineage (GTDB taxonomy): Bacteria > Acidobacteriota > Terriglobia > Acidiferrales > UBA7541 > Palsa-295. The sequence continues at coordinate 13,337 of DATLSB010000207.1, read as the reverse complement.
CCGATCCCGGCTCGCATCTGCAAAAGGCCGCCGAAGCCGCAGGTTTTCGCCACATTTTCTACGGCGTTCCCGGAATTGGCGGACGCTACTCCGCGCTCTCGAATTTCGGCATGGTTCCCGGAGCGATTCAGGGAATCGACATCGGCAAATTTCTCGATCGCGCCGAGGAGATGGTCCACGCCTGCGCCTCTGTGGTTCCCGCGGATCAGAATCCCGGCGTCGTGCTCGGCTCCATCCTCGGCACGCTACAGAAAAATGGACGCGACAAAGTTACCATCATCGCCTCGCCCGCCATTTTCGATCTCGGCGCCTGGCTCGAACAGTTGCTCGCCGAATCCACCGGCAAGCAGGGCAAGGGGCTGATCCCCGTCGATCGCGAACGGCTCGGTTCGCCGGACGTTTACGGTAGGGATCGCGTGTTCGCTTACTTGCGCCTCGAATCCGATCCCGATTCGCGCCAGGATGCCGCCGTTGACGCGTTCGAAAATGCCGGGCAGCCGCTCGTGCGCATTTCCGTGCGCGATATCTACGACGTGGCTCAAGAATTTTTCCGCTGGGAGATCGCCACCGCCGTCGCCGGTTCCGTAATCGGCATCAACGCTTTCAATCAGCCCGACGTCGAAGCCAGCAAGATCGAGACACTCAAGCTTACGGACGCCTACGAGAAATCCGGCTCGCTCCCGTCCGAATCACCGATCTTGAAAGACGGGGACATCCAGCTCTTCACCGATCCGAAAAACGCTGCCGATCTCGCGCGTGCCGCCGCGAACGATAAATCTCTCACCGGTCTATTGCGCGCGCACCTCCACCGCTTGGAGCCGGGAGATTACTTTGCCGTTCTCGGCTACCTAAATCGCGACGCCGCCAATGAATCCAAGCTCCAGGCGATCCGCCACGTTATCCGCGACAAGTATCATGTCGCTACTTGTCTCGGTTTCGGCCCGCGCTTTCTCCATTCCACTGGCCAGGCCTACAAGGGCGGTCCTAATTCCGGAGTTTTCCTCCAAATCACTTGCGACGATGCCGCCGATCTTCCGGTCCCAGGGCACAAGTACACCTTCGGTGTGGTGAAATCAGCGCAAGCCCGCGGCGATTTTCAAGTCCTCGCCGAACGCAATCGCCGCGTCCTGCGCGTCCATCTAGGCAAAGACGTCGCCGCCGGCCTGGCCCGTCTGGACGCCGCCATCCGCGCTGCCCTCGCTTAAAGCACATGCGCTTGATGCTTCGTCGAGGACGCATCTCTCCGACGCCTGAATTGTCGCGACTTGGTGGAGGGCCGACTGGACCGTTTCGTTCCTTGGGGTTCGCCCTATTCGCGCTGCTGTTTTGGGCGGGCTGCGGCGCCACGAGGCAGCCGTTCCCCCAGGGGACGGAAGTCGATGAAATCGTAGTCGTGAAATCGGCACACACGATGGCCCTTATGTCGCGCGGCAAGATACTCAAGGTATACAAGGTGGCGTTGGGACGAAGTTCAGGTGCAAAGCGACGTAAAGGCGATCATAAGACCCCGGTGGCAATGTACGTGGTCGATGCGGAGAAATCCGAAAGTCGGTTCGATGCGGCGCTTCATGTTTCATATCCTAACTCCGAGGATCGTGCCCGAGCTGCAAGGCTAGGCCAAGACCCTGGAGGCGACATTGAAATCCACGGCGTCGAACCTCGCTTTGCTTGGTTGGGATCCGCGCAGCATTGGATCGATTGGACCGACGGCTGCATTGCGGTTACTGATTCACAAATCGAAAAAATCTGGCCGGTGGTGCGGGTCGGAACCGTGATTGAAATCCGTCCATAGCCGCTGCAACTTTGCTCCGCTTGCCAGCGCCTTACTTCTCCGGGAGCTCGGATTCCGAAATCGGCGGAGCGATGGAGGAGGAGCCTACTATATTGGCGCGCTGCCGCGACGAGAACAGCGACCCCCTCGCGGAGATACTTGGCGCGAAGCTCAGCAGACCGATGGGCGGAATATCGTCGTAGATCGCTTCGATTCCTCCGCGCATGAAATAAGTCTCGTGCCAAAATCCTGCGCCGCGTGAATCGTGTAGAAAGTTCTTCCACCACAGTCGGTGCGGCTCCGATCTGGCCCATCGTTCCAGAGATTCGAAATCGCGCCAATACTGCCGAATGCCCGCATGTGGCGGAAACAATGACCAAAGAAAGGCCTCGTGCCGCAGTAGCCCGCCCGGTCGATCCGCCGCTGATTTTGCGATTTTCGGTCCGAATCCCACGAGAGTCTTCAGGCCTGTGACCGTTCGCACTCGCATTCCCAGGTAGAGCACTACCAGATCCGGATAGTTAGATAGATCAACCGTAAGTTTTTCGACTCTCATGTCAGGCCTCCTGAGCCCCCGATTGACAATAAGCGATGATATCGCGGAAGGGGTATTTGGACAGGGTCGTGAGCATCGGCCACTGGTTCGCTCCACTGAGTCTGCCGCTATGTTGGGTTAGAAAGTAAGACGTGCCCGCAGTTAGCGGGGAATATTCCGAGGGCTCTGAAAAATTCGGGCGGCGGGGCGGCTGGGACGCCCACCTCCGCAACGAGAAATGCGGCTAAGCCGCGTGGCTGCGGTTCCATTCTTCGACTTGTTTCTGCGCCGCTTCCCGCGTGATACCGTATCTCTCCTGGATTCGACCGACCAATTGATCGCGGTTTCCTTCGATCACCGTCAGGTCGTCATCCGTGAGCTTGCCCCACTGTTCCTTCAACTTTCCTTTGGCTTGTTTCCATTGTCCTGCTACTTGGTCGGAATTCATGTTTGCTCCCTTTTAGTTTTTTTTCGCTGGTGGCGCCCCCAGCGCGCCTTAACAATATGCTGCGAGCACTCGCTTGGAAGTGATATTGGGTAAACGGTGTAATTAGGATTCAGCGAATCGTCGTGTCAGCAATCGGGAGGGACCTCAGGTCATCGCCTCGGTAAGCCGTCGGTGGATGACCATGTCGATCTAATTCGCGGAGCTGGAAGTGGCTTGGACCAGCCGCAAGTCCGCTTGCAATAGAAGTAGAAACGAGTTCGCGTGCGTCCACATCACAAAATGTCCGGCGTCGGGAACTACATCGATTCGTTTCATGCGAGCCTGGATCTTTTGCTCGTAATCGGCAACCAGGCTCGTCGGCGTCACATTGTCGTCCGCGCCCTGAATGAAAAATACCGGCACAGAAAATTTCGTGTCCGTGTCACGCAAATCGGGCATTGCCAAACAGAACGTGTCCAGCTTCACTTCATTTGTTCGCAGCCCAGTGTACCAGCCGCGAGCTTCGGAAATGGTCAGGCTCGGCGATATCACCAGCATGGCTTCCATTTGGCGAATTCCCGCGACATCGTCCGCGGGCCAGAAAGGGTTCCGGCAGCACGTTTGAAAATCGCTGTAGCGGTCAAGAGTGCGGTAAGGCGCGCGTCCAACTTGTTTAAGCGCCGTGAGCATTTTTTCGTCATGGCTCGCGGTTGCATGGCTCAGAGCGTATTGATACTGCCAACGCTGTCCGGCCATCATGCCGACGATTTGCCCCGTGCCAATGAAAGCGGAAAAAAGGTCCGGCCGCTTCTCGACCATTCGAATGCCGACCAGACCTCCCCAATCCTGTCCAATCAACGTGATTTTCTGCTGGTGAAGTTCGTTTCGCAGGTACTCGGCTACGGCGATGCCGTCGTTTACTGTGCCGTCGAGCGTAGGCGCTGGTTGATTCTCGCCGCCCTTCATGTACGTCATGCCGGCTCCGGGCTGGTCCCATTGCACGAACAGGTAGTTTTTCTCAAAAGGAAGGTAGAACCCGACAAACGGCGAATTGGCTTCTGCCGGACCGCCGTGCAAAAAAAGAATCACCGGATTGCTGCGATTTTGGCCGCGGATAGTGATCCATTCCTGCGCGCCATCGATCGCCAGGTATTTCGCTTCGTCGACACCGTTCGGCGAAGTGATTTTCCACTGTAGCGCCAGTTGGTGCTGAAGGTGAGCCCGATAAGCCAGCAGCCCGACCATAATCAGCGCGATAAGCCCCGCCACGGCAATTGCTACCCACCGCACGATTTTCATGCCTCGCTCCATTCGGGTAACTGGCTTGCTGCGTGTTTATACGCACGCAACGCAGACAAATTACATCTGAACGCAAATCTGCGGACGCATGCATCTTATGATACTTTGAATGTGAAGCAGCGTGGGTCGACAGGGAAGGACAAAGACCCGCAGAGGAGTGGTCGCAATGGATGTTAGCGTCATTCGGACACTCAGCGGCCGCCCTATCGCTCATGATTTTTGTCCAACCACGGTGCTTGGCCCGGCGTATCGCTCGCCCGCTAGCTGTTCGCTTACAGCCCGCCAACCTCGTCGTCTACCCGGAGCAGTCACTCAAGTAGAAACGGGCCTAAGTTACAGAAAACAATCACTCGGGCCCCCGTCTACTCGGAATGTCCCGGCGCATAATTTGCACAGCTTTTTAGGAGGATTCGCTGATGGCGTCGCCTGACGGAGCCGGATCTCTGCGGCGAGCCCAAGCGAGCCGCCCCGATCCCTGTACCATGATTCTGTTCGGTGCGGGCGGCGACCTCACCAAGCGCAAGTTAATGCCCGCGATCTATAACCTCGCCGCCAGCAAGCTACTTCCCGAAGAGTTCGCGATCATCGGCGTTTCCATCGAGCCTTTCTCAAACGAAGAGTTTCGCGAGCGCATGACCGACGATATTCGCCAATACTCGGTCGACGGTGTGGACATGAGTTGCTGGGAGTGGTTCGTCAAGCGCCTGTACTACACGTCCGGAAACTTCGAAGACCCGGAGCTGTATCACAAGCTGAAGGAAACTTTAGATCAAGCCGAAAAAGAACAGCGCACGCTGGGCAATCGGCTTTTTTACCTCGCTACCAGCCCCTCATTTTTTCCAACGGTAGTCCAGCAAGTTGGAGGCGCCGGGCTCACGAAGACGGAAAGCCACAGCTGGCGCCGCGTGGTAATCGAGAAGCCCTTTGGCCACGACCTCTCTTCGGCGGTCGCGCTCAACCGCGCCGTGGGTGAAGTTCTCGAGGAAAAGCAGATCTACCGCATCGATCATTACCTCGGCAAAGAAACCGTTCAGAATATTCTAGCGTTTCGTTTCGCTAACGGAATTTTCGAGCCCATTTGGAATCGCCGCTACGTGGATCACGTGCAAATCACCGTTGCCGAACAGCTTGGCGTGGAATTGCGAGGCGGTTACTACGATTCGGCAGGTGCGCTGCGTGACATGGTGCCCAATCACATTTGCCAGCTCATCACCTTAACCGCCATGGAGCCACCGATTTCGTTCGATGCTGATGCGGTGCACGATGAGCAGACCAAAGTACTTCGCGCCATTCAGGCGCTCAGCCCCGAACACGTGCTCGATCGCGCCGTGCGCGGCCAATATGGCGATGGAATAATCGATGGCAAACATGTGCCGGCCTATCGAAACGAACCGCATGTTTCGCCCGATTCGAATACTCCCACGTACGTCGCAGTGGCCCTTAATATCGACAACTGGCGCTGGGCTGGCGTGCCGTTTTACATTCGAACTGGTAAGCGCATGGCTGAGCGCGTCACCGAAATCGTGATTCGCTTCCGGCGCCCGCCGTTCATTCTGTTTCGCGATACTTCGGTCGAAAAAATTCCCTCCAACGAGCTGGTGATCAGCATCCAGCCAAAAGAAGGCATTTCGCTGCGCTTCGAAGCAAAAGTGCCGGGTCCTGTGGTAAGTCTCGGTGCCGTCAATATGGATTTTGAGTACTCCGATTATTTCGGCACTACACCTTCCACCGGCTACGAAACGCTGCTGTATGACTGTATGTGCGGCGATCCCACGCTGTTCCAGCGCGCCGATATGGTCGAGGCGGGCTGGTCGGTCGTCCAGCCGATTCTTGACGTCTGGAACGCTCTTCCGCCGCGCGATTTTCCCAATTATCCGGCAGGTTCGTGGGGGCCCACGCTAGCGGACGAACTCCTGCGCCGCGAAGGCCGCGAATGGCGCAATCCCACGCCTTCCGATCGGCAAAAGCGCAACATTGTGCACTCGCCGGAGCAGCACGCCCCGGCCGTCAAATCTTAGATCAATGAAATCGCGGCTTCGCGCGCGTAGGAAAGCAGCCGAATCCGTACCAGCCCCTCTGTCCGCGCACCTGATGCGTCTCTTTTCCAACGACTTGCAATTCAGTTTTGCTATAATCCGGGGCACCGGCGAATGGACTTTGACCATCTCATAACTTTCCTGGAAATCGCGAAGCAGGGCAGCTTTTCGCGCGCGGGACAGAAGCTGTACCGCTCGCAGCCGGCTGTCAGCGCACAAATCCGCCAGCTCGAGCAGGAATATGGGCAAAAGCTTTTCGATCGCGTGGGTAAATCGGTGCGCCTCACCGTCGCGGGTGAGACGCTGCTCGAATACGCCAACCGCTTGCTGACTCTGCGCAATGAATCGCTGCGCGCCGTCGCGGATCAAGCCACAACGCCGCGCGGCACTCTTGCCCTTGGCGCTAACGAAGCTACTTGCCTTTACGTCCTACCGGACATCTTCGGCGAATACAGCCGTCGCTATCCTTCTGTGCAGATCAGCATCTATCGCAATTTCAGCCACAAAGTTCTCGAAAAAGTAGAGGATGGTACTGTCGATGTCGGCATCGTCACCATGCCGGTGAAATCGCCCAGCCTGCGAGTTCATCCGATTTTCCGCGACCGGATAATGCTGATGGTCAGCCCCACGAATCCGCTGGCTTCCTACAAAAGCGTGCACACCAGTGACATCGCGGGCCAGCCTCTTATTTTTCCGAAGACCGGCTTCACCCGCCAGGTGCTCGACAAGCAGTTTCGTCCCTATCGCTCCCAGATGCGGATCGCTATGGAGCTCGCCAGCGTTGGCATGATTAAGAAATTCGTGGCCGCTGGTCTCGGCGTTTCGTTAATCAGCGAAAGCTTCGCGCAGGACGAAGTGAAAGCCGGACAAGTGAAGCTGATTCCTGTCTCGGATATGGACATTTCCCGCGAGTTGGGAATCGTCTATCGCCGCGACCGCAGCCTGCCTCGGTCCGCCGCCGCATTCGTCGCGCTGGTTCGCCACGGAGTTGGAGCCGTTGCCGAAACCGCCGAGCCGCGTGTGGCCCACAGCAACAGCAAGCGCTGACTCCCGATACGCTCCCTACAAAAAGTTCACAATTCTGCTTCGCGTCACGCGAATGGAGTTAAGATCAACTCGATTGCGCGAATTTGCTTTCGCGTGGGAGGTGATGTATGGCGCAGACCATTGAGAGCAGCCAGAGCACGTTGCACCGCTCGCTCTTGACCGTGCTCGATCCGCTGGGCGCTCCGGTAGAGTCGAGAAAATATCTGTCGATGGCTCCGCGCCTCGACACGCTGCAAGGCAAAACAGTTTATTTAGTCGATGTGGGGTTCGCCGGTGGGTACGAATTCCTCGATCAGCTGCGCGACTGGTTTTTGCTGCACATGCCCGAAACGCGTATCGTGCTGAAGCACAAACCCGGCAACATGTTCATGGACTCGCCGGATTTGTGGGCCGAAATCAAGCGCGAGGGCCACGCCGTCATCTTCGGCGTCGGCGGTTGAGACGGCTGCTCCTCGGCGGTCGCCGAGCATTGCCGCAAGCTCGAAAACGATTCGGGCATTCCCACTGCGCCCATAACCACTGCAAGATTTTCCGATTACATTCGTCGCGATCTGCAGGCCCACGGGATGTCGTTGCGCTTCAGCTTCACTCCTTATCCCGTGGTGGGTCAGTCCGCCGCTCGGTTGCGCGAATATGTGGACGGGAACGATCCCGTCAGCGGCAAACCGTTTGTCGGCGAGTTAATCGACGCGCTCACGAGCCCCCTCACCAGCGAAGAGAAAAAGCCCGCTGCGCGTCCCTTTCCGCCGCCACGCTCGCGAGTGCTCGAAGCTGATACGGAAGAAAATTTGCAGCGACTCTTCATTGAGAATGGCTGGACCGACGGCTTGCCGATCGTGCTGCCGACCGAAGATCGCGTCGCGGAAATGCTCGAAGGCACCAGCCACGCGCCTGATGAAATCGTCGGAAAGATGGCCGTCGCGCATCGCGGCGAATACACGTCGTACATGGTCGAGAAAGTCGCGATCAATGCGGTGATGGCCGGTGCTCGCCCCGAACATTTTCCGGTGATTCTGGCGATAGCGTCGACAGGCCATCCGGCGTTTCCAAGTTCCACTACGTCTTTTGCTGGAATGGTGATCGTCAACGGCCCGATTCGCGGCGAAATCGCCATGAACGCAGGACTCGGCGCGCTGAGCCCGTTCAATTTCGCCAATGCCGTGATTGGCCGCGCTTGGACGCTGATGAGCATCAATCTCGGCAATGCGCGTCTGGGCGACACGCTGCTCGCATCCACCGGCCACAATCTGAACTACAACAACATGTGCTGCGCCGAAAATGAAGAGAGCAGCGTGTGGGAACCCTTCCACGTCGAAAAAGGTTTTCGAGGCGACGAGAGCGTGGTCAGCATATTTCGCGGATGGAGCGTCATCAACAGCATGGGCGCTGCAAACTCGATTCGCCCAGCGAATGAAGAAACCGCAATCATGCTGAAAGCTTTTTCTGCGTTGCATTCGGTCGCCACGCTGGTGATGGATCCGCTGGTCGCAAAAGGTCTGAAAGAGCAAGGCTTTCAGACCAAGCAGGACGTGGCTCGCTGGCTTTCGGAAAACACGAAAATTCCCGCTAGCCAATATTGGGCCGCGGACGTGATCTACGCATTCAATCGACCCGTGGCCCGCGCAGGAGTCGAGCCATTCGCCACCTGGGCGAATCTCCCGCCCGATACGCTGATCGCGCCTTACAACGATCCGAAAGGCATCAACATTGTGGTCGTTGGCGGCGAATCGAATCCGTTGTGGTTGACTACGGATTTTCGCTACGTAACGTCGGCGTCGGTCGACAAGTGGCGGCCAAAGGGCGGGCTCAAACGCGACGCGCGTCCGATCCGCATGCCTGCGGGCCTGACATGTAGCGACGGCCTGTGCGGCATTCCGAGCTAGGGAGGTGATTCATCCTGCGCAGAGAGATTCTTCGCTTCGCTCAGAATGACTCGAACCGCCATTCTGAGGAGAGAGTTTCGGCGCGGTTTTAAGGTAACGATTCCTCGTGCCTCCTTAAGAATCTCTCAAATTCAACGCGGGTCAATTCGATGACTGCTTGCTGGTTGAATTTCTTCTTTTCAAAGAACTGAGTTAGGTCCTGTATTGGCACCCAACCCTGTTTGTGTTCGGGTAGCGGGTTTCCCTTGATTGTCCAGTGACGACCTTCCTCTAAATCTTCCTCTTCGAACTCACGGGTGACTTCGTAAAATCCATAAATCTCCTGGCATGGCTCGGAGTCCATATGTTCACTGGTCTTGTAGGCGTAAAGAATGAACTGGTCCCCAATTTTGACTTGCCGGTAATTGGGCGGCACCCTGCTGCAACCCTCAATTTCTCTCCAGATCGAACCGGGTCTTGATTTTATGGATTCTTTATCGTGTTTTACGAGCCAATATCTCATTTTCACTCCGAAGAACGCGTCTTGCGGGGGAATTCATCGCTGTTTTTGCAGTTGCTTGTAGATTTCGTTGGCGGCTTGGAATTCCCCCTCGAGTTCCTTGGTCGCCAGGCGTGTGCGCAGATAATCGATGGTTTGCGCCAAGCGGTCGAGCGCGCGCGAAACGTTTTCGGTATTCGTCAGCAGAATGTCCCGCCACACCCCGTAAGGGCTTCCCGCCAACCGCAGCATGTCCTGTAATCCTTGACCGGCAAGCGATAGCGGAAGTCCCGTCTCGTCGGTTTCGTCCTGCACCACTCGCGCGAGCGCAATGGACACCATCTGCGGCAGGTGCGAAACGATGCCCACAGCCCAATCGTGCGTGTCGGCATCGCACCATCTTGGTTGTGCGCCGATCGCGGCCAGCGTTTCCGCGAACATTTTCGCCCGCGGATACGCTGTTTCGGCCGAGCCAATCAGCGCATATGGCGCGCCATGAAATAATTCCGCATCGGCGTGCTCGATTCCGGACTGCTCTTTGCCGGCCATCGGATGCCCGCCGAGAAAGATCGCGCCACCGCGAAAATCTTCGCGAGCGGCGCGGCAAATCACGGATTTGGTGCTACACGCGTCGGTAACCAGCGCGCCGGGATCAATGCGTTTGGCAATTTCTGGCAGGACTTCGAGCGTAGGGACGATTGGAAGCGCCAGGTAGACAAGATCGGCTCCACGCAGGGTGCTCAAGAGATCGGAAGCAGCTTCCTTGATCGCGCCGCGCGCCACTGCGCTCTGCAGCACATTGGGCCGGTCGTATCCGATGATCGATATATCCGGAAAGTACCTTCGCAGCGCGAGCGCGAACGATCCGCCGATGAGACCGGTGCCGATTATCGCGACGCGGCGAAAGGGAAGTGTGCCCGCCATAATGATTCCCGCCGGTCCTCTACCTACAGGACCGGCGGGCTGACAGCCAGCACATGCGCTCGACGAGCATCGAATGTTGCGGACGGCTCAGCGTCACTTTTTTCCCTGCGCCGCTACGGCTTCGGGTTTGAGCCACGCCATTTGCTTGCGCAGTTCCTGCCCCACTTTTTCGATGGGGTGGTTGCGATCGCGTTCGAGCAGCTTGGCGTACTGCGGGCGTCCGGCCTGATTTTCCAGCACCCACTCGCGCGCGAATTGCCCGGTCTGAATTTCGTCCAAAATCTTTTTCATGTTCTCGCGGACGCGCTCGTCGATCACACGATTGCCGCGCGTAAGATCGCCATACTTCGCGGTTTCGCTGACGAACTTGTGCATCTCCGCGATGCCGCCTTCGTAGATCAGGTCGACGATCAGCTTCAGTTCGTGCAGGCATTCGAAATACGCGGACTCCGGCTGATAGCCAGCGTTCACGAGCGTTTCCCATCCAGCCTGAATCAGAGCGCGCGCGCCGCCGCACAGCACCGCCTGCTCGCCGAAAAGATCGGTTTCCGTTTCTTCCGCGAAAGTGGTTTGAATCACCCCAGGTTTCGTTCCGCCGATGGCGTGCGCGTAGGAAAGCGTGCGGTCAAACGCGTGTCCGGATGCGTCCTGGTGCACGGCAATTAAGCAGGGCACCCCGCGCCCCGCTTCGTATTGCCGGCGAACCAAATTTCCAGGCCCCTTCGGCGCGACCATGGTCACGTCGATGTTGGCGGGCGGAGTGATTTGTCCGTAGTGAATGTTGAAGCCGTGTGAGAAAAGCAGCATGGCGTTCGGCTTCAAATTCGGCGAGATTTCATTCTTGTAAATAGACGGCTGCGCCATGTCTGGAGCCAGCATCATGACCACGTCCGCGTCCTTCGCCGCTTCGGCGGGTGACACGAGCTTCCAGCCATCCTGCTCAGCTTGTTGCCATGAAGCGCCCGGCCGCAATCCCACCACCACCTCTAGTTTGCTATCGCGCAGGTTTAGCGCGTGGGCGCGTCCCTGGCTGCCGTAACCGATCACCGCGATGCGCTTGCCTGCCAGCGCCTTCGGGTTTGCATCTTGTTCCCAAAACATCTTCGCCATCGTTTTATTCTCCTTAGGACTTTCAGAAATTTACGACGCGCTGGTGACGGCGCCCTCGGACGCCGATCGAACCAGCTTTGCGTATTTCGCCATCACTCCGGTGGTGTAACGCGGGGCCGGCGCTTTCCACTGTGCGCGGCGCTCGTCGAGATTCGCATCCACATCCAACCGCTTGTTCGCGACGTCAATCGTGATGATGTCGCCGTCGCGCACCATTGCGATCGGGCCGCCAGCGGCGGCTTCGGGAGCTACGTGGCCAATCATCAGCCCGTGCGTAGCGCCGCTGAAACGTCCGTCGGTCACGAGGCCCACGGAATCACCAAGTCCCTGGCCGACAATCGCGCCCGTAACGCCGAGCATCTCGCGCATGCCGGGTCCGCCCTTTGGCCCTTCGTAGCGAATTACGACGATATCGCCCGCCTTAATCTTTTGCTGCTGCACGGCCTCGAACGCGGCTTCTTCAGAGTCGAAAACTTTCGCCGGGCCGCTCTGATGAACGCGCTCGTGTCCCGCGAGCTTGATCACGCAGCCATCCGGAGCGAGCGAGCCGCGCAGAATAGCCAGGCCGCCGTCTTTCTTGATCGGATTCGAAAGAGGATGGATCACCCTCTGGCTGCTAGTCTCTTTCGCGCTGGCCAGTTCTTCGAAAAGCGTTTTGCCGGAAACAGTCGGCGAGTCGGTGAGCAGTCCCGCGTCCTGTAAGAGTTTGCCGAGGTATCTCATGCCTCCGGCCGTGTACATGTCGACAGCGTTGAAGTGGCCTCCAGGTTTCAGATCGGCGAGCAGCGGCGTGCTGGCGAAAATCTTCCCGAACTCATCGATGGTAAGAGGCACGTCTGCATCACGCGCAATCGCCAGCAGGTGCAGGACGGCGTTTGTCGATCCGCCGGTGGCCGCAACCGAGACGATTGCGTTGCGCAAAGACGCGGCGGTTATGATCTGCCGCGCGCGCGTATCTTTCTTCCACAGCGCCATGGCAAGCTGGCCGCAATCGAATGCCACCTGCGATTTTCGCGGATCGACAGCCGGAACTTCGTTCGCGCCCATCGGAGAAATTCCGAGAAACGTCAGCGCCGTGGCCATGGTGTTGGCGGTGAACTGTCCTCCGCACGCGCCGGCGCCGGGGCACGCTTTGCCTTCCAGGTCGCGCAACTCGGCTTCGGTCATTTTGCCGGCCTGGCACGCGCCCACGGCTTCGAACACGTCCTGAATGGTCACGTCGTGGCCATGAAAATGGCCGGGCATAATCGACCCGCCATACAGCGAAAGCGAAGGGAGATTGAGGCGCGCCAAAGCCATCACCGTTCCGGGAATGGTCTTGTCGCAGCCGCAAATGGCTACCACTGCATCGAAGGCGTGGCCGAAAACGAACAGTTCGATGGAATCGGCGATCACTTCGCGCGACACGAGCGACGCCTTCATGCCCTCGGTCTTCATGGTGATGCCGTCGGAAATGGCAATCGTATCGAACTCGATGGGCGTGCCGCCCGCGGCGCGAACGCCTTCCTTCACCTTTTGCGCCAGCGCGCGCAGGTGATAATTGCAGGGAGTCACTTCCGTCCAAGTATTGGCGATAGCGACGAGCGGCTTCTCGATATCGGCGTCGGTCAAGCCAGTCGCTCTTAGCATGGCCCGCGCCGGGGCCCGCGCCACTCCTTTTTTGATTAAGTCACTCTGCATGTTGCCGGGTATCCTCGTTTCTCTCTTCTTCTGCATTCATGGCTACGAATCACAGCCGCAAAATACCGCCGCGAAATAAAAAGCCCCGCTGCCTGGTCTCAGGTGCGGGGCGCATGAACCGGATTCGGCTCACACCGGCCCCCACCG
>DATLSB010000206.1:0-12191 GCA_035534415.1 Candidatus Dormiibacterota bacterium | reverse complement strand
CTTGAAATCCACGTCGCGTTGAATGTCGTCGCGTGTGCTGGTGATGGCCACGTCCACGCCGCTCTCGGCGCTGCCCATCACGCTCACGCTGCCTCCAAACGCATACAACTCAAACTCCCCGCCCGGCGCCAGCTTCAGCTTCCGGTCGATCACCGTGCCCGCCCGCGCCGTAGCGGCACTCGCGCCAATCGCGCCTATCGCCACGACGGCCAGCAGCGCAACAATTACTGCGGCCCTCAGCGCGGCAATAGGCGCAGCCCGCAGCGTAGCAACAGCCGCAGCGCGCATCGCCCGGACGGCCCGATTTGCAGCGCCTCGCACGGTTTGTGCCTTCGCCATCGCCCCAACGGCAGCCGCCGGAGCTGCCCCATTTGCAGCGCCTCGCACGATTCGTTCCTGCGCCATCTTGTGATTGCTAATCGGCATCCCCCGGAGCGCGCCGGTATCGAGGCTCCGATCTCTTATACGCGCAGCGGCGGAGTTTTGTTCCACCGGATGCCGGTTCGGCCAAACGAGAGCTAGAGAGACTAATGGCCCGCGAGAGTGTATTCATGGTAATCTTCGCCGTTCCGACATGCTATACGAAACAGGACGGCGCTGAATGATGACGCGCTCTAACGAAGTCGTATACGCAGCGAGGAGCAAGCGCGTCCATGGGGAAATCGTCTGCGGGGATGCGGTCGATTTCCTTAAAAACTTACAGCGAGAGTCTGCGCGCGTCGTCTTCCTGGACCCGCCATTTAATCTTGGTAAACAGTACGGGAGCAGGAAGAACCTAGACCGACTTCCCGAGAACGAGTACCGCCTCTGGCTGGAGAGCGTAGCGAGCGAATCGATCCGCGTGCTTGAGCCAGGAGGCTCCCTCTTTCTGTACCACGTTCCTCTCTGGGCAATGCGGCTTGGAGCCTATCTGGATGGCAAGTTGAGATTCCAACAGTGGATCGCGATATCCATGAAAAATGGGTTCGTCCGTGGAAACCGGCTGTATCCCGCCCACTATGCCCTAATGATGTTCACAAAAGGCAAGCCGAAGCGATTTCTGCGCCCCAGAATATCACCGCAGGAGTGCCGCACCTGCGGTGAGCTCATCAGGGATTACGGCGGCTATAAGCCGATAATCCGCAGGAAGGGAATCAACCTAAGCGACATATGGGACGACCTCAGCCCCGTCCGACATTCGATCCACAAGCACCGTCCCGCGAACGAATTACCCCCATTGCTGTTCCACAGGGTCTTCACGATGGTCGGATATCGGGGGGGACTCTACGTCGATCCGTTCGGGGGGGCCGGAACCGGAATTGTAGCTGCCGGTAGAAGAGGAATGCGGTTTGCAACCTGCGACATCGTGAGGGCCAACTGCCTGCTCATGAAAACCCGAATAATTGAATACTCCGCAACCGCCAGGGAGAAGTCACGAAAATGAGATACGCGGCAGCAGACGTCCGCAAGCAATTCTTTATCGACATGTTCACGAGAGACATTTCCCTCGAAGAGTGCGTGCTGGATCTGATTGACAACTCTATCGATTCATACCTGCAAAAGCATTCAGTTTCCGTCTCCAAGCTTGTTTTCGAGCCCGAAACAGCCAACGTGGGCAAGGGCGTAGGAACGGTCGAAGTGACCTGCAATGAACACCAAATAAAGGTGGTAGACACCTGCGGCGGAATCTCCAGGCACCGGGCGCAAGATGAAGTTTTTTGCTTCGGCCACTCCGCGGGCGAAGAACTCGGGAAGCTCGGAGCTTACGGAGTCGGGATGAAGCGAGCGCTTTTCAAAATAGGTAACAATTTTCGCATCGTCTCTCGCACCGCCGAGGAAGGTTTTGAGGTTTCCTTCAAACTGGACGAATGGGCGGAGAAAAGCGAATGGAAGGTGCCCATTACGTTCATTGAAGGCACCGGGTCAGAAAGGCGAGCTGGAACAGCTATAACGATCACTGAGTTAAGGCCAGAGGTCGAACTCCGTATTAAGGAGGGCGACGTACCGAAGAACATTTTCGAAGATGCCTCAAATACGTATCCTTACTTCCTTGGAAACTGCGTTCGACTCCGAATCAATGACGACGATGTTGACCCGAAGCCAATAAACCTCGGAGAGCTGAATGGCGTCCTCCGAGCCGCCAACGAAAAATTCGAGCACGACGGAGTCAAAGTGAAGCTTGCGGCAACGGTGGCACCGGGCCAGCGTACGTCTGAAGACGCTGGATGGTACGTCTTGTGCAATGGGAGAGTAGTCGTCCGCGCCGACAAGACGAATCTAACCGGCTGGAGTCGAGACTTTGCTAGCTTTCAACCGAAATATCGCAGTTTCATCGGCGTGGCGTCGTTCGAGTCGGACAACCCGCTTAACCTCCCTTGGACGACAACGAAGCGCGACCTGAATCGGGAATCCACGTCGTTCATCAAAGCGCGCGCCCTGATGGCGACGATGACGAGGCCGATCCTCACATTTCTAAATTCCCAATATCCAGCCGAATCGACGACCGAGGTTGCGGATATCAGAGACACAGTCGGGAACGTGAAGGCAATCTCGTTCAATGACGTCGCGGCGAAGCCATCTACGGGCTTCCTATACACCCCACCGAAGCGGAAGGAAAAAAAGTTTGAGTGGGTTAGGTTCCAAGCCGAGGTGCGATTGCTCGACAAGGTACGACAACGCCTCCGGAGGTCTTCAATGGGCGCGGCTGAAATTGGCAGGCATGTGCTCGACCACTTCGTAAAGACGGAGTGCGAAGAGTGAACCGCGTCAGCTCAAGCTACCGGGTGCAATACGACATGCGCCCGGCAAAACAGGCCGAGCGGCGCATGATAATGGACGCCCTGCAACGCCTTGCCACAGCAGGATTTGCGATCGAAGATTATCAGTACACTGGTTTCGGCGCGATTTACTTTGTCGATTTCATCCTCTTGCATAAGCTTCTTGGACTCAAAAGGCTGGTGAGCCTCGAACAAGAACCGAGCCTAGAAACCCGCGTCAATTTTAATAAGCCATTCTCGTGCATCGAAGTAAAGATGGTGCCCGCGTCGTCCGAAATACCGAACTTAAATCGAGAAATCCACCACATCGTCTGGCTCGACTATGACGGAGTCCTCCAAAAAGAGTTCCTATTGGACATTCATTCGGCCCTCACCGTCCTATCTCCGGGATCGATCCTCCTAGTCACAGTCGATGTCGAACCGCCCGAGGACTACGACTATAAGAACGTAGATCCAAGCTTTGACAGCGCCGCGGAAGTGCTTGGCCCGAAGCATTGGAGGAAATACTTTGAGCACCACGCTAGCTCCCACTTGAAGGTCGGGCTCACAAACTCAGACTTTGGGAAATCAGAACTCATCACGCGTACGACCGAGGTCCTGAAGTCGGCGTTCAACAGATCGATCGTAGCGCGCGGAGAAATCGAGTTCGCCCCGATATTTAACTTCTCATACAGGGACTCGCACTCGATGCTCACGATGGGGGGGATGCTGGCTGGACGAACGGAAAAGCGAAAGCTTAAAGCCAGTACACTTTCCGAGGCCGTCTACTACCGCGACAGCTTCGACCGGCCACCATTCGAAATCAAAATTCCACGCCTTACCCGAAAGGAAAGGGTCTATCTCGATCGCGAAATGCCATGCCCCGACGGATGGGTCCCGAGAGACTTCAATCTGTCGTCCGACGATGTCTTACACTACCGCGACATTTACAGATTTCTGCCCGCATTCGCCGAAATCTTGCTATGAAACTGCCGAGCTTGTCGGTATAAGGCGCCGGGACGCAAATGGCGCGAAAGTCTGCGCCGCTACGCCCAGTTCCGATACAAACCGCGCGCTGCGCGGGCGGCCAGTCCTAGCGCCCTGTCCCAAACCTGTACTTCCGACCAGTAGAAATTCTTGCGCCCTCTCTTGTACCGTCGATCTGTGGCTATGTGCGCAGACGGGAAACTCGGGCAAGCAACGGCCGAAGTAAAGCGGCCAAAGCACCTCCTCGCCCGCACCCGCAGTAGGGCGGAAGGGCGGGGTTTTGTCGTCCTGAGCGAAGCCGAAGGGAACTCCGCCGATAAGACACGCGCAGCAGCACCGTGCATTTTAGGAGGGCGGAGCTTCAGCTCCGCCATTAGGACGGGCGCGGGAGCGCGCTACCATTCGCGTTGTCTCACCCGCGCGAAGTATTCTCTTTTTCTTCACTCTCGCCGCATTGCATGGGGCGGAACGGTCAATCGACCTTCAACTCATCTAACTCATAGAAAACAAACACTCGGCCAGCACCAAGGGCGGAACTTCCCGGTGCATTTTCTCTTTCTGTTTTCCGCGCGCTTTTTTCGAGTTGTCCGGGCATTTCTACCCGGGGTCCCCGAAACGCTCCGCGTTTTGGGGTGGTTACCCGAGACAGTCAATCGAGTAGAAACGCACCTAAGTCATAGAAAACAAACATTCGGACACACCTCTGCCCGGAACGTCCCGGCGCATGATTATTTTCGAGTTTTGTTCGCGCCGAATGACGAATTCGGGCGGATAGCGAAAAACAAAGGCTGCCGGGCTAAAGAACCCGGCGCGTTTGGACCTAAAGGGCCCAGCGAGACGCCGGGCTGGAGTCCGGCGGTGCGTGCAGGCGAGATCGACAGCAGATCCCTCGTCGGTCGGACGGCTGCCTCGCTCGGGATGACAATCAATACCGTGCGAAGCGGAACGCGATTAGCGGTGGGAGACGCCAGCGACCCATGGGATGTCGGCGAGGCCATCCTTGATTTCCACTTCGATTCGGTCGCGGGGATTGAAGGCGTCGAAATCCTGGCGCGAGACGGCGAGGTGTTCGAAGCGGTTCCCTTCCCGCCACGAGCGGACGATCAGCCTGCGGGTGGGAACGGGACCGGGCATCGAGAATTTTCCGACCACGCGAGTTTGCTCGACGTGCGGCCGCGAAGTGTCCAAGGCTCCATTGGCAAACAGCAGCGCGCCCAGGAGCCACGGAACAGGGATGAGCCCGTAGTAGGCGCGCTTCAACGCCTCGGTTTCGGTGTGGCGCACCGCTCGCCGCTCCACGACGATGGCCAGCCCGAGCACCGCGAAAAAGATTATTCCGCCGAAGATCAGCATCTGGTCCAGATCGAGCGCTGGGTACATGCCGCTGGCGGTGACGAAGAGGATCGCGCCCAGGAGAAAAATTGCCGTGCGGTTCAGCAGGGTTTTGCGCAGCGAGAATTCGGCAGCGACGGTGCTGAGCCCGCAGTAGTCGCACACGTCGGCGTCTCGCTCAGACCCGCAATTCAAGCATCGGGTCATATGCACGCGCCATCTGCCTCCTGCGGGGCGTCAATCAGGGCCGGGTTACTCGGCACTCCGCCTCATTCGGACGGCGAACCGCCACGTATATTAGACACCATCACGCGCGGAACGGTTCGATGCGCCAGTGAATCTTTTGGCGAAGTTTATTGTTTTTGGTGACGGATACTGGTGGGTTGCTGGTCGAGGCAAACCATGTTCTGATCGCGTCCGTTGGCGAGCAGTTCGCAATCGATTTGCTGTGCGCTGCGCACGGCCTGCCGGTAATTCGTGCCGGAAGCCGAAGCGCAATGGGAGTTGCCGTTGAAACTCATGCAGACTTCGTATTGGTCGCGCGTGGCCTGAAAAGAGGAATACGCCAGGATGCCGATAAAGAGCGCGGCGCCCAGCCCGATGATCCATCCTAGTTGTTTCGATTTGTTGGCCATTCGCTATCTCCACCGTTTCGCGCTGAAGCTAACCGTGCACGCGCTTCAACCTAGAAACTCGTCGCGCTGCGGATGTTACGCTTGCGCGGGCTTGCTTGCGGCTTCGGAGCGCCGCAGCAATTCCGCGTCGATGTATCTTCGCACATGCGGCGCTAAAGTTTCGAGTCCGGCGAGGTCGCGCAAATCTCGCAGCGTCAGCTCCGGCAGAAACGCCAAAACAACCGGCGCAGGAGCTGACGGATTCCGCACTAGCGCCACGCGAACGTTATACATGTGCGACCACTTGGAATGTTGCGCGATGGCCGCGACCGAACGCTCCGGAACTCCCGATTTCGCCAGCACTTTCAGCACCTGGCTTTCCGTCAGATGGGCATTGTCCAGCGCCAGCTTGATGGCTTGAGGATAGCCTTCCGCCAGCAACGCACCGGCGACTCGGGACGGACCGCGACGCGCCAGCGTCAGCTTTTCTCCGACAGGCAGGTGCGGCACGCGCGCCACAATCATCTCTTCCGCCGCGCGCCGAATGTCCGCCGGGGCTGACGGCAGCAAGCTTAAGCGCGCGAGGTCGAAAAGGAAAAGCTGCCGCGCCATCGCCAGAGCGATACGTTTGGGAGTGCGCGGATGGCGTGCCAGCGCCAGCCGGATATTTTCGTGCGCGGCCCAGGCGGTTTTTTCGCCGATGGCGGCTACCACCGCAGCGGATAGATCGAGGCGGGCCAGAAGAGCCGTGACGTGCGGCTCCTCGAGATTAGGATTTTCGAGCAGTGCGACGAGAATTTCTTCGCGGGCGTCGTGCACCAACGTCTTCAGCGCTTCGCCCGGCGCCGACCGCGCGTATTCAATGTCGACTTCCGCCTCAGGCGGCATTTCCCTTTGCACGGGCAGACTGGATGGCCATGCGCACCGCGGCTTCCGCTGGCGAAATCTCTACCGGGACGAAACGAGCGAGCGGCAGCGCTTTCTCCAATTCCGCCGCGATCGCCGAGTCGAAAAATTTCGAACGGCCGTAAACGCCGCCGACCTTGGCGATCGGCGTTTCGCGGTCGTGCCAGCCGAGTTGATTCGCAGCGGCAGCTGCGAGTCCGGCAAGAGACGCAGCGGCGTCCGAGAGAATCTGGCGCGATACCGCGTCGTCTTTGTCAGCGAGCTGCGCCACCAGTGGAAAGGTTTTCGGAAAAATGTCGTCCGGATTTTTCGCAATCGAATCGCGCACCAGGCCCCACCCCGTGGCTTGGTGCCACTCGAAAATCTTCTTCGAGAGAGCGGTCTCGGGACCGCGTCCCTCATCCGCGCGAACAACCGCTTCGAACGCTCGCCGGCCAATATCGAACGCGCCGCCCTCATCGCTGATCCATGGCCCGTGGCCGCCTGCGCGAACATTGCGCCCCGCGGCGTCGCGTCCCAAGGCAGCGGAGCCGGTTCCAGCGAGCAGCAGAATTCCTTCTCCGCTGCCGAATGCCGCTTCGTGCGCGATATCGAGATCGGTGGTGACGCGAACATGGGCATTGGGAAATCCGCCCTCGAAAAACGCGGTGGCGCGCCGCGCGACTCCGGTCGTACCGGCGCCGCCGAGCCCCGCGCAAATTCCTCCGATATGGGCCGCGTGCAGCTTGTGGCGACTCAACACGCAATCGGCCGCCTCGCTGAGGGCGAACCACGCCCGCATATATCCCGCGCGCAACGGATTGGAAGCGCCAGTGAACGCGCGCGCTAGTACGCTGCCGCCCGCGTCAGCAAGGACGCACTCGGTCTTCGTCCCGCCGCCGTCAAATCCCAGGTAGAAATTTGCTTCTGATGCTGAAATTTTCTGAGGCATGAGGGTCCTCGATACCACAGAGATTTTGGGAACCCAGGATTCGAGCAACTGCCCGCATCAAAGGATCGCGACGGGATTGAAACTGAAACTGTCGCCGGTGCTGGGGGCCGACGATAACCCGTCACAACTGATTGCTGATTATGAGTCCGTTAGAACGATACCGAATGCTGGTGGCGCCGCAACTGCTTCCCCTTAGTTCCCGATTCCCATTTTACACCCGGGCAACGACGCTAGAACGCCGATCGAAGAAAAGCTTGGAGCTCGCATCAACTCGTTTATTATCTGTCCGTTACGAAGACGATGCGATCCTTAACGCATGATCACGTCGGGATTGAAACAGCCGCGCGGATTCCGTGCCGAGGGAGCAAACGGCTGCTTTATACTGCTGCAAAATGAAATCTCGAAGAAGAACTTTGGACGCGGCTGGCGCTTTCGATGCGGCACGCCGCGATTCTGCTCATGGCGCGCGCTAACGGTACAAGAAAGTCCGCCCGCTGCAAACGCCGACGCGCACGCGCCGAGAATCCTTGGGCCGAGCGGACACTTGCGAAGCTAACCTTGCGGGAAAAAATCGGCCAGATGCTGATGACCACTTTTTTCGGGGGCTTTCAGTCCGTCGAAAGCGCCAAATTTGGCGCCGTGTTGCGCAATATTGACGAAAATCGCGTCGGCGGGCTGATTTTAGAGACGCGACGCACGCCGCTAGGCATTCAGCGCAGCCAGGTCTATCCGACCGCGGTTATTGCAAACGAGCTGCAGCGGCGAACGAAGATTCCTCTGCTGATTAGCGCGGATTTTGAGTATGGCACGCGGATGCGGCTGGACGAGGGGACGCCGCTTCCCGCTCCGATGGCCATTGCCGCCGCGGGCGATACGAAGCTTGCGTACGAAGCCGGCAAAATCACCGCCGTCGAAGCGCGCGCCGCCGGCGTACATTGGATATTCGCGCCGGTGGCTGACCTGAATAACAATCCCGAAAATCCGATCGTCAACTTTCGCTCGTTCGGCGAAGATCCCGGCGCGGTGGCGAAGTATGTGGCGGAGTACGTTCGCGGAGTAGAAGAAAATGGCGCGCTGGCAACGGCCAAGCATTTTCCTGGACACGGTGATGTGAACGTCGATTCACACTTGGCGCTTGCGACTGTCACGAGCAGCCGCGAGCAGCTGGATCGCAACGAATTGGTTCCGTTTCGCGCCGCGATTGCCGCAGGCGTCAGTTCGATTATGCCGGGGCATTTGGCCGTGCCCGCGCTGGAGCCGCAGCCGAACGTGCCCGCGACGCTTTCGCGCAAAATTCTTACCGATCTGCTGCGTGAGCAAATGCAATTCAAGGGTCTTGTCATCACTGACGCGATGGAGATGGCTGGCGTCACGTCGCTATATCCGCCCGGAGAAGCTGCCGTGCGCGCAGTCGAAGCAGGAGCGGACGTGGTTTTGATGCCGCCCGTGCCGAGCGCCGCGGTTGCGAGCATTGAAGAGGCGGTGCAATCGAGGCGCATCTCCACCGAGCGAATCGATGCGTCGGTGCGGCGCATTCTGGCGGCCAAGGCGCGGCTCAGGCTGAATGAAAATCGTTTTGTCGATATTGAATGCTTGAGCGACCGATTCGCCAAGCCGGAGTTTGCTGCCAACGCGCAAAAGATTGCTGATGGCGGAATTACGCTCCTGCGCGATGAGCGGAATCTGCTGCCGCTTGACGCAACTCAGCCGCTGCGCGTGTTGCTTATCGCGCTTTCCGGCGACCGCGATTCGTGCCCCGCCGAAACTCTCGCTCCTGAAATTCAGGCGCGCGTTGACGCGCTCACGGTGCTCCGCGCGGACACCCATTTTTCCAGCGTGAAGATGCTCAAGCTCCCGCCGCCGGATTCGTACGACGTTGCCATCGCTGCTCTATTTGTGCGCGTGGCGGATCGCAAGGGCCACGTGGGATTTCCTGGCGATCAGCGGGCATTCGTGAACGAACTGCTCTCTCGCGGCAAACCAGCAATTCTCGCGGCATTCGGCAGTCCGTATTTAGTTGAGTGCTTCCCAAATGCGAAGACCTGGCTGGCAGCGTTCTCGGCGAATAGCGTGGCTCAAACAGCAGTGGCGCGCGCCCTTTTCGGACAGATTCCAATCGGCGGCAGAATTCCAGTCACTGTGCCAGGAGTCGTCGAGCGCGGCGCCGGATTGAGTGTCGCCGCAGATCCGATGACGTTGCAGTCGGCTTCGCGCGAAATTTCGGAACGCCTGAAGCCTGCGCATGCATTGCTTGACCGCGCCGTAAAGGACAGCGCCTTCCCCGGCGGCGTCCTGGCGGTCGGCTGGAAGAACCAGCTGGCGTTGCGCGCTTTCGGCAAGCTCACGTACGAAGCAAAATCGCCGCGAGTGACGCCGGAAACGATTTACGATGTTGCCTCGCTGACCAAGCCGATCGTCACCACAACGGCTATGATGATGCTCGCGGAGGAAAAGCAAATCGATCTTGATGCTCCGCTCGCGCGGTATCTGCCGGAATTCAACTGCGCCGCGCAATCGGATCCGAATCCCGAATGGCGCGCCCGCACCACGGTGCGGATGCTTTTACTGCACACCGCGGGTCTTGCCGCGCACCGCGACTTTTACAAGCGCGGCAAAAGCAAGCCTAGGGTGCTCGCTAGCGTGCTCGCCGAGCCGCTTGTTCGTGAACCCGGCGCACAGATCGAATACTCCGATCTGGGATTCCTTCTGCTCGGAAGAATCGTGGAAACGTTAACGGGCGAATCGCTGGATGTCTTTGCCCAGAAGTTCATCTTCTCCCCGCTGGGAATGTTCAGCTCGCACTTCAATCCATCAAAGAAACTGCACGCGTGGATCGCGCCAACCGAGAAAGACTCCGAGTACCGAAAGCGCCTGCTGCGCGGCGAGGTGCATGACGAGAACGCCTTTGCGATCGGCGGCGTTGCCGGCCACGCGGGGCTTTTCTCTACCGCAGCCGACGTCGCGGCGTTCGCACAGATGATGTTGAACGGCGGAATTTACGCGCACCACAGACTGCTGGCGCGTTCGACCGTCGACCAATTCACGGAGCGCCGCGAAATCAGCAACTCGGCGCATGCCCTGGGATGGGACGTGCCGGTCGCGCCTTCGTCTTCCGGACGCTACCTCTCGAAAGAAACTTACGGGCACACGGGTTTCACCGGAACATCTCTTTGGATCGACCCGCAGCGTGAGCTTTTCGTCGTGCTGCTGACGAATCGCGTTCATCCTACGCGCGCTAACGATAAAATCCGCCAGGTGCGGCCGGCGCTGCACGACGCGATCGTCGAAAGTCTTGGGCTGGCCAATGCACCGGCGGCAAACCGATGACATCGACAGCTCAAATGTCAGCGCGCAGCGCCACCTTTCATGTATTTGGAAGCGATACCGATATAATGCCTGAGGGCGGCCGGGGCCTGCTTTGAAAGCAGCGAAAACGGAACAGCGCAATCCCCGTTCGCGCGGACTCGACCGGAAAAGCACACTCGAAATTCTGCGCGTTTTGAATGGCGAAGACGCGCGCGTGGCGCGAGCGGTTCGCCGCGAGCTGCCGAAAATCGCGAAAGCCGTGGACTCGATTGTGGAAGCATTTCGCATCGGCGGCCGATTGATCTACGTGGGCGCGGGAACCAGCGGCCGGCAGGCCGTGCTAGACGCCGCGGAATGCCCGCCGACGTTCGGCACGCCGCACAAGATGGTGCAGGCGATCATCGCAGGCGGAGAAAGGGCGATGCGTTTCGCATCCGAGGACGCGGAAGATTCTGCCGAAAATGGCGCGCGCGATCTGCGGCGCGCAGCGGTTTCCTCGCGCGATGTGGTGGTCGGCGTCTCTGCGAGCGGCACGACGCCCTTTGTTCTAGGCGCGCTGCGGTTCGCTCGCAAGCGTGGCGCCACAACTATCTGCGTCACTTCCAATCCGGGCTCGGCGATTACGCACGAGGCGCAAATAAAACTCGTGCTGGATACCGGCCCGGAAGCGGTTTCCGGATCGACGCGCCTGAAAGCCGGCACGGCGCAAAAAATGGTCCTAAACATGCTGTCTACTGCCTCCATGGTGCGCATCGGCCGGGTCTACGACAACTGGATGATTCACTTGGCGCTGACCAACGGCAAGTTGCAGCGGCGCGGAGTGCAGATGTTGCAGGAGATTTCGGGCGCGAGCGCGTCCGCGGCGGAACACGCTGTGCGTCAGGCCGGACACAATTTGCCCGCAGCGATTGTGATGCTCAAAACCAGCGCAAGCGCGCGCGATGCTCAGCGTTTGCTAAAGCAGACCAGCGGCAACGTCCGGCGCGCCATCGAACTGGCGGAGAGCGGCAAAACTCAACATAAAAACCGGGGATAGCAGATGGACCAATTCAAAATTCACGGCGGACGAACACTCAACGGCCAAGTCCGGATTAGCGGCGCGAAAAACGCGGCGCTGCCTGCCATGGCCGCCGCGCTGCTGACGCCCGAGCCCGTGCACCTGGAAAACATCCCGCACGTGCGCGACATCATCACCATGGCCAAGCTTTTGGCGCACATGCGCTGCCGCGTGGAAAGCCCGGACATTCCACCGAGCGCTTTCACGATCCAGGCCGAAACAGTCTCGCTTACCGAAGCTCCCTACGAGTTGGTGAAGACAATGCGCGCGTCGGTCCTCACGCTCGGTCCGCTGCTGGCGCGCTTCGGCCACGCGCGCGTTTC
>DATLSB010000205.1:0-20286 GCA_035534415.1 Candidatus Dormiibacterota bacterium | reverse complement strand
AGAAGGAAATCAGAGACTTACAAAATCTCCGGCGCTCTACAGCGCCGGAAGTTCCTATATGCGAATTTGTTGATTTTGAAGGCTTCCTGCTACGCTGCCCTTCGATCCAGGGGCAGGAGGGGTTCGCATGGTGAAGCCGGTTTTCCGCAGGAAATCCATCGGAACAAAAGTGAGCGAGGAAGAATACGCGCGGCTGGAAGCGCTGGCCGGAGGCCGGGCGATGAGCGAATGGGTGCGCGAGGTGTTGCTGCGCGAACTGGACGGGCGGCAAGCGCGGCCCGCCCGCAGCAAAGCCTGAGCTTGACTCGCACGCTACTCCTGACGACAATCGGCGAACTAAAAGGAGGTACCCCATGTATCTAAAATTGCGGATTACCGTTTTGGCTTTCGTGTTTGCATTTGCTGTTCCGTTATTCGTCGCGGGCCGACAGGCTCCGTCGCATCCAAACGCGGCACCAACCACAGGCTTCGTGGAATGCAAGGTACTCGAAGCGCACACTGGATCGGTTCCCGCGGTACTCGTAGTGATATTCCATCAGGACAAAAAGCAGGATCAGCCTCGCTTGTCCGAGTTGCTGAAACAGAACTCCGGATCAAACGCAGAAGTGCAGATAGGATCCGGTGCGTGGACGAAGGTAAACGTTTTCCGGCTTCGGACAGCGTTTGGCCGAGGGATGTTGCTGTTCCCCAGCGGCACCTCGGGACTGAACGACGGAGATACATTCCGCATCCGCTTCTAGGTTTTTGAGCCGATGACAGCGGGACCGAGAAAACTAAATTTACAGGAGACGCGCCATGCGCATTCGAACCGCGCTTATTACCGTGTTGCTGCTCTTCGTTCCAACTGCCGTTCGCGCGCAGGGCGGCAGCCCAGCGGACGTGCAAGCAATTCGCGGAATCGAAGCGCAATGGGAGTCAGCGTGGAATCATCACGACATTGCCGCGATGGTGCGATTAGGCGTGGCGGATGCGGATTGGGTGAACCTGGCGGGGCAGTGGTTCCAGGGCGCCAACGCGTTTGCGAAAAGCCTGGACTCACTGCACTCGGGGAAGGTGAAAAATAGCACGTGGCGTACGGAACAGATCCATGTGCGATTCCTTTCGCCGACGATTGCCGTGGTGCACGTGTATTTCAGCACGAGCGGCGAGCGAAATCCCGATGGTTCGCCGCGGCCACCGCGGAGTGGCATCTTCACACGCGTGGAGGAGAAGCGCGGCGGTCGCTGGCTAATTGTTGCATCGCAGGCCACGAATATCGTCCCGCCAGCCATCGCAGTTGCGCCTAATGGTAGACAGCCGATTGTCGGTCAGTAGGCTGCTGATGCGCTGAGCGGTTGGTGGAATTTCGGCTCTCCTCGATGGATCGCCGCGGGGCGATATGCTGACACGCGCCGGTCTGCTTCCGGTGTGGGAGCTCGGGTTCACGCTACTTTGGGTCTTGCCGGCGGTAATTGGAAAAACTTTCTTGCTCCTGGCCGCGGTGCTGGAAAAAAAACAGGATCTTTGCGCGCGAATGCATGGAAAAATGTTTCTTAAGCCAGATGCCATTGCCAACCGGCATCTTTTCCAGTTCGAATCGCGTGCCAGGTTCGACCTTGGCGAGGAATCCTTCAATGGCGACGGGCTGCACCACGTGCGCTTCGACCTTAACCCACTGAAAGGTTTGTTCGTCGATCCAGAGTGTGCCGGTCATGCCGGTTAGAACCTGCGCTTCGCGGTTGGGCGGATTGTAGCCGGCGCGCCGCGTGGCCTGCAGCACGTACACTTTGTAGGTACCCAACTGTTGCTCGCCGGTTAGCTTAAACGTAAACGCGACGGACAGTTGGTTCATCAGCAAATGGTCGCGCGCTCTATCGCGCTGGAAGCTTCCGACCCGTCTGGCACGCTGCGAAGCTGTCTCATTGCGGCGCGATCGCAGCGCCTGCTGATACTTTCGTTCCTGGATGGCCTGCTGCGCTGGAGATAGCGGCTTTCCATCCACGCGGATCAGTCGTTCGTATGGCGAGCCGAAAATCATCGTGACGTCATAGGTACGCGTATGTCTCGTGGCGTCGTAGTCGGTCTCATCGAACTCGTAATTGGGAGAAGCAGCCCAGTCCGCTTTATTTGCCTGGGCGGAACGCTCGATGATGGTCTTCGCGTCTGGCTGCTGTTTGGACTGGAGGCCAAACGCCAGAAGCGCGAGCATCACGCAAGCTATCACGTGGCACTCTCGCTTTTGCCGCGTGCGAAGTTCGGACGCGGCCTGAACGGCGTCCTGCAGTTCAGGCGTTTGTGGAGCTGACTTCGGGCTGCGGCGGCACCGCCGCCTGCGCTTGATGTGTAGTCGTTAATAATTTCTGAATGTCCTCCGATTCGAGAGTTTCCTGGCGCATGAGAGCCGACGCGATCGTGTCCAGATCAGCGCGCCGCTTCAGGAGTATGGCCTTTACTCGCTGGTACAGCCTATCTATTCTCTCACGAACCTCGTCGTCGATGGCCTCGGCGGTGCGCTCGCTATAGTTCTTCTCCTCCATCGAGTAGGGGGTCTTCAGAAACTGCGACTGGTGCGAGATTCCATAGGTGACGCTTCCGAGATGCTTGCCCATGCCGTAGCGCGTTGACATTTCGCGAGAAAGCATGGTGGCCCGCTCGAGATCATCATTCGCGCCGGTGGAGACAATTCCCTTCAAGACGATGTCTTCCGCCACTCGTCCGCCAAGAAGGACAGATATGCGGTCCTCAAGTTCGGGCTCGGCCAGCAGACAACTATCGCGGTCGGGCAATTGCAAGGTGTGTCCGAGCGAACCGATAGATCGCGGAGCGATCGAGACGCGCCGCACAGGATCCGCGTGTGAGACGGTCAGGGCCACGAGCGTGTGACCGACCTCGTGGTCGGCGACGCGCTGTTTCTCGTCTGGGCTGATCAAGCGTCCTTTTTTCTCGAAGCCCATGGTGACGCGGTCGACAGCCTGCTCGAAATCGCACTTTTCGATGAGATCCGCGCGTTCGCACCCCCGAAGAGGAGATAGCGAAGCCTTTTTCTGGTCATTATTCCAAGGGGACTTGATCTGCCGCACAAATACCTGGGGGCGCAGCCTTACGTAGACTCGATCAGCGGCCACGCCTCGCGGTGCGACTCTTACCGATTATAGCCTCTTTGAATTCTGGCGTCATTTCTGTAAATGAGAGAAAGCGGCTCGCCGGAGGATCGCGGTGCATCGCCAGCGAGACAATACATTCGCTGAAAGCAACGCAAACCGAGATTTAGCGCGTGATGGCGTCAACCCGCAGAAGCGCGAGGATTCAACTGCTGGATGTAGCTTGGCTTGCGGGCAATAGCCGGGCGATCAGCACGTGCAACCGGACAGAGTCTTGTTCGCGCAGTTCGACAAACTCGATGCCCATGCCCTTTGACGTTACGTTGCGCACCACGGCTCGCCCACGGATCTCGCCCTCCGGCACAGAAAGCAAAATCGTGATGATTGTCCCCACAACGGACGGATGGCAAGTGGCGACGAATAGTCCGCCGATGTTTAAGTCTTGAACGCGCGACACTTCTTGCCGCGCTCCATCCTGCCAGGCGACCCAGACTCCCTTTGGAGTTGCGATGCGCGAATAGCGGCGGTCATTTCTGCTGGAATGGTCTGGCATGGGTGTCAGGATACCGGGGTAATCTCTGTTGAATTCGATGCTTCATCGCTTCGACGGTGATCTATTTTGACAGCGAACAGCTATCGGGCGCATGCGCCATTCTCAGCGAGGTGCCGTGAGCGTTATCCGTCAATGGCCCTCGCGCGGCCTCGGCCCGACCAGAAATGTCATGCGGTTTTTCTTTTTCGGTTCCGAATGCCATCGCTCGACGAGCGTGACGGGGGGCTGAACTGCGCTGAAAGTTTGTCGACCCGTGCCATCAAGCCTTGTGCGTCGAATGGCGTGCGGACCTTTGCGTCATTGTCGAAATAAACGAATACGTCGCGAGCGGGTAATTTCGATCCGGGTTTGTCGATCACGCGTTCGGCATGTTTTGGTTTGCTACCGCGCGCCCATGCGACAACGCGCTGGGCCCATGCGTCGAGCGCCTGATCGTCGTAACCACTGGCGTAGAGCTGTTCCGATCCGTGCAGGCGGCAGTACATGAAGTCAGAGGTGACATCCATCAGGCGCGGCCATTCGACGGTATCGGCGCAAACGAGAGCTACTCTGTATTCGCGAAGCAACTGAATAAATTCCGGAACGACGAAACTGCCGTTGCGAATTTCCATGCTATCCCGCAGCGCACGGTGTTCGCCGGATTTCATCCACGCCCTGCCGCTCACTCGCTTGTCGTGGCGGCGGGCCAACGCTTGTGCCGCATCCGTGTCGTGCGGCAGGAGCTTGAAAAACGACTCGATTCGCTTGACGTCGAATTTAAAGTTAGGCGGGAATTGCCAAAGGAACGGGCCGAGCTTCGGCCCCAGGCGCAGCACGCCGGAAGCCAAAAAATTAGCTAGCGGGGTGCGCACTTCCTTGAGCCGCTGTATGTGGGTGATAAATCGAGAGCCTTTCACCGCAAACACGAAATCATCCGGAGTCGCCGCGGCCCACTTCGCGAAGGTCTCAGGCCACTGCAAGGAATAAAACGTACCCTTGATTTCTATGGTGCGAAAAACGTTGGCAGCGTACGAAAGCTCTTTTTTGTGCGGTAATTTATCGGGATAGAACTGTCCGCGCCAAGGCGGATAGTTCCGGCCGGAAATTCCGATTCGGATTGCGCCGAGCGGCGGCACGTATGTTCTCCCGTTCGTCAGTTGGTGGGATGCAAAACTTACTTCCTATTTTGCGAAATCGCTTTGGCGACTTTCTTCAAGTCCTCTATGAATCGCTGCATCTCGTCGTGGCGAGTGGCTTCGTCCGGAGCGCGCAGAATGGAGGAAGGATGAATGGTGGCGGTCACATTCGGAGCCAAAGCAGATGGCAGGAATTCGCCGCGATGTTTGGTCACACGAAAATCCTTTCCAAACACGGCCTGCGCCGACGTCGCTCCGAGGCAAACGATCACTTGCGGCTTCAAGCGGGCGATTTCCGCGAATAACCAGGGTCTGCACGCGGCGATTTCGGACGCCTTCGGTTTTTTGTGGATGCGACGTTTGCCGCGTTCCTCGAAATTGAAGTGTTTCACGGCGTTGGTCACGTAGACCTCATCGCGATCGATGCCAGCTTCGACCAAGGCCTTATCGAGCAGATTGCCGGCGGGGCCAACGAACGGTTTACCCTCACGGTCTTCGCGATCGCCGGGAACTTCGCCTATAAACATTACCTTAGAGTCCGGTTTGCCTTCTCCAAAAACGACTTGCGTGGCGCGCTTCCAAAGTTCGCATGCTTTGCAATCTTGAGCGAGGTTCGCCAGGCCGTACAGCGTGGACGTGGACGCGATTTTCTTCTGGGCGCGGTCTTTCAACTCGCCTGACCGAGAGATGCGTTCGTGTTTCTGCGAAGTATCCGAATCGCGCTTGGTCATGTAGGTTCGATGCCCTGGGGGCGGCGATGTAGCGGTGGAAAAGCGCGGGAAAACGCGCGCTGCCGACGCTTTACGCGTAGTCCTCGCGTTCAATACCGAGCTTTTTCAGCTTGGAATTAAGGGTGGTGCGCTTGACGCCTAGCCGCGCCGCGGCGCCGTTGGGACCGGCGATCACTCCCTTGGTTTCCCGCAGGACGCGGAGAATGTGGTCGCGCTCGGCGGAATCGAGAGAGCTGTCGGTTTCCTCGGAAGCAGCCTCGGGCGGCATTTCGAGTTCGGAGATCGGCGCGCGCAGCGTGCTGCCTTTGGTGAGAATGACGGAGCGCTCCACGAAATTCTCAAGTTCGCGGATATTGCCGGGCCATTCCCAATGGACCAGCGCCTTCATGGTATCTGGCGGAATTGTTTCGATGCGCCTGTCCATGCTGCGCGCGTGCTTGCTGACGAAATAGCGCACCAGCAGGGGAATATCCTCGCGGCGCTCCCGAAGCGGAGGCAGCACGATGGGAAAGACGCGCAAACGGTAGTAGAGGTCGCCCCGGAATTGGTGATCCTTCACCATTTGGCCGAGATCGCGGTTGGTGGCGGCGATCAGCCGCACGTCGACGGGAATCGTACGCGTGCCGCCCACGCGCTCAAATTCTTTTTCCTGCAAGGCGCGCAGGATTTTGGGCTGCAATTCCAGCGGCAACTCGCCAACTTCGTCGAGGAAAAAAGAGCCTTGGTCCGCCAGTTCCAGGCGTCCGATTTTTTGCGCGATCGCTCCTGTGAAGGAGCCTCTCTCGTGGCCGAATAGCTCGCTTTCGAGCAGCCCCGTGGGAATCGCGGCGCAGTTGAGTTTCACCAGGCTGTGGCCGGAGCGGCTGCTGAGCTGATGAATGGCGCGGGCAATCAGATCTTTGCCTGTGCCAGTTTCGCCGAGAATGAGCACGGTTACGTCTGTGGCGGCGACGGTTTCGACCTGCTTCAACACTCGTTTGAGCACCGGGCTTTCGCCGATGATGTCTTCGAAGCGATGCTCGGTGTAGAGCTCTTCTTCGAGGTACTGTTTTTCGCGCTCGCGGCGATTGAGTTCTTCTTGTGCGCGTTTCTTCTCGGAGAGATCGCGGATAACGCTGAGGACCATTTTTCCTTCGGGCGTATCGACGGGGCTGAGCATGATGTCGACGGGGAATTCGGTGCCGTCTTTACGCAAACCAAAAAGCTCCAGGCCGATGCCCATGGGACGGGTGCGCGCCGCGTGCTGGTAATCGGCTCGATAGCCCGGATGCTTGTTGCGGAACCGCTCCGGAACGAGCATTTCGATCGGTTTGCCGATGAGCTCGGCGCGCTCGTAGCCGAAGAACTTCCGGACCTGTGCGTTTACTTCGAGAATTTTTCCCTGCGGATCAACGCCAATGATGGCATCGGGCGAATGCTCAAAAATGGCACGCAATTGTGCCTCGCTCCGGCGCAGAGCATCATCTGCACTCTTGCGCTCGGTAAGGTCGCGGGTGATTTTTGAAAATCCCAGAAGTTTTCCGCTTGGATCGCGGAGCGCGGTGATCGTGACGCTGGCCCAGAAACGAGATCCGTCTTTGCGCACCCGCCAACCTTCCTCCTGGAATCGACCTTCGGTTGCTGCCGCCTTGAGTGCGCGGTCGTGCTTGCCGCTCCCGATATCCTCTGGCGGATAGAACTGCGAGAAATGGCGCCCCAGGATTTCTTCGCTGCGGTAGCCCTTTAGCCGCTCAGCCCCGGCGTTCCAGCTGGAAATCCTGCCGTCCGGGTCGAGCATGAAGATCGCGTAGTCCCTAACGCCTTCCACATGCATGCGGAGCCGGTGTTCGGCCTCGCGCAAGGCTTCTTCAGCGCGTCTGCGGACGCTGATGTCGCGTATCACGCTTAACACCACCGTTCCGTTGGGAGTCTCGACCGAGCTCAACATGATATCGACCGGAAATTCAGTGCGGTCCTTGCGGAGGCCGTACAGTTCGAGGTTTGCTCCCATTGTGCGCGTATGAGGATCGGCAACATAACTGGAGCGATGGGCGGGATGCCCCCGGCGAAAACGCTCGGGAATCAGCATTTCGATCGGCTGGTTTATGAGGTCGGCATGCGTGTAGCCGAAGAGCTGCTGGGTTTGACTGTTTGCGTCAAGGATGTGACCTTCGCGATTGCTAACGATGACGGCGTCCGGAGAAAAGCGAAATAGTCCCTCGAACAGGTATTCAACCGCACCGATTTTCCCCGAAAAGGGACTCGACATCCGATTTGCGCTCCATGCCAATAATTTTGGATCTCGGAAATCGGCCGCGCGAGCAGGCAAGGAAGAGCAGGATTGCGCGAACAGTCGAGCCGAGAAGATCGCCAGTTCCAGCATCAAGCTTTAGCACATCGGGAAGCACGGGTTCAAGTAAGGCAAGTCGGGACCGGATTTTCGCAGACGGGTTACGTGTGCGAATCGGCGTATTTGATGACGGTCTTAGGATTGCGCCGCCAGGGCACGCGAGACACCCCGACCGGAAGACTGCACGCCCGTGCAGATATACTGCGCGCAGTTATCGGCAGCCGTAGGTTCGCACTTGTTCGAGCTTTTCTTCCGCGCCGGGAACATTCGCCGACTTCGCGGCGGTCAGGAGCACCACGGTTTGTTGGCAGTTTTTGCGAACCGCGCCGTGTCCTTCCAGATAAACATCGGCGAGCATCATTTCTGCTTTGGTATTGCCCTTGCTAACCGCGGACCATAGAAGATCGGCAGCAACAGAGCTGTCTTGGGGATTCGAGTCTTGCAGGAGCTTGCTAGCCTGTTCGACTTCGGCTTGACCGTAACCCGGCGGCGTCGATGTCGCGGCGGGCTGGGAAGGCGATGCGACGCCCGCCGATTGATTTGCCTGAGGTGCGAGTGCGGGCGCATGATTCGTCGTGGAGTTCACGGCGTTTGCCGCGGAATCCGGCGGCGCGGACGGTGGAGCGGGCGCAGCGGACTTCGGCGTTGGCATCGCGATCGAGTTGGTCGACTCCGTATCAGGGCCATTCGCAGATTGTGATGGCGCGACGGGAGCACCAGCAGGGGCTGCGGCCGTGCCTGGCGTCGGCGCCCAGGATTGCGCCGCTGCGAGGGAACCAGACGAACTCGCAGGTTCGGAGTGCGTTGGCTGCGCAGGCGGAAGCGCATTGGCGTTCGTAGCGTCCATCGTGCGCAGAGGGGCTTGCGACGAAGAGCCGACGAGCGATTCTCCGAGATGAATCAACAGAGCGCCCATTTGACGTCGGCTGCCAAAAAAGTAATACGCGCCCAACGCGACTCCGAGCACTAGAATTAGGCACAAAACCAGCACATTTCTACCGGTGTGCGAATCCTCGGGGGGAAGTTCCCATTCGGAGACGAAAATCGCGCCGCGCCCTGCGGGGCTCGTGGCCCGCGCCCGAGATGCGAAGTTTGGAGCGGGTGCGTCGGGATTCGGATTCGCATTTGCATCCGGCACTGAGAATTTCCGGGCCTCGGCAGCCGGAGGGGGAGACGGCGGCGCATCGGCGGCCTGCTCGGCTTCGGGGATCGAGTCAAAATGCTTGTGCAGCCATTTTTGATATGCCGCACGGGATGCCGCAGGAACGCGCAGGCGAAGTCCGCCTCTCTTGCGAGTTTCATCGAGCCAGGCGATGTCGCCGGCGAGATCGATATTGGGCAATTCAGAGGTGCAGAGACGAAACGCGAGCGGCTCGCTGGCTTCGAGACGGTCAGCGGCCTGGAATCCGATACCGTCACGCGAAACATCGAGGACGATCGCGCCATTTCCCGAGTCAAAGTTCAGGTAGGCGATTTCGGAACCTATTTTGGCCCGTGTATTCTTCCGGCGCGTTTCGGTATTTATGCCATTCATGAGACCCAGTCCTCCGCAGGGGGCGTGCAACACAACCCCCCCGCTAATTGAGAGTCGGCCTGTACGTGAAACGTTGCACACACGGAACTCGATGGCTGGGGGAAGCCACAGTGTAAATCAAGCGGCGTGCGAGACAATCAAGGGAAGACCCGAGCAGCGCGCGAAGCGGCTGCGCGGCACATCCGAGATTAAATGTGGTGTAACGTAGAAGATTCGCGCGGCTGGTGCTGCGCGCGGAGTGGGGTGCGTGCCGCTCGCCGAGAGTTTGCCCAGAGCAATGTCAGTGGCGCCTAGCCGATCGCAGGCAGGCGCAAGCGCGCCTCAGAAGGAGCGCGTTGATGGGGCGTATCGGCACGAACGCAGGTTTCGAGTTTCGATCTGAACAGCGGAGCGCAAAAAGCTCGCGCGCGCCGAGATTCCCCGATTGAATAGTGATGGCGTCTTCGACTCCCATGGATTCGCCGATGTTGAGCTCCAGCGCGGAACGCTGGCTGGTGGCCATTGCGGTAATGGCCAGCGCGATGATGGAGCTGATCGACACGGCGGCGGTGAACGTCAGCCTGCCGTATATCGGCGGAAGTCTTTCTGCGACGACGAGCGAGGCCACGTGGGTGCTGACCTCGTATCTGGTTGCGAATGCGATCGTGCTGCCGCTGGCGGGATGGCTGGCAAATTATTTCGGGCGCAAGCGGCTGTTGATGATGGCGGTGACGGGATTTACCGCGGCGAGTGTTCTTTGCGGACTGGCTCCCTCGCTGCCGCTACTGATCACCTTTCGGGTGCTGCAAGGAGCGGCGGGAGGTTCGCTGCAGCCGGCGACGCGAGCGATTTTGCTGGAGACGTTTCCGCGAGAGCAGCGCGGGCACGCCATGGCATTTTTTGGAGTGGGAATCGTGGTGGCGCCGATTCTGGCTCCGGTGCTGGGCGGCTGGCTGACCACGGATTATTCGTGGCGCTGGATATTTTTCATTAACGTGCCGGTGTGCGTCGTGGGGCTGATCATGCTGGAGATCTTCATCCACGACCCGCCGTACATCAAGCGCGGAACGCTGCGGATGGAC
This sequence comes from Candidatus Dormiibacterota bacterium, assembly GCA_035534415.1. Lineage (GTDB taxonomy): Bacteria > Acidobacteriota > Terriglobia > Acidiferrales > UBA7541 > Palsa-295. The sequence continues at coordinate 9,883 of DATLSB010000205.1, read as the reverse complement.
TATTGGGGATTGGGGTTGCTGGCGACGGGAATCGGGGCGCTGCAAGTGATGCTGGACAAGGGACAGGAAGACGACTGGTTCAGCTCGCACTTTATCGTGACGCTGGCAGTGATCGCCGTGGTTTGCCTGACGCTGTTTGTGATTTTGGAATTGCGCGCGGAGCAGCCGCTGGTGCATTTCCGGCTGCTGAAGTACCGGACATTTGCGACCGGCACGATTATTTCCGCGACGCTGGGATTCGTGCTGTACGGCAGCATCGTGCTGATTCCGCTTTTCATGCAGGAGCTGCTGGGATTTCCGGCGATCACGGCGGGATTTTGGAACTCGCCACGCGGCATCGCGACCTTGATCCTGATGCCGGTGGCGGGATTGCTGATCGATCGCGGCTGGGACATGCGCGGGATGATTTTCAGCGGAATGCTGGTGTCTGTTGCGGGAGTTTGGGGATTTTCGCTGTTGAATTTGAACGCCGGGCCGTGGAGTTTCGTGCTGCCGGAAGTACTGATGGGCGGGGGACTCTCGATTGTGTTTCCACCTCTGGCAACGATCACCGTGGATCCGATACCGACGCAGGAAATGGGCTACGCAACCAGCGTGATTTCGTCGATGAGAAATATTGGCGCGAGCATCGGCATATCGATAGTGACCGCGGAGCTGGCGCGGAACCGGCAGGCGCAACAGACGGCGCTGGTCGCACATGTGACTCCGGGGCGGCCAGCGACACAGAACGTGATTTCAGCGCTGCGCGCGTACTTCTTCCAGCACGGATCGGGTCCGGTGAAGGCGATGCATCAGGCGCTGGCGACGATTTACGAGACGGTGCAGTCGCAGACCGCAGTGCTGAGCTACTTGCACGGTTTTCGAATGCTGGGAATTGTGTTCGCGGCAGTGGCGCCGCTGGCGTGGATAATGAAACCAACGCCGCGAAATAGACATCATTAGCGGCGATAGCGAGCCCGATCGCCAGCAAGCCGATGTCGTCGCTGATATCGCGGCTGCGCGGCAGTATTAGAGCGCCTCCACACGGCGCTGCAAATCCGCGGCGATTTCGTGGGGATCTCGATCGGGCGCGTAGCGGATCGGCTCGCCGATGGTGACGCGCACTTCTCCGGGCGCGGCGTAGCGCCTATGGCGCTGCTTCGGGCCGTATGCTCCCTCCAGGCGAATTGGAATCACCGGTACGTTGAGTCGCGTAGCGAGCAAGCCGATTCCGGCGCGGAATGGCGCTATGCGCCCGTCCTTGGTGGTGGCGCCCTCGGGAAAAACCAGAATGTTCCAGCCGCGGTCGGCGAGATCTCCGGCGAAAGAAAAGCTCCGCAGAAACGCTGATTCGCGCGGGAGAGGAAACACGTTGAAGAGCGCAACAACGAGTCCGTAGCTGAGGCGCTGGCCGAGGCGCGAAAGCCAGCCGAGAGTTTTCGGCGGATGGAGCATGCTGGCGAGGCGTTCGCCTCCCATCGCCGTGGCAAGGCGGTGACGAAAACGCAGCGGCAGAGCGGCGAGAATCCAGCCGATGTCGATATCGGTGACGTGATTCGAAACCACCAGCGCAGGGGCGTTCAGATTGCGGAGATGCTCCCGCCCTTTTACGCGCGGCCCGGCGAGTAGATAGGTGGCGGGCCACACGAGAGCGTAATAGGCAGCGAGGCGCATGGCGGTGGCGAAGCGGTTTTGCGGCCACTGCGGGAAATCGTATGCGAGCGGAGCGGCTTGCGGCTGGCGGACGAGATGTTCTAGCTGACCAACAGTAGATGCTTGCGCGAAATTTACTTCGCTTAGATCGACCTGGTAGCGATCTTCCATCGCGCTCATCAATTCCACACGATCGAGCGAGCTCATTTGAGCAAGAGCGCCGCGAACCGCGTCTGGAGAATTTGCATCGATGGCGTGTCCGGTAATGCGCGCGACGAGGTCCGCCACTGGACTGCTGGATCGCGTCGGCGAAGGAGCGACTGTTACGGATGGCGCGCCGAACCGTGCGGCGGCTACTTCGCGGATGCGCGCGAGCTGCGGCTTTTGCGTGGGCGTGCGCGGGAAATCGGGATCGGGCCATTCAAACCAGTAGCGAATGCGCTGGTATTCGGCGAGCGATTGGTTGGCGCGGTCGACGATGGCTGCGGCATTCGCGTCGGGACGATCGAGCAATAGGGCGGCGAAGGGCTCTTCGTTGCCATCTCGCGGAAGGCCAATGACGACGCAGTCACGCACGCCTTTTTGGCGCCGCAAGGATTCCTCCAAATCCTCGGGATAGACTTTCATTCCAGCGGGCGTGACGATGACGTTTTTTTGGCGGCCTTTGAAATAGAGGTGGCCGTCCGGCCCCTTTTCGGCGAGATCGCCGGTATGGAACCAGCCGTCGGCGCCAACCACCGGTTGTAACCGCTCGCCCTGTCGATACGACTTGGCGATATTTTCTCCGCGCACGAGAATTTCGCCGCTTTCGGAAATCTTAATTTCCATTCCGGGGAATGCCTTGCCGATGGAGCCTTTGCCAAGGCGAAAAGGGTGGTTGAGGGTGATCAGGGAGGCGGTTTCCGTCATGCCATAGCCCTGAATCACGGCGTATCCGAGGCGATTCCAGAACGTTTCCGTAATTTCCGGGAGGGTGGCGCCTCCAGAAATTATGGCCCAGAATTTCCAGCCGAAGCGGCGGCGGATCCTTCTGAAAATCCACCAGCGGCGGAGGAAATGTTTGCCGGCGGACGACTGGAAGCGGCGGTGGAATTCTTCCGCTCCGCCTTTGCTTTCGAGACCACGTTCGATTTCGCGCTGGAGCGATTCGACCAGGCGCGGAACGGATACAAGCACGGAGACTTTTTCGCGGCGGATGGTGTCGATCAACTCGGAGGGCTTGAGGCTCCCGGAGAAAATGACCGTGCCGCCGAGAAGCGGCGGGATGAAGATGCTCATCATCTGGCCGAAGATGTGGCTCAGGGGAAGCAGGTTCAGAAATCGCAGCGGGTGGAAAACGCGTTCGTAGCGCAGATATTTGCGAATTTCGCGGTCGAGGGGTTCGACGTTCGCGAGAATGTTGCCGTGCGAAATCACCACACCGCGGGGCTCCGCGGTGGTGCCGGAGGTGAAGATAATTTCGAGAGTGTCGTCGCGAGTGAGCGTGGGGGACGCGTAGGGCGCAGGCGAGTGCTGCGCAATGGTTGCCGCCAGTGATTCCAATTCGAGCGCCGGGATATCGAAATCGAGTTCGGCTGTTTCGCGGGAGCGTACGATCAGCTTGGCTCTTACTTCGCGCGAAACACGCGAGGCGAAATCAGCCGTGGAGATTTGGTCGATGGGAACGGCGACGGCGCCGCGGAGAACGCAGCCGAAGAACGCCGACACCCATGCGGCTGAGGGTTCGCCCCACAAGAGCACGGCGTCTGATTTCGAAACACCGCGTGATTCGAGCTCGCGGGCGAAGCGGCAAGAGTCGTCGAAAATCTCGCCGTAGGTGGCGCGCTCCATACGGTAGCCGCGGCGGTGGGCGATGAAGACTTCGTTACGGCGGGAATCGAACTCGCGGATGAAGTCGATCAGGGAGTTTCGTGGAGCTGTGGGAGCGACGGTCATCGTGGATGAGAGGTTGTTTTGGCGCTTCTGGGAGAGAAAAGCAAGCGAAAGGAGAGATGCGCCGGGACGTTCCGGGTAGAGGTGTGCTCGACCGTGTGTTTTCAATAACTTAGATGCGATTCTACTCGAGTGACTGTTCCGGGTAGAAATTCGGGTTGGGAGGGTGCGGAAGCTCGCGATGCCGTTCCAGAGCGCAAGCACCCGGGCGGCGAAGACTCGCGGCGGGAACGGCTGCGAAATGTGCGCCTGAATACCTCGGGCGCAGTGCATGCGCGATCTCCCGCTGGCTCTAAAAACCAGCCGAAGCCATGTTAACAGATTAGGTAACAATTGTCAATGGGCACGGAGAGGCGTGGCGTGTGGCGGCTTCTCAGCGCACACCCGCACGGCCCAAGTGCGCCACCAGCGCATGAGCTTTCGCGTCGGAAAAACGCCGACGAGACGCCGGCGCTAGCAAAACTGCTGCCCCGCGCTGATTGTGTGAGCGCGGGGCAGCCGGAAGTTCAACAGCGAACGCAGCGGCGGTTCGCGCTATTCGATTTGGCCGCGGATTTCGCCGGCGGGATGCGCGGTAGTGTGGACGTTGACGTAGGCGTTGCCGTCCTTAATTTCCTGCACCAGGTCGGCGATAGTCTTGCCTTTCAGCGGGCCTGCCAAACGCGACGCGGTGATTGTGCCGGTCGCTAACGTGCCCGTAAACTTGCCCTTTTTCACCATGGCTGGCGGATGGGACGGGTAGAGCCAGACGGCGACCGGGCCTTCCTGTCCCGACGGCGCGATGTGGATATGCGCCATGGAGACGTTGTCGATATCGGCCACGTAGATGCGGTAGGTCAGGCTTTTGCCGCTTTTGCTTAGAGTGAATGTGGCGCGGCCGTGAGCGGGTGTGTCGATGGCAGGCGATTGATTCTTGCCCGAAAGAGTGGCGTGGAAGGTGGTGGCTCCATTCGCAGCAGCCAGAGGAATGAACAGGAACAGGAAAGCGAACAGAAACAGGGTTTTGCGAGTGATGCTCATATGGCGGCCTCCATTGGGGTTAGACACGCGCCGAGGGCGGAAGGATACACGGCACTTTAGCGGATTGGGCCAAATACGGAGGTGGGTTCCCGCGCTCTGGGAGGGGAGGGCGCGGGCCCAGCAAAAGACGTCTGAGATCGCTCGATGAAACGGTTACGGAATCGAGAGCAAGCCGCCCTCGGGAACGGCGGCAGCCTGCTCGACGCCATCGAACCGGTAAACGACCACCAGAACTTTGTCAGCGCCGACGGCGGGATCACCACCCATTGAGTTGTTGTTCACCGCGATGGAAAGGCGGCCGTGGTCGACTATGTTTTGCAGGAGACCAGTTACGTTGGCCTCGTGCCTCTGGACACCGTAGAAGCCCCAAAGGATTTCGAGACGGTGGCGGCGGTCCCGATCGTGATCGAAATGGTCATCGCCGCCGTGGTCACCCTGATAACCGTGGTCGTCACCGCCGTGGAACTGGCCGCGGTCTTCGCGATGGTCCCGAACATCATCGCCGACAGTAAACATGTCGGCCGGTATGAAACTGCCCTCGCCGAAATCGAACTCGTGTCGTTCGTTGGCGCGATTTCTAGCGAAGATTCGCAGGGTCTTGTCCCTGCCGACGGCGGGATCGCCGCCCATCGTCTGATTGTTGACAGCGATTCGCCCATCGACGCCGCCGCGAGATATCAGATCGCGTAGGAGACCGGTAACGTCCGTTTGGCTGGACCTGAATCCATACAAGGCTCGAATTAGCTGCCAACTTGAGTGCTGGTGCTGGTCCTGAGCAGGCGCAGCAGGCGCGAGCCACATGGCTCCGAAAGCGAAAAACAAGATGGCGATAAGCAGGCTGGCCCAGAATTTAGCCTTGGTCATAATTCCTCCTTCATATTTTTAGTGTTCTTTCACTGTACCGCGCGGAGATGCACAGGAATAATGCGGAGTCAGGACTGGGTGACCAAAGCGCATACAAGCAGGGGCGTGGAAAGAAAATGGTTACGCGTCGATCGGGGCGCAGAGAGCAACCGGGAAACGGCGGAAGAGATCGGCGGCGCGAAGGGTTGAGAGCCCTGAACGATTGCCGGAGCGAAGTTCCTGCCCGGTAATCGCATCGCGCCACTGGTTCGGCGCTTCGGCTGGAAGTTGAATTGACGCGGCACCCCAAACGTCCCGGCCCAGGGGCGCTTGGCCGAAATCGACGACGCGGGAGAGCATTCGCGGAACGACGGCGATTACCCATTCACCCTCGAGGCGGCGCCGGGCAAACGCGAATAAGTTTTCTTTTTGCTTGCCGGCAGTTTCGAGAGGCAAGTATTCGCCGAGTTCGAAGAGGTCGCGGTGATCACGGCGAAAATTCAGGGCTTTCCAGATGAGATAGAGTTTGATGCGGCCGTCGGGCCAATTGGAGATGAGGTTTTGGAGCAAAGCATCGCGATTTTCGTGATCGAGATGCTTGAGCTCGTCGAGCAGGCGGCCGCGAAGAGCGAAGTCCACGGGGCGGCGATTATCGGGGTCGACCAGGTTCAAGTCCCAGAGTTCTTCGCCTTGATAAAAATCCGGGAGACCGGGCGACGCGATTTTCAGAAGGACTTGCGAAAGGGAATTCAAACAGCCGTAGAAGGCGACCTTTTTCTGGAGGGTTAAAAACTCGGGAAGAAATCCGGCGGATTCTTTGCTTCCGAAGATAGCGTCGACGTATGCCAGAAGGGCCGACTCGTACTCGGCGTTTGGCTCGAACCAGTTGGTGTGAAGCTTGGCTTCGCGAACCGCTTTGATGAAGAAGGCTTTGATGCGCTCGCAGAAATCGGGAAGTTCGTCGGCGGAAGCGGGCCACGCGCCGAGCATGGTTTGGTAGAGCAGCGACTCTTCGCCAGGATCTGGCGCCGACATTCCATTGATGAGTTTGCGATGCGGAGCGTTAGAGCGACGTGCGCGGCGGAAGAAGCGCTCCCATTCGCGGGGAATTTCGGAGAGAACGTTGATGCGGGCGCGAACGTCTGCGCCGCGCTTGGTGTCGTGCGTAGACGTGGTGTTGAGTGTGCGGGGCCAGTGCATCTGGCGATATTGGTTGAATTCGTGAAGCGCGGCTGCGCCGAGCGGCAAGCATTCGCGAGTGGGGTCAGTGCCAACATCGGCGATGGAGATCAGGCTGTTGTGGAGGTAGGAGGCTGTGTCTTCGAGGCCTTTGGCCATAACCGGCCCGGTGAATTGCTGCCAGCGCATTACGAATTGCAGGTATTCGGCGCGGAGAGCCGCGGCGTAATCGGGAGGATTGAGGAACAGGATCTGGCGAAAGAACGCGAAGGCGGCGTCGCGAATCTCAGCAGAAGAAACACGCGCGCGCGCGAGCGTCAGCGCTTTTTCCAGAAATTCGCGATCGCTGTCGGAGATTTCTTCACCACGAATGTAGGTGCGATAGACAGGCAGACACGCGGTGACTACCTTGAGAAGCTGGATGAGTTCGGCCATGGGGAGATCGCGGGCTTTGCGATCCTGCGCGGCAATTCCACCGAGAAGATGGCCGAGCGAATGAACTTCATGCGCGAAGAGCGTTTCCATCACGAGCATGTTGCCGGTGTAGCTGACGTCGGCGAAGGGAATCGAGGAGCGCGTGACGCGCGCGTAGGCTTCTTCGATGGAATTGAGCCCGTCGGGATCGACGAAGAGAGCGTTGACGGCGTTCAGGAAATCGTAACCCGTGGTGCCGGAAACCGGCCAGTCGTCGGGCAAACGTTCGCGACCCCCGAGAATCTTCTCAATAACCACGAAAAGAGGCTGTGGCGACGAATTGCTTTCCGGCAACGCGGAGGACTGCAGGCGGTCAAGATAGGCGCGAGGATCGAAGAGGCCGTCGACATGGTCGATCCGCAGTCCGGTGACTTTGGTGTCGCGAACGAGCTGAAAGATGGCGCGGTGACGGTCATCAAAAACGCGAGGATCCTCGACGCGAACGGCGACGAATTCGTTGAGGCCGAAGAAGCGGCGGTAATTCACTTCCTCCAACCCGATTTTCCAATAGGCAAGGCGATAGGGCTGCGCGGACAGAATTCGATCGAGCTGCAATAGAGTGGAAGGATTTTCGCGCGAGCCGTTGACGCTGCGAATGACGGAGTCGGCAGCTTGGCGAACTTCCGGCACGGATTGGCAGAGCTGCCAGAGACGATCCTTAATGAAGGCTGCTTCTTCGATGCGCCGGCGCTGCTCCTCCGGACTGGAGTGCCAGAACGGCGGCAGGCCGCGAACGGCTTCGAGCAACTTGGAAACAGCTTCTGCTTGGGCCGGGGTAACGGCGCAGCTCTGTGCGAGATTTTCGGCAATGCCGACCACGATAGGTTCGTACGATTTCGGATCGAGTGGGAAGCGATGCTCGAAATACTGGATGAAGAAACCGGCCTCATCGAGCTTCAGGATCAGCTCGCAATTTTCGAGGTTGGTCCCGTAGAGATCGCCGAGGAAGGGAAGGAGGACGCGATTATCCTGCAGGAAGGCAGCCTTGGTGGTGGATGGGTGCCAATCGATATCGAAATAATCGGCATACGGAGAGCTGGGGCCATTTTCGAGAACGTCCATCCACCATGGATTTTCGTGGCTGGCAGCCATGTGGTTGGGAACGATATCGAGCAGCAGGCCCATCGAGTAGCTTTTCAGGCGCTCGGAGAGTTCCGCAAAATCGTTTTCGGTGCCTAGTTCGGAGCTGACGCGGCGGGGATCGGTGACGTCGTAGCCATGCATGCTGCCTTTGCGCGCCTGGAAACGAGGGGACGCATAGAGATCGGTGATGCCGAGCTCGTTCAGGTAAGGGACGAGTTCGCGCGCATCGGAAAAACGGAATTGTAGATTGAGCTGAAACCGGTAAGTCGAGACAGGAACCCGGAGCATCCGGTTACCCCACCCGCACGCGCAGTTTCTCACCGAGCGTCATGAATGCAGCGACCCATTGTTTGGCGTCGGGCTCGCCCTGCGCGGCGCGTACAGAGTAGCCAGGGTAGATATCCTGCAGCACCTTGAAAAAGATGTTCTGCGCCTCCGACAAGTCGACGGGAAATGGAAAAGCGACGGCGAGGCTCGCCGCGTCGCTAAGGTGCGACAGCAGGGCGATGGTGGCGGGGCTGGCAAACCAATTTTGGGCGAGGCGCTCGGTGGCGCCGCGCATGGCGAATTCCACAGTGGGAGCGTCGAGCGCAATTCCTGTGCGCTTGGTTTCGTCGAGCAGCGCGTGGACATGATCGAAGTCGAGCGTTTCGGCCTCGAGTGCGTGGCGCAGCATCGAGTTCAGCGTAAATTCCGCGGCGATTTGAAAGCGGCGGGGCGGCGGAATATGAAGGTCGGCCATGAAGCGCATCATGGGCGCGTAGTTCTCAAAAAGCTGGCGATAGGATGCTTCCGCCTCTTCGAGCGCTTGATTGAGGATCAGGCGAAGGATGCGGCGCTGCTCGTCGCGGAAGAGAAGCCGGAGGGTGAAGGCGCCGGAACCGAAGTCACGATCCACGATACGCAGAATTTCGGGAAGATCGCCGCGTTCAAAGACTTCCGCGATTTCGGTGCAAAGCGCTTGATAGGATTCCTCGCCCTGAAACTGCCGAACGCCGCCGTTGACGTTGTGGTCTCCCAAATGGAGCACGCCGAAGCTCACGTGTTCGGAATCGAGCACGATTTCCGAACGGACGATGGCGCGTCCAAGAGCCAGCCGCATTTTGCCGGCTGAAAGGAGGCGGTAGTCGGTGCGGGTCACGTCGAAGCAGTACACTTTGCACTTGTCGGGATAACTTTCGAATAGCGAGCTGATGGCGTAGTGCGCGCCGACAGATTCGAGCTTCACCATGGTGGACTTCACGAAATTCTCGAAGATAGCTTTTCCGTCCGGGCGCTCCGGCAGGTTGGATTTCGCGTGGGCCAATTTATCGAGGAGCTGCGCTTCCAAACCGTCTCCGAAAAGTTGCTGGCTGAGCTGCAGCGCGCGGTCCGCGTACTGGATTACCTGTACGGTTTCGATTCCAGAGAGCTCGTCGAAAAACCAGCCACAGCTGGTGAACATCAGCATGGCGTGGCGCTGCATTTCCAGCAATTTGAGGGCGTCGGTGCGCTCGGCTTCATTGAGAAGGCGGGCGGATTCGGCGGAGAGGAACGCATCGATGCTCTGCGGCGAGCGGTCGAGGATCACGCTGATATAGCGGTCGCGCGCGCGCCAAGGATCGGAGAAAAAATCGCGGCCCTTTTCTTCGAAGTGGGGCGCGAGTTGGTCGCGGAGCCAGTCCAAAGCCTTGCGCAGAGGCGCGCGCCACTGTTGATGCCAGCCGGGATGCATTCCGGA
>DATLSB010000204.1:0-2391 GCA_035534415.1 Candidatus Dormiibacterota bacterium | reverse complement strand
GTCACGAAGCGCTCTTTCACCACGATGCTCAAGTCGCGCCGCAGCGTGCCCTCAATCGCCAGCATCAGCACGTGCCCGCCATCGAGTATCGGAATCGGCAGCAAATTCAAAATTCCCAGGTTCACGCTAAGGAACGCCATGAAAATTATATATTCGGCGAAACCCAGCTTCGCCGCTTGCACCGAAACGCGCACGATTCCCACCGGCCCCGCCAAATCCTTGATCGAAACGCGTCCCGAGAACAATCCCACCAGCACCGACAAAATATCCTTGCCGATCCCGACGTTTTTCTCCCATGACTGTCGCGCCGCTTGGAAAAACGGATACGACTCGCGAATCGTCTCGCCCGGTCCGAACGACGCTCCAATCACCCACCGTTTTCCGTGCCCATCGCCCGGGTCCGCGTAAATAGGAGTCATCGATAGCGCGAATTCTTGTCCGCCCCGCTTCACGCCGATACGCACCGGCTTGCCGCCCGATTGCGTTATCATCGCCATCAAAATATCGCGGTTCGCCAGAGGCTCGCCGTCGAGCGAAACGAGCTCGTCGCCAGGCTTCAACCCTGCCTTCGCCGCCGGATCCGCCGGGGTCAGCGAATCTATCTGCACACGCTGCCTCGGGCACCCCAGTATGCTGAAACCGTCCGCCAAATCCTGCGGAACCATTTCTTTCAACGCAACCGTGCTGCTCCCGCGCTCCAAGTCGATTGAAACTTGACGTCCCGGCAAAATCGAAGGAACCGAAAGCGCTTCATCCCAGTTCGCCACTTTCGTGCCGTCAATCGCCACAATTTTGTCGCCCGCCCTGATTCCCGCATTCTCCGCCGGCGACTTCGGAATCACGCCCGCCACTTGCACTGGCTGCCGCGTATACGCCGGCACCGGCACTCCCACGTTGTAGAGTCCCCACAGCAGGGCAAATGCCAGCACGAAATTCATGAACGGGCCCGCCAGAATAATAAATAGCCGCTTCCAGCGCGACTTCGCCAGGAATTCATCCGGCGCGCCCGTACGCTCTTCCGCGGGATTATCACCGGACATCTTCACGTACCCGCCCAGCGGAAACACGCTGATCCGGTAGTCCGTGTCGCCGCGCTTCCAGCCGAAAATCCGGTTCCCGTACCCAAGCGAGAACACATCCACGCGCACGCCGCATAGCCGCGCCGCGAAGAAGTGGCCCCACTCGTGGACAAACACCATGACTCCCAGGCCAACCACCGCAGCGAGTATTCCCACCCATGTGTGCGACATCGCGTTAATTCTTCCTTTTCTCGATTTCTTCCCGCGCTATTCGGCGCGCTTCCCCGTCCGCTTCCAGCACATCATCCATCGATTGAAATGTCACGCGTGGCATTCGCTCCAGCACGCGTTCAATTACTTTCGGTATGCCCGTGAATCCCAGCCTGCCCTCCAAAAACGCCGCCACGCTTTCCTCATCCGCGGCATTCAACGCGCACGGCAGCGCGCCTCCCCGCTCCATCGCTTCGCGCGCCAGCCGCAAACACGGAAATTTTCTGCTCGACACCGGCTCAAAATCCAGCTTCTTCAGGCTTTTCCAGTCCAGCGCTACTCCATTCGATGCCACGCGCTCCGGATAGGTTAGCGCATATTGAATCGGCATGCGCATATCGGTTGGGCCTAGCTGTGCCAGAATTGAACCATCCACAAATTCCACCATCGAGTGAATCGTCGACTGCGGATGAATCACTACTTCAATTTGATCGGGCCGCACGCCGAATAACCAGCGCGCTTCGATAATCTCAAAACCTTTATTCATCAGCGTCGCCGAGTCGGTCGTGATTCGTTTCCCCATCTTCCAGTTCGGATGCGCCAACGCTTGCTCCGGTGTCACATCCTTGAATTTCGAGGCGGGAGTCTTGCGAAACGGGCCGCCGGATGCCGTCAAGACGAGCTTTTTGACTTCGCGCCGCTCGCCAGCTCGCAGGCACTGGTGAATGGCGTTATGTTCGCTGTCGACCGGCAACACGGCCCTGCCCTGCTTCTCTGCCGCGGCCATCACCAACTCGCCCGCCGCCACCAGCACTTCCTTGTTCGCCAGCGCCAGATTCTTGCCCTGTTGCACCGCTTTGTACGTCGCCGACAATCCCACCACGCCCACGGCTGCTGAAAGGACCGTTTCCGCGTCCGGATGCGTCGCCACGCGCTCCATTCCATCCGCGCCGCAAAGTATTTCCGGCAGCGGCTCGACTTTCATCACCGTCAACCGTTCGCGAAGCTCTTTCGCTCCCTCGCACGTCGCCACGGAAACAATCTTCGGTCGATGCTTGGCCGTTTGCTCCGCGGCAAGTTCTACATTATTGCCGGCGGCTATCGCCACCACCTCAAATTTTCCAGATAGCGAATCAACCACGTTCAGGCATTGCCGCCCGAT
>DATLSB010000203.1:0-13278 GCA_035534415.1 Candidatus Dormiibacterota bacterium | reverse complement strand
CGACGCGCTGAAGCCCACGCACGGGCTTTCGGGAGGCGAACGCGCGCGCTTGATTTTCTGCCGGCTGATGCTGCAGAAGCCGAACTTTCTGGTGCTCGACGAGCCGACCAACCATTTGGATTTGGAGTCCATCAACGCGCTGAATTTCGCGCTGCAGAAATATCAGGGGACGGCGCTGTTGGTCACCCACGATCACGATTTGATCGATGAAGTGGCCACGCGCATCTGGTACTTCCACGGCGGGAAGATTGAGGATTTCAAGGGACCGTACGCCGATTTCGTCGCCGAGCAGCAGGCCAAGGCCGCGGCGGAGGCTGCTAAGAGTGGCCAGCCAGGCAAGCAGGATCGCAAGCCCGCGCGGCAAGGCGCCATGTCCAGATAAGTTGCGCTACTTGTTCGCTCCACCTCAAGACAGCTCGCTTGCGAGATCCGCGTGTAGAATCAGCACATGCATGCATTCAAGGTTCTGCTCAATAGAAAACGACTATGCGTCGCTGGGATCGGCGATGACGGCGTTCTCACCACTACACTGACGCACGTGCCGTTTCGACGGAGACACGACATCCAACTATATGTGGGCGGTCTACTGCTGCCCCAAAACGAACACGTGCTCTGGAAGCGGTCACGCCTCCGAGTTGGCGACGAGGTGGTCCTGAAGGTTGTCGAAGTGGAATCAGTCGACAAGCCTCGGAAACGCTTTCAGCGTGATCCTGTGGCGGAAGCCAATGCGGAAAAGCGGCATCTAGAAAAGATGGCCAAGAAGTTTGGCTGGAAGATCATAAAGCCGCGCAACCGGAAGTGATTAATTTCGGCTGGTAGGCAATTCTTGACGCGCGCGAAATGCACGCATAGACTCTAACTGTTCTTGGTAGAGGTGCGGGGGCCATGAGTAGCCGGGCCGGTGTTCCGAGCAGCTTCGGGGGCCGCGGTGAAAGGGGTTGGAAGTAACTCCGCCGAAATCGTCGCGGTGGCTGCGGCCGCGCGGTTGGGGGATAGGCAGAAGAGCCTATTCACTGTCATCCTGGCAACGGGATGGAGCGCTATCGAGGAGCGAAGATACGAGCGAGCCGTTCCGCGCATCCTTCCTTCTCTCTGTAGCGAATTTCCATCACAATTGACGGGCCAAATAGGCTGGGGTGTGCCGTCTGGTGCCGTGTAATGATACGGCGCGCGTGCGGCGTTTCAGCATCACACGGGCAAACGAATGAATGTTTACGAGCTGACTCGGGCGCTGGTGGATATCGAGTCGATTTCCGAGAACGAAGGCGCGGTCGCGCAGTATTTGCTGGCGCATTTGCGGAAGCTCGCCGAATCTACCGGCGGACAGGCGCAACCGATGGAAGCCGAGCCCGGGCGGGCGAACGTGCTGGCGTGGTGGGGCGAGCCGCGCGTGACGCTTTCGACGCACATGGACACGGTGCCTCCATTTTTTCCCTCGCGCGAAGATGACGAATTTATCTGGGGGCGCGGCGCTTGTGATGCCAAGGGCATCATCGCCGCGATGGTCGCGGCGGCGGAAAAGTTGTTGGCAGCCGGGATGAAAAATTTTGCTCTGCTCTTCGTGGTAGGCGAGGAACGCAACAGCGCCGGAGCGATGGCCGCGTCGCGGCAGCCGCACGGATCGCGTTATCTGGTGAACGGCGAACCGACGGAGAATAAGCTGGCGCTGGCGTCGAAAGGCACGCTGCGCTTGGAATTAATCGCGCGCGGGCGCATGGCGCATTCGGCCTATCCGGAACTGGGCGAGTCGGCGATTGAAAATCTGCTGGACGCGCTGGAAGCGATCCGGAGCGTGCCGCTGCCGAAAGACGAGCTGCTTGGCCCGTCCACATTGAATATTGGCACGATTTCGGGTGGGCGCGCGCCGAACGTGATTCCAGACGCCGCGAAGGCGGAGCTGCTGGTGCGGCTGGTGGGCGATCCGGCGCCAGTGCGCGAGGCATTAGCGCGGGCGGTGGGAACGAGGGTGGAACTGAGAGAGGTGTTGTACATCCCGGTAATTCATTTCGCGAGTGTTGACAGCCTGCCCACAACGGTAGTTTCCTACACCACGGACGTGCCGGTGTTCGGGAACAGCTGGGGCCAGCCGCTGCTGCTGGGGCCGGGAAGCATTCACGTGGCGCATACGTCGGAAGAACGGATTCCGAAGCGCGAGTTGGCCGAAGCGGTGGAATTATATGTCGAAGTGGTGAAGCGGTTGCTGGCGAGGACCAATTAGCGCGCAACGGCGCACATTTAGGATTTTAGGCGAAGATGAATCTGGCGATTGTGGGTTACGGGAAGATGGGCCGTCTGATCGAGCAACTTGCGCCGGAATATGGCGGCGGCGTAAAGCTGCGGCTCGATATCGACAACAACTCGAAATTCGAGAGCATGACGGCGGAGAATTTTCGCGGCATCGACGCGGCCATCGAGTTTTCGACGCCGGGAACGGCTGTCGAAAATATCGAGCGGCTGGCGAATCTGAAGGTGAACACGGTGGTAGGCACCACGGGCTGGGGCGAGCAGATGGAGCGAGCGCGAGCGGCTGTGCACGCCGCGGGAACTGGACTCGTGTGGGGCGCGAATTTCTCCGTGGGCGTGTATATTTTTTCGCAGCTGGTGGCCGAGGCGGCGCACTTGATGGCGCGCCAGCCGGAGTATGGAGCGTGGGCGTGGGAAATTCATCACGCCACCAAGAAAGACGCGCCGTCTGGCACGCTTTTGGCGCTGGTCGAGCGCATGAAACAGTCCGGCTTCGAGAGGCCGATCAGTACGGGAAGCAATCGCGCGGGCGCGCATCCGGGAACCCACGAGATTGGCTTCGATTCGGCGGCTGACACCATTACCATCCGGCACACGGCGCGGAGCCGCGAAGGGTTCGCGCGCGGGGCGCTGCGGGCCGCACGCTGGGTGGCCGGCAAAAAAGGCTTTTTCGAGTTTCGGGATATTGTGAACGAGATCGAGTAGGGCAGTTCGAAGGAGGCAGGACATGTTTACGGGATGCGGCACGGCGCTGGTGACTCCATTTCGGCGTGACCTTTCGCTCGACGAAGATGCGCTGCGGCGGCTGGTGCGCCGCCAAATCGAGGCGGGCATCAATTTTCTGGTTCCGTGCGGCACTACCGGCGAAAGCCCCACGCTAACGAGCGAAGAGCAGAAGCGCGTGGTGGAGATCACTATCGAAGAAGCGCGCGGACGCGTGCCGGTGGTCGCCGGCGCGGGCGGCAACAACACCGCGCACGTCATCGAAATGGCGCGCGAGTTCGAGGCCATTGGCGCGAAGGGAATTTTGTCCGTCAGCCCGTATTACAACAAGCCGACGCAGGAAGGGCTGTATCAGCATTTCCGCGCGATTGCCGCGTCGGTCAGCGTGCCGGTGATTCTGTACAACATTCCCGGACGCACCGGAGTGAACATCGAGCCGACGACGATCAAGCGCCTCGCGGAAATCGACAACATCGTGGCGGTGAAAGAAGCGTCGGGCAATATCGGACAGATGGCCGCGATTCTGGACATGGTGCCGGACAGCTTTTCCGTGCTTTCGGGTGACGATGGCATCACGCTGCCTCTGATGGCGCTCGGCGGGCGCGGCCTGATCTCGGTGGCGTCGAATGAAATTCCCGCGGAGATGACGCGCGTCGTGCAGCTCGCACTGGCGAACGACTTTGCGGCGGCGCGCCAGATTCATCAGCGCTATTTCCGGCTGATGGAAGCAAATTTCGTGGAGACGAATCCGGGTCCGGTGAAGGCGGCCATGGCGCTGATGGGCTTACTGGAGCCGGTGTTCCGTCTGCCGCTGGTCGCGCCCAAGCCGGAAAGCTTGTCGAAGATTCGCAGCGCGCTGGAAGCGGTGGGGCTGGTTCAAGGGGCCTATGCTACGCGCTGAAATCGAGCGGCTGTTCGATGAAAATCCCGAGCACTATGCGGAATCGGATCACGAGCTTTTCCAGCGTTTCAAAAACGCGCTGAACTCGGGCGAAATCCGCGCAGCCGAGCCGGACGCGGCGTCGAAAACCGGCTGGCGCGTGAACGCGTGGGTGAAAAAGGGCATTCTGCTAGGATTCCGCATCGGCCGCATCGTGGAAATGTGTTCCGAAGGCGCGCAACAGGATTTTTTCGATAAGTCCACCTACCCGCTGAAGAATTTTTCCATCGATTCGGGCGTGCGCATCGTTCCCGGCGGATCGAGCATTCGCGACGGCTGCTTCGTCGGCCACGCTGTCACGTGCATGCCACCGATGTATATCAACGTGGGCGCGTACGTGGGCGAAGAGACGATGATCGACTCGCACGCGCTGGTGGGGAGCTGCGCGCAGATCGGGAGCAAGTGCCACATTTCCGCCGCATCGCAGATCGGCGGAGTGCTAGAGCCGGTCGGGGCGCTACCGGTGATTATTGAAGACGAAGTGCTGGTCGGCGGAAATTGTGGAGTTTACGAAGGAACGGTTGTGAAGCGGCGCGCCGTGCTGGGCACCGGCACGATTTTGAATCGTTCCACTCCGGTCTACGATCTCGTCACAGGTGCTGTTCATACGGCGAGCGATGAAGATCCGCTGGTGATCCCGGAAAACGCCGTGGTCGTTGCCGGCTCGCGCGCGGTGACGCAGGGCCGCGGAAAAGAGTGGAATCTTTCGCTGTACACGCCTGTGATCGTGAAATACCGTGACGCGAAAACGGACGCGAAGGTGCAGCTCGAGGATTTGCTGCGTTGACGCCGAAGCGTCGCATTTCCCAACGGCTAGCATCGCCGGAAATGGACGAGCTGCCGGCCATCTGCATTCCCAATCACCTCGGTATCAATTTGCTGCGAGGGACAAAGTGACCGGCCACTCGCAACTTTTCTACTTCTGCGGAGTGCTGGTGCTGATCGGCGTGCTCGAGGCGACGATTTTCTGGATGGCGCCGCGCTGGGAACGTCCCGGTCTTTTCTTCGCGGTCACCGTACCCCCAGAGTTTCGCTCAAGCCCAGCAGGCCGCAAAATCCTCGTGCGCTATCGGGCGCTCGCAATAGCCCTTATCGCCATAGGCGTGGGCCTCATATTAGCGGGCGAGGCGCCGCAGCGCTGGCCGCTACTGATTCTCGGGGTGGCGTGGCTCGGTTTCGGGCCGCTAATTGCGTTTCTGATCGCGCGCGAAGCGGTGCTGCCTCACGCGGCACACTCCGTGATCGTGCAAGAGCTGATCAAGGCGCCGCGCGCCGCACACTCTCCCGGCGGGTGGCTGCTGCAGGTTGGTCCCTTCGCAATTTTGGCCGCGGCGGCGATTTTTTTGCGAATGCACTGGGATCGCATTCCGGAGATTTTTCCCGTGCATTGGGGAATCGACGGGCAGCCCAATGGATGGTCGGTGCGGACGCCCATGGGAGTTTACGGGGCGCTGATCATGGCCGCGGCGATCATCGCTGGCCTCGGACTAATCACGTACGGCGTGCTGCACGAAGCGCGAGTCGTCGGCGTTCCCGGCGCGCCTTCGCACGGCAGAGACCTGCCGCATCAAGTCGGATATTTTCTCTCCGGCATCGAGTACTTTCTCGCGGTGGTGTTTGCATTCGTGGCGCTGATACCGCTATTCGGGCCGCCGAAGATCGCGTTTGTATTGATCCTCCCAATCGTTCTGATTGCCGTGGTTTTCGCGGCGGCGCATCAATTGAATCAGACGCGCGCGTACCCGGTGAGCGCAGCAGCGTTGCCCGGCGCGGACGGAGTATTCGGTGACGGCACCCTCGACCAACATTGGAAGCTTGGAATTTTCTACTACAATCCCGGCGATCCGGCCCTGATGGTGGAGAAAAGATTCGGGATCGGGTACACGCTGAATTTCGCGCGCCGCCGCGCGTGGCTGGTTCTCATGCTGGTGATCGTGATTCCGCTAGCGCTCGCGTTTGCCGCCGTATATCGGCACAGCTGATTTGCGGAAGGCGAATCGCTTTGTGCTCCCGGAACCTCTAAAAACTTCCTCGAGTAGAAGAAGTCCGCCGACGCGCGATTCCCAATCCTCCACGGCCTCAGCGGCAGACTAACACTCAGGCGGATATTTCACTTGCTACAAACATCCCTATCGAGTCGATGCTGTTCCGACGCATTTGCGTATTCGAGTCGTAGAAATTCAGCTCGTCGGGGAAATCCAGCGCGATGTCTTGTAACAACGCCCGAATAAGGGCGCTCGAAGCGAGCGAAGCATTGCGGTCGCGATGCGTTTGTCACACACAATTCACCTTCCTGTTACGCGCGGTTTAATTGTCGCGCGGAGAATGCCCACGTTAATTCGTGCCGGACTCGGCCATTTCCGTCTCGCGGCGCGTGTGGCGTGGGTGTGCATCAACTAAAGTTTTTCGTCGAACACAGCTCATGCGGTGCTTTGTACTTATAGGATGCGCGGTTCATCCGCACCGTTTGGGTGTCCGTGTAACGAAACGCGACTGAAACCCCCCGCCTCTCCGCGCGAGGTCCGCCTACTGGCGGACGCGCGCCTTATCACGTCGGGTTCCAATTCGCTCAATCACGTCAAGGAGAAGAGTCTTGATAAGAAAAATCGTTAGTGTGCTCGCGCTGCTCTGTTGTAGCGCCATGATTGCAGCCGCTGCTCCAAGCGGCACGATTTCGGGAAAGGTCACTGATTCCAGCGGAGCCGCTCTAAGCGGCGTCGTCGTCTCCGTCACCGATCTCACTTCCGGAGCCGTCGTTCATACTGTTACTGGCTCCTACGGCAGCTTTACCTTCAAAAACCTTGCCAACGACGCGGAGTTGGTCACTATCGAAAAGGCCGGATTCGAGCCGTTCACAAAAACGGTGTCGCTCTCCACGGAGTCCAGCGCGGAGGTAAACGCGAAACTCCAAGTGGCCACGCTATCGCAGACGGTCGTGGTCCGCGGCACAGTGATGCCCGGCGCGCGGCCCATGCCCACCCGCGACGAAGTGCAGAATTCGCTTCAAACCATTCGCGTCCTCGATCGCAAACAAATCGACGCGGCTGGACCGGTTGCCGGCGGCGCCCAGATGATCGCCTTCACTCCCGGCGCCAACGTCTTCGGATACGGAGTTTCCGGATCAACCAAGTACACCATTCAATTGAACGGTATTAACCAGGGCTGGGGCGGCCAACCGTCGGGCTTCATCTCCCCGGGTTCGCTCGGCATCACCTTTGACGGCATCCCAATCGTCGACGTGGCCAGTGGCTTGTGGCAATCCGCCACCATGCCTCAGAACCTCGTCATGCAGAATTTGGCCGTCACCTACGGCCCCGGCGCTCCCGACCAGCGCTTTTACACCAACATCGGGGGCAGCGTTGAATTCACTCCCATTCAGCCCACCGTCAGCCATCACTTCACCGTCTCTGCCACGGACGGCATGTACGGCCAAAAGAATCTCGCGTTCGTCGGCAATACCGGAGATTTCCACGGGTGGTCCACCGTGGTTGGCGGTGGCGTTGGCGATGGCTACGCGTACCGTTCTGCCCCGGATGGATTCAACATGTCCAGCCAGAGCGGTTCGATTTTTGGCAAGACCATTCGTGAGTTCTCCCGGGGCAGCTTCGAATTCGGCGCCTTCTACGCCAAGTCTGGCGGCTTTCGTCCTCCCGGCATCCCGGTCACCGACCAGGGCGTCGCGCTAACGAACCAGGCTGGTTCCTACAGTTACAGCCAGGCTACCTGTGGCTTCTACTGCGCGCCCACGCACGCTGAGTACAACAAGTACGACACAAACGAAATGGGCCTTATCTACGCCCGTGAAAACCTCCTTCTCGACAACACCACAACCCTCCGGAACACAACCTGGTTCATGCACATCCGCCGCTTCCACCGCCGCACCGCCGATATTTTCCAGCTTCAAGCTGGCAATATTTCTCAGATGTACGAGTGGAACAACCCGCATAGCGACGCCTTTGGCGACAAAATCGGACTCCAGAAAGTTCTGCCTTACAATACCCTAAATTTCGGCGCGTATCTGATCCACGAGGTCTACAACACCCGCAACCTATTCTTCGATCCTGGACAAGGCGGGAACGGCGCCACGGAAACCGTAAACCCCGGTGCTAAGTTCCGCTCCGGCTATTTCCAGCAGGATGATGTCGCCTTCTATGCCCAGGACGATATCCATCCAATTCCGCAAATCCATATCACGCCCGGCGTCCGCGTCGTTGGATTCTCCACCAGCTATAGCGATCAGGCCTCACGCGACTTCACCTTTCCTGTGATTGGCGGTGTCCAGGTCACGCCCCAGACTCACTGTTCCCTCTATGGGTCGAAAGCAGGCGTGCCAGGAGATCCCTACAGCAACGCCCTCGGCGTTCCCACAATAAGCACTGTTGACGGCCAGACCACCGTCGATGCGGGCTCGCTCTGCGCCGCTCATAAAACCATGAAGCAGGTGGAACCCTCGATCGATGCTGGCGTGATGCCGTTCCCCTGGCTCACCATCTACGGCGGTTACGACATCACCTATCGCTCGCCTGCTCTCGGCGGCGGCGGCGGCCCATTCCAGAAGGTCAACCCCAATTCTATACAACTGGCGGAAGGCGCCTATGGGCAGTTCGGCGCAAAGGTTCACTTCACCGAGGCGCCGGTGCTTAGGAACTTCATCGTGGGCGTTAGCTACTACCACTTGGATTACACCAACCAGGAAATTGATTACACCTTGGCCGGCACCGGTGAGGAAATCACCGCTGGCGGCAGTTCGACGTACCACGGCGTCAACGCCTTTTTTGATGACGATCCCATGGGCAACTTCCACTTGTTTCTCAATTTCTCTGGCGAGGCCGCGCATTTCACTAACTTCAACACCAACGGCCCTGGCATCCCGTGTACTCCTGCTACCTGCTTTAACAATCTGCCGGTCTCCTACACGCCCGATGTCACCTTGAACGCGGGTTTCTACTACGGCTTCGAGCACAACGATCACACCCTCATTGAGCCCCACTTCTGGATTCAGTACACCGGCTCGCAGCACATTTTCGACAACAATCTGGGTGAGCCTAGCAACGTCTCTATGCCGTCCTACACGACCGCCAACCTCTCGTTCACCGTACCTTTCAAGAGCTTCAACTTTAAGGCAAGCATGCTTAACCTCTTTAACTCGAAAGCAAATACCTACGAGTACATCACCAGCGGCGGCTACTTTAATGACACTCCCGGTACCATCAACGCGTATCCCGGTGCTCCCTTCACCGCGTATGGCACCATCTCGTATCAGTTCTAAGTCGGCAGTTGCTTTCCAGTGGCCGGTCGGGTTGCCCCCGGCCGGCCACTTCGTAGTTTTCATTTCCCCAGACGCGCCTCGCACTCCGTCGCATGCACCTGTACCAAACCTGTACTTCCGGCCAGTAGAAACCTGTACCGACAACTTGCTACCGTCAAACTGCAGTCATGTTCATGGACTCACAACTCGGCTATCGAACGGTCCCGGCGAGGCGGTTGACGCAGCTCTTCGCAATGCCGCGGCTTACCCTGCTGTGGACCGAATGGCGCTGCCTCACGCGATCAAATCGCCTCCGCCGAACGCACCAAACACCCGCTAGGCAAGCGCGCGGCAAGGGCGCGAAATCGTTGCACTCTGCCCTCGCGAGCCAGGAATCACATGCTGCGAATCACTCCGTAAAGGGCGGAACGCTCAATCGACCTTGCGCACACGTAAGTCGCAGAAAACAAAGGGCCGGGCATATGCAAGGGCGGAACGTCCCGTCACATGCCTGTCCCCCCGAAATGTACGCCCACTTTCACCGCGCCACCGCGGCTCGCAGCCATCTTGTCCGCGCATTATCTCTTTGGTTTGCGGCGGGCTCTGCGGAATTGCCATCTGCTTTGGGACGCGACTATGATGAATCTCGACCCGCCGGTTCATCCAGACCCGGTGCATCCATGGGAGATATTGCATGAGAGTCGCGCATTGCGGTTCGTTGATCGTGCTCGCGTTGGCGCTGCCGGTACTTTCTGCGCAGGCGCTGCGAGCGGCTCCCGCGCAAAGCGAACAATCACCGGATGCGCTTGCTGCCGCCGCGCGGCGCGCCCGCGAACAGCAGAAAAATCAGCCCAAACCCGCCAAAGTCTGGGATAACGACAACATTCCCACCAGCGGAGGCGTTGATGTGATCGGGCAGACGGCCAGCTCCGCCGAGCCCCCCGCTTCGGCAAACACTTCGGCAACCGCTGCCAAAAAGTCCACGGCGGAAACAGGCGCTGCGAGTTCAAAAAAAGACAAGTCTGCTCTCGAAGACCAGGTCAAATCGGCCAAAGAAGTACTGAAGACTCTGCAGACCGACCTCGATTTCGCGCAACGCAAATACAAGCTCGATCAGCAGGATTTTTACCAGAACCCGAACTACTCCTCCAACGAGTCCGGTGCCGCCGCACTACAGGCCGAGCAGGATCAAATTGATACCAAGAAGCAAGCGGCGCAAGCGGCGAAGGAAAAACTGACGGACCTGGAAGCCAAGCTGGCAAAGGCAAGCGACGCTGGCAGCAGTTCGAACGATACTTCAGCCAAGTAAGCGCGTGGACGATGCCCTGAAAAAATGAGCGGCCGGTGGGGGAGCCGGCCGCTCGTGGCATGGGGTAGTGATGGAGGTGCAGAAACTCGAGATCAGCGTCGCGCCGGGTCATCTGCTGGGCGCCGCGCTGGCCCCGAATCTTTGAGTAGTTTGCCGCGGAAGCCCGTACTGGTCGATAGCGCGCCCGGTCTATTTCGCTCGGTACGAAGGTACCGCCCAAAAAAATTCGCATTCTGTTCGCCCGCAGTGCTTTCTCTCCAGTCTTCACCTGACGAGCGAACCAGCCGCACGTTGCCACCTTTGCCGCTGTCGCCGCCGGTGTAATACGATATGCTGCAACGAATGAACGAAGCTGCCCCTTCGAATACATCCGACAGCGCTGGCGAAATGCTGTGGGGCTTCTGGTATCCAGCGCTGCGCAGCGATGAGTCGCGCGGCGGAAAACTTCAACGCGCCATGCTGCTGGAAGTGCCCCTGGTGATCGGGCGAGATTCCGCCGGGAAGCCTTTTGTGCTGCGCGACATTTGCCCGCACCGCGCTTACCCGCTTTCGTTCGGCCAGTTTGACGGCACGTCGGTCGAATGCGCGTACCACGGCTGGCAATTCGACGCGCACACCGGGCAATGCCGGCATATACCGTCGCTGACCACGGAATCAAAACTGAAATGCGAGCGCATCCACGCGGGCAGCTTCGCGTGCGAGGAGCGCGACGGATACTTTTGGGTGTTCATGGATAATCCCGAGGGCCGCGCGCCCGCAACACTAGTTGCGCCCGCGCCAGAGTTGCCGAAATTCAGCGAGGATTACAAAATCGCGCGGTTGGCCGCCGATCTGCCGTGCGGCGTGGACCAAGCCATCATCGGCCTCATGGACCCGGCGCACGGACCGTTTGTGCACCAGGCGTGGTGGTGGAGGACGCGGCACAGCATTCGCGACAAAGCGAAACAATTCGAGCCGATCGAGAATGGGTTTCGCATGAGTCCGCACGCGCCGTCCGCGAATAGCGCGCCGTACAAAATCTTGAAATTGCTGACCGGCGAGCCGGCGACTACGATGATCGATTTCGTGCTGCCGAATCAGCGGTTCGAACAGATACGCGCGGGGAAATATTGGCTTTCGAGCCGGACAACCGTGACGCCGGTGGAGCGGAATTTATGCCGGTTGGATTTCGTGGCGGCATGGAATATTTTGCCGTGGTTTCCGATCGTGCCGTTCATCATTCGCGTGCTGGGACCGCGGTTCATCCGCCAGGACACGGAAGTGATCGAGAAACAGATGCTGGGGCTGAAATATCAGGATCGAATGACGTTGATCGACGATGCCGATCGGCAGGCACGCTGGTATTTCGAGTTGAAGGCGGCGCTGCTGGAATCGCGCCGCACCGGAGAGCCGCTGCGTAATCCTCTGGCTGGGCCGGTGACGCTGCGCTGGCGGTCGTAGCCGGAATTTTGTTGGTAACTTTCTAGCGCAAATTCGCCAAATTGAACGTAGCTTCCATCTGCTGACCGTCCGGCGCCTGTACCACGACGGTTACGGGAGCGGAGCGCACATCGGCTGGATCGTATTCCATTTCAATATCGGCGCCCATCAACACGGACGAAGAGCCGTCGGTGGCGAAGCTGTAGTCGGGCTCGCCGCGTTCGCCGACCGGCTGAAGCGTGTCCTTACCCTGAATTACTTGCACGCTGAACTTGCGCCAAAAGTTGGGGTTGCGCAAACGCACGCCACCGTCGTGAGAGCGAACTTGCCAGCCATAGGTTGGTGTGAGGTCGATGCGCACGCGGAAGCGGACGGGAATCGGCTTGCCATAAAATTCCTGCACGGCGTCGGGCGCATGGATGGCCGGCAGCGATCGCGCAGTGCGTTCCACGACGTAGGCAAAGGGAGTGATCACTCGAATCAACGAAATATAGGGACCATCGTCCGGCCGTGGGAAGTGCCGCGTGTAGCTGGAGAGAAATGCCTCGCGCTTCGAGGCGCTGGTCTTGCCGATAAAGTAGGCGTCGCGGATTGCGTCGGACGTAAGCGGGTGTTCATACGCCGCCGCTGGCTGCGCGGCAAGCAGTGCGGCCACGAGAATGAGGAACAGAGAATCGACAACATGCCGCATCGCAAACTCCACCGGGCGCCAATCATTGGATGATGACGGGGCGCGGCGGGATACGGAGAATGCGGCTAAATCGAGACGCCGCCGAGGAAGGGATAGTGCTCCGCCGCAGCCATGAAGAAGATCATCGGAAACGACAGCCAGAATCCGACCCGCGAAGCGATGAAGGACCAACGCGCCAGCCGCGCCGCTTCGGCGGGCATGGGCGTGCCGTCTTCAACGAAGGCACGGGTCCAGCGAATCAGGCGCTTTTGCGCGCGCCAAACCACGCCCCAGGCGTTCAGGAGCAAAAGCAGGCCGAGTCCGCCGCCGACGCTGATGGAAAGATGAGCGTTGGAAGAGCTAGGTCCGGAGTTGATGACCAGCACGTCCCACGAGGCAGCGATAACGATCACGGCGATCGAGACAGCGCGGAGCCAAACGTTGTCCAGAAAGCCTTGCGAGGGCAGTTGAAACGGGTAGATCAGCGCGAAGGCCAGGATCCACACGGCCAGCCACCATCCGAACCAATGCCAAGCGAGCGAAGGGTTGCCGGCGTTGCGCGCGTCGGCCGCCAGGATGATCCAGAAATAGCGCAGGCCTGCGAGGACGGTGACCAACGCGGACCAGCGGAACCACCACATGGCGCGAGACATCAGTGCCGGAAAAAGCTTGGCTCGCACCGGCGCTTCAATTTGCTGCAGGGTAGGCGTCGCCACCAGATTGAA
>DATLSB010000202.1:0-9699 GCA_035534415.1 Candidatus Dormiibacterota bacterium | reverse complement strand
TCGAGTGCACAATCTCACGATCCAGCCGCCATCGTTCAATTTGCAGCCGTGTGACGCCGCTCACAGCGCGCACTTCAGAAATCGGGATACTGGTACCAATGAAAAAACAATTCAATCCGCCGCCGAGCGTTCGTCGGAACGACGACACCGCAAGACAGGCGGCGAGCGGAAGGAAACGGAGATTGAAAATGGCAGAAAAGAGTACCGCAGTACAGAAAGCCCCATCGAGCGGATCGCTTCGCGTGGTGGAACCGCAAAGTCTATTCGAGCGCATCACCCAAATGCACAACGAAATCGCGGGGCGCGCCTTTGAAATGTTCGAGCATGACGGCGGGATTTCCGGGAGGCATCTGGTCCACTGGTTCGACGCCGAAGAGCAGCTGCTACACCCGGTGCACGTCAACATCAGCGATTCCGACAACGCCATTCACGTGCAGGCGGAGGTCCCCGGCTTCGAACCCAAGGACATCCAGATTAGCCTGGAGCCTACGCGGCTGACGATCAGCGGCAAGCGAGAAGAAAACAAAGAACAGCAGGATAAGGGCAAGATCGTGTACCAAGAGCTCTGTTCCAGCGAGATGCTTCGCGTGATCGATCTTCCCGCGGAAGTTGACCCCGAGCAGACCAAAGCAACCCTGAAAAACGGCGTTCTCGAACTGGAGATGCCGAAAACTGCCAAGTCTCAGGGGAAGCGCGTCGAAGTAAAGGGCTTCTAAGACTTTTAACCGACTTCGAAAGTGAGTAGTCGCAGCGGGTCTGCGGGCGGGCGATTTGCGCGTCCGCAGGCCGCCTCGTATTCTGCGCCACGTACGCATTCCGGCGCGTGGCGCTGCCGGGCAACTTCTGCTTAAATTCCGCTAATTTCCCGCCCCACTCCTCCATCCACGCAGCTGTGCTCCGGCGGGTTCGACTGTGACGAAAATCACAGCCGCGGGTGCGAAAGAGCACAGAGAATCAATCCGTGCCGGTTCATAAAGGAGCTGTCACTAGATTTCGTTGGGAGGTGCAAGATGCCCGCCACCAAGGCTCGGACCAGAGTTGAACTTCGAAACATTCTTTACGCGACGGATTTTTCGCCGATGGCCGAGGTCGCGGCGTCTTACGCTGCCGAACTGGCCCGGCGGTACGGCTCTAAAGTATTCGCGCTGCACGTCAGGCCGTTGCAATCGTACGGCATGGCGCCTCCCGAATCCTGGGCGGCGTTGAAAGAAGCCGCCGATTTCCAGGCCAAGGAACAAGCCGCTCACCTGACGGAATTGTTCCGCGGCGTCCAGCACCAGGCGATCGTCGCAGAGGGCGGCGTTTGGGAGATTCTATCCAGCTTTATCAAAGAGCAGCACATCGACCTGGTGGTGATGGGCACGCACGGACGCGAGGGACTGGGCAAGCTTTTTCTCGGATCCGTCACGGAAAACGTGTTGCGTCGCGCTCCGTGTCCGGTGCTGACCATCGGCCCTCATGTGGAAGTAGAGCCAGCGCTCGCCATCGAAATGAAGCGCATACTCTTTGCCACCGATTTTTCGCGAGCCTCTCAAGCGGCAGCTCCCTACGCCGTTTCCCTGGCGCAGGAAAACCAGGCGCATCTAGACATGCTGCACGTCGTCGAAAATCGCAAGGTCGACGAGTTGGTGGACATCGCCGAATTGATCCAGGCCACGACGGCGCGCATGCAACATTTGCTGCCGCCGGAGGCGGAACTTTGGTGCGAGCCTGCGTTCCTGGTCGAAGCGGGGCATCCGGCCGAGCAAGTGATTAAGGCTGCCAGAGAGCGCAAGTCGGACGTAATCGTAGTTGGCGTCCGGCAAGTGACGAATGATTTTGGAGCAGCGGATCATCTGCCGTGGCACACCGCGCACAAAATCATCGCTGGCGCGCCGTGCCCGGTGTTGACGGTTCGCGGGTAATTTGGACGAAGCTTTGGTCGTTGGTAGTGGGGAAACGCGCGGAGCGAAACCGAGAGTGGTGTTTCACAGGTTCGCTCCGCGCTTCTATTTATTCCGAACCTAGTCCGCCATTTCAAAAGTGCTTTGAACGAATCGGTCCACGCCATAGAATTCCATCGATCCAATATGCGTCATGCTACTTTTACTGCACGCCATCGATAAACTGGCACCTCATCTATGAGCCGACGGTCTTCTCTTGAATCGATGTTTCTGCCGCGCTCGGTAGCCGTGATTGGCGCTAGCGACCGGCAGGGCACGGTCGCCCACACGCTTCTCCTCAACCTGACGCAAGGCAAATTCCCTGGTGCAATTTTTCCGGTGAATCCCAAGCACCAGGAAATGTCGGGACTGCGCTGCTATCCGGATATCGCCAGCATTCCGAAGCACGTGGACCTGGCGGTGATCGTCACGCCGGCGACAACGGTTCCGGAAATCGTTGGCGAATGCGTGAAGGCCGGAGTCGGCGCGGCCGTGGTGATCTCCGCCGGATTTAAGGAACGAGGAGCCGAAGGCGCGGAACTGGAGCGGCAAATCAAGCAACGCCTTCACGGCGCGAAGATGCGCCTGATCGGGCCCAACTGCCTGGGCGTGATGAATCCCGCTGCGGCGCTGAACGCCACGTTCGCGCACGATATGGCGCTGCCGGGGAAAGTTGCGTTTCTCAGCCAAAGCGGCGCTTTGGAAACGGCCATTCTCGATTGGAGCTTGGAAGAGCAGGTCGGCTTCAGTGCTATCGTTTCCACCGGGTCGATGCTTGACGTGGGCTGGGGCGACCTGATCGATTATTTCGGCGGCGATTCGGGCACGCAGGCCATTTTGCTGTACATCGAATCGGTGGGCGATGCGCGATCGTTTTTGTCGGCGGCACGCGAAGTGGCGCTGCAGAAGCCAATCATCGTCATCAAGGCCGGGCGATCCGCCGCCGCGTCTCGCGCCGCCACTTCCCACACCGGCGCGCTCACCGGCAGCGACGAAGTGTTCGATGCGGCGCTGCGCCGCTGCGGCGTGCTGCGAGTGCGCAACATCAGCGATCTTTTCTATATGGCGGAAACGCTCGCGCGTCAACCGCGTCCCCGGGGTCCTCGGCTGACGATACTAACCAACGCCGGTGGTCCCGGCGTGCTGGCTACTGATTCGCTGATCGGCAATGGCGGCGAGCTCACTCCTCTTGCGGAAGATTCAATCAACGCGCTGAGCGAGTTTCTTTCGCCGCATTGGAGTCATGGCAATCCGATTGACGTTCTGGGAGATGCCGGCCCCGATGAGTACGGCCGCGCGCTCGAGATCGCCATCAACGATCCGCAGAGCGACGGCTTGCTCGCGATTCTTGCGCCGCAAGGCATGAGCAACCCCGCGAAAGTGGCGGAAAAAATGAGGCCGTTTGCGCGCGGCGCGGGCAAGCCGGTTCTTGCCAGCTGGATGGGCGGCAAGCTGATGGCTGAGGGCGTCGAAATTCTGAACCACGCCGGCATTCCCACGTTTTCTTACGCCGATACCGCCGCGCGCGCCTTCTGCTATATGTGGCGCTACAGCTACAACCTTCGCGCGCTCTATGAAACGCCAAGCCTGGCCGAGGAAGTGGGAGCGGAGGAGGCCTCCGCCGAAAAAGTCGGGGCCAGTTTGCAAAGCATTCGCGCCGGCGGCAGAACGGTACTGACCGAAATCGAATCCAAAGAGGTGCTGAAACACTACGGCATTCCGGTCGTCGAAACGCGCCTGGCGCGATCGCCGGAAGAAGCCGCGGCAATCGCGAAAACGCTGGGCTTTCCGGTGGTGCTGAAAGTCTATTCCGAAACCATCACGCACAAAACCGACGTCGGCGGCGTAAAACTAAATCTATCCAACGGAGACGCGGTGCGCCGCGCGTTCGCTGAGATCGAATTATCGGTGCGCGAAAAGGCCGGCGCTGCAGAATTCCAGGGCGTCAGCGTGCAGCCGATGATCCGCCTGGACGGTTACGAACTGATCGTGGGCAGCAGCATCGATCCGCAATTCGGCTCGGTGATTCTTTTCGGCTCGGGCGGGCAGCTGGTCGAAGTGTTTGGCGACCGCGCGCTGGCGCTGCCTCCGTTAAACACCACGTTGGCGCAGCGGCTGATCGAGCAAACCAAAATCTACCGCGCGCTTCAGGGAGTGCGAGGGCGCGCCGCCGTGGACCTGGAAAACTTGCGGCTGATTCTAGTACGCTTCGGAAAGCTGCTGGTGGAGCAGCCGTGGATCAAGGAAATCGACATCAATCCGCTGCTCGCCAGCGCGGAGAAAATTATCGCGCTCGACGCTCGCGTGATCCTCCACGGTGCGGAAATGACCGCGGAGAAGCTGCCGCGCCCCGCGATTCGTCCGTATCCGGTGAAATACGTGAGCAGCTGGACGATGAAAAATGGCGTCGAAATCACCATTCGCCCGATTCGACCGGAAGACGAACCGCTGATCGCCAAGTTTCACGAAACGCTGTCTGACCGCAGCGTCTATCTGCGCTATTTCCACATGGAACGGTTGAGTTCGCGCGTGGCACACGAGCGCCTGATTCAAAAGTGTTTTATCGACTACGACCGCGAGCTTGCGCTGGTAGCCGATTTCGAGAATCCGCAATCTGGGCAGCATGAGATTTTCGGCGTGGGGCGCTTGACGAAGATGCCGGGCGAGGAAGATGCCGAGGTAGGCGTTCTGATCAGCGACAAATATCAGGAGCAGGGACTTGGCACGGAACTAGTTGGCCGCTTGATCGCCGCGGGCCGGAACGAAAAATTGCAGCGCATCGTCGCGAATATCCTGCCGGAAAACGCTGGAATGCGCGCGCTCGCCGATAAATTTGGATTTCAGATTCGCCCGGCTGACGATCCCAGCATGGTCGTGGCGGTGCTCGATCTTTGATTGTCGCGCTTCAGGAGCGGATTTTGCGCGCTACGCGGCCGCGACCTTCGTGGCCTTGTGCGCAACGCGCGCGAGAGGCTGGGGCGCCATGATCACCCCCTCACCCTTGCGGTACTCCAGAAAATATTGCGACGCGCACGTGCCGCATAACCAGAAGTGCCGGCATTCGCCGCCGGCTTCCACGTCATCGCTGCGAAGGTCTTTTGGAGCTCGAATGAGTTGCCCTTGCCGGTAATCGAAGTTCGACGAACATCGCGGGTTCACGCATCTCAGGAACACGTTAGTCTCCTCAGTCGACACCCGACTCGCGTGGATTCCTTGCCGAGCTTTTATACGCTCAATCACAAAACCGCTGCTGTGACCGGCGTCACATTCGGGTGTGACCCTCCTCCTACACGCGTTTAGATGCGGCGACTAGGCTTTAGGTGGAAGAAATTAAGCAGTTCCGGGCGCTCGGCAGGTTTCGATCCACGCCCAAACTGGGGGCTCTATGCATGTGGCTGAGCTGGAAGCGAAACTAGCGCAGGTATCGACGCCGCTGCTCACCCTCTATTTCGAGGCCAATGCCAAAGGATCGGTGAGCCGAAGTTCTACGGTGAACTCGCTCCCTTGGTTGCGGAAAGAAGCGAAACGTCTGGCGGCTGGGTTGCGGCCGGTTGAAAGAGCCGCGTTTCAGGAGCAGCTCGATCGCGTGGAAACGTTCCTGCGCAACGCCACTACCGGCAATGGAGCGCTGGCGATTTTCGCCGGTTCCGGCGGATCGATTTACGTTCCTCTGCCGTTTGCTATTTCAAACGAACTGCATTGGGGCGAACCGGCGCTGACTCAACTCCTGCAGATCGCCGAAGAGCACAAAACCGCGTGTGTTGTGGCGGTGGACCGCACCGGCGCGCGCTTCTTCCGCTACGAACTGGGCGAACTCGCCGAATTGCCGGCCATGAAATTCGAAATCGACGTGTCTGAGTGGAAGAAAAAAGACCACAGCCACATGGCGCAGCGCGACACAAAAATGCCCCACGGCATGTTGCGCGACGCGTTCAAGCAGCGCATGGACCAGCAGTATCTTCGCTTTTTCCGGCATGTATCCGAGCGAATCAAATTCATACGCGCGAAAGAGAGCTTGGACGTGGTATTGCTGGTGGGCTCCGACCGCCTGACTAAACCGATCGCATCCGCGCTGCCGCCCGAAGTTCAGGAACGCACGTTGGCGCTGGGCGAAGATCTTGCCAAAGTCGCCGCCGCGAAGTTGCAGGCCCGGATCGAGCCGAAACTCGATGGTTGGATCAAGCAATTTGCCGCGCAACAGACGGACAGGCTGCTGGAAGGCGGCCCTACTGCGATCGTCGGACTAGACGAGACGATGGCGCAACTTCAAGACGGCCGGCTCGGAAGTATCTTGATGGTCAGAGGACTAGACGCAGCTCTTCGCCAGTGCGTGAATTGCGGCGACATCAACCGGTCCGCCGATCCGAGTTGCGCCAACTGCGGTGGTGCGCGGCGAGAGGTGATGCTGAGCGAGATTCTCGACAAAGTCGCCGAAGAGCACTACACCAAGATCGAAATTCTCGATCCGGACGCGGCCAAAAGGCTGGCCAAAGCGGGCGGCATCGGAGGCTGGCTGCGGCAGCCGTCCCTGGTTGCGGCGCGCTAGAAAACGGACGGTGCCCTGTGACGGACCCGGTTAAATGGGGCATCGGTGATCGTAATCACTGACTTTTGTGTTCAAAGGTAGCAACAATTGCTCAGAAATCGGACCGACCGGCTGGGGTCGGTTAGTCTAGCCGGTCGTCTCGTGGGCGCGGGCCTTGGGTTTGATACCGCCTGCGCCAAAGGCAGGCACATATGGCAAAGAAACCAGTGGTGGCCAAGAAACGCGGCAAGGCTGGCACGACTGTAAAGGGGGGGCATGGCCGGGCCAAGAAGCACGCCGGCTCAAAGCCCGCTCTGGAACTAACGAATTATCTTCTGGAATCCCATCCGGAGTTCGGAAATTAACGCGAAACTTGGCCGTCGGGGAGGCGTTCTACTGCTAGGCTCCCCGGCGCTTTTTTGCATCTAAGTTTGAGGTCGGACTCGGCCGTCGGGCGTCCAGCGGCTTCGATTCGGCGTTTTTGTTTACAGCTGCTTGTCGGGTGGGGCAAAATAGCTCATAGACGCCGCAGAGGAGAATAAGCTCCGGCGAGGCTCGACCGTTCAGCAAGGTGCGATCCAGAAATCATCGTCCACAAGGAGGCTGTATCTTGATCAAGGGACAGAACATGATGGGAAGCAAATCTAATACGCGCGCCGGCGCAATTCGGCGAGCCATTCGTGTGGGCATCGTGACCGTATCCGCCAGCGCCATGATGTTTCTGGCGGTTGCCGGCTCGGCTTCCACCGCCAGCGCGGCAGATACAGGGGAGTCGCTATTCAGTACGAATTGCGTGGTTTGTCACGGGCAAGACGGGCACGGAAGCGCAACCGGAAAGGCCTTGAACGCCGCAGATCTGCACTCCGCGGCGGTTCAGAAGCTCACCGACGCGCAGATTACGGCGCAGATCGAGAATGGCAAGGGCAACATGCCTCCGTTTAAGTCCACGCTCAATGCCGCACAAGTGAAACTGCTGGTCGCCTACGTCCGCACCTTCGGGAAAAAGAAATAGTTTCCATCGCGCGCGACAGGATTCCGGCATCTCGTGCTGCTTAGGCGCGCGAGATGCCGGGTCGCCGATTGAAATCCGCGTTTTATATCCTCTTCGAATCGTCGGCATTGGGACTGCTTCGCGTAAGGAATCGCGTCCGCTGTCACCCTTTCGCAACTTGCGCCACCAGCCGCCGCACGCCCTCTTTGAATTGATCTATCGGAGTCAGAAGACTCAGCACCAGATAACCTTCGCCAGGAAATTCGTAGAAGTGTCCAGGATGAACGGCCACCGACGAGTCATCCAGCAGCGCGATGGCAATCTCTTCATCGGAACGCACTGCTGGGACACGAAGAACCGCGTACCAGCCGCCCTCAATTTCGAGTCGCGACACAAGCGTTTGCCCAGCAACGTGTTCGTCGAGATGGCGCAGGTTTGCCTCCACTCGCGAAAGTAACTGCCGCTGGATGGTCTGCCGCTGCGCGAGCAGCACCGGCAGCGCGTGCTGCACCGGTGCGTTGAGCGAAAGATACGTGTCGGCGATGACTTCCAGGCGCGCGATGGCGTCGCGCACTAGCTCTTGCGGACCGCTCGCGGCAATCCATCCCAGTTTTATTTGCGGAAGCGCTGATATCTTGCTCAGCCCGCTTAACACGAACGTGAGCGCCGCCGAGTTTGAAACGAAACTGCCGTGCGCAGGAACTTGCGCTGTTTCGGATGCCAACCGGTAATCCAAGAAAACCTCGTCCACGACGAGTGCCAGATGGTGCGCGGCGCAGAGAGCGTTCAGTTGCTCCGCCTCGCGCTGGCGAACGAAGTTTCCCGTGGGGTTATTCGGGTGCACCAGCAATATCGCGCGCGTCCATGCGCCGATGCAGTTTTCTAGCTCGTGAAAATCGATTTGCCAGCTGTGATCGTAAATCAGATGAAACGGCCGCAGCTTTACATCCTGAATCGAAGCTAGAAAATCAAACAGGGGATAGCTCGGATGCGCAACCAGCACTTCATCGCCCGGTTCGCACAGCAGCCGGAACAAAAACGAGTATGCTTCGCTTGTGCCGGTGGTCAGAATCAGCCGCTCGGGATCAAGTGCGGCGCCGGGCGCGATTTCTTCATAGTAGCGGGCCACCGCTTCGCGCGCGGAGGGCAAGCCCTTTGGCTGTGGATCGTAGCGTAGCGCGGCGGGGCTGCGCAGAGCATCGAGAATGGCCGTCTCGTTATAGGTAAAGCCGCAAGTCGTGGGATTCGAGGCGGTCAGATCCAGAAGCGCGCGGCCGGATTGCTGGTGGCGGCGAAGCGCCTGCGCGTAGGCGTTCTCTTCGAGGGTCCAATTGGTGCGCGCCGCGAAGATGGATCGCAAGGTCATCGCGCGGCGGGCCGCGGCAGAATCATGTAGGTGACCATCACAGCGCCGATCAGCCGCCCCTGCGCGTTCGTGATATCGACGCGGCCCACGCATACCGTCGCGCCCACGCGCAGCATCCGCGCGCGCGCAAAAATCTTTCCCTCCGATACCGGGCGAAAATAGTTAATCTTCATCTCGATGGTAGTGACGGGTCGGTGGCTGCCGAGCAGATAATGCAGCGCCACGCCAACTGCGGCATCCGCGAGCGTAGCGCTCACGCCCCCGTGAAGTACTCCGGCGCTATTCAGCAGATTCTTGCGCACGCCGCATTCGAGTGTGAGTCCGTCGCGATGCAGGCGGGCGAGGCGAACGCCCAGAAGCCCCGCAAAATGGATTTTTCGCAGCCCCCGGCGAACCTGCGGAGCCGAGAGCTTTTTTGGCTTCATCGCCCGGGCTACACCACTCGCTCGTGGGAAAAGCCGGAGGCGTCCAGATCAGCTTGGAGTTCGGCAATGTGCTCCGGGCCGCGCGTTTCCATCGTGATGTCGATCACCGCGTCTCCCAGCAGCACGCCAAAATGCGAGCGGTCGTACATCGTTTCGACGATGTTGGCTTTATGCTCCGCGATCACGGCGGCGAGCCGCTGCAGCGAACCCGGATGATCGGGCAGATGGATGCGCAAGCGCAGCAGGCGTCCATCTTTTACCAGGCCGCGCTCGATGATGCGCGATAGCAGTGAAACGTCGATATTGCCGCCGCTGACAAATACGCCAATCTTCTTTCCGGTGACCGGAATTTTGTGCTGCGCCACGGCAGCCGTCGCTACGGCGCCGGCGCCTTCCGTGAGCGTTTTTTCCTTTTCGAGCAGCAGCAAAATTGCGTTGGCGATCTCTTCTTCGTCTACGGTAACGATATC
>DATLSB010000201.1:0-6124 GCA_035534415.1 Candidatus Dormiibacterota bacterium | reverse complement strand
GACCACTACGCCGACCTCGCCGAAAAGAACGGCATCCGCTCGATCCCCATCATCGCCCCGCGTGGCGCCATGCTCGATCGTAACGGACGCGTGCTCGTCGATAGCTATCCGTCGTTCAGCATCCTGCTGCTGCGCGACAATCCCAAGCTGATCCCTAAATTTCTGCCCCAAGTGGAATCCGGCCTGAATATCACCCCGGAAGACATGAAAGCGGAGATCGACGCGGCGCGCGGTGAGCCGCGCTTCATGCCCGTCATCATCAAACCAGAAGCCAGCCACGCCGACATCGCTTTCGTGGAGTCTCATCGCGTCGATATTCCCATTCTCGATTTGATGATGGTCCAGCGCCGCCATTATCCCTACGGCGAGATGCTAGCCAACGCTATCGGGTATGTCGGAGAAGTATCCGCCAAAGAACTGAACGCCAGCGATGGACGCTACCGCCCCGGCGATATCGTCGGCAAAGCCGGCCTCGAAAAGGAATACAACGATCAGCTCGAAGGCACCGACGGAATGCGCCGCGTGGTCGTCGATAGCGTCGGCAAAGTGGTACGCACGCTCGACAACATCGATCCGATTCCCGGCAAGCCCATCCAGCTCACCATCGACTTCGATCTGCAGCAAATCGCCGAACATGATATGGAGGGCAAGGAAGGCGCCGTCGTCGCCTTGGACGCGCATACCGGCGCCGTTTTGGCCATGGTCAGCCGCCCGACTTTCAATCCCAACGATTTCTCCGTGCGCATTTCACCCCAGGAATGGCGAAGCCTCAATACCGATCCGGATACACCGCTGCTCAACCGCGCCATTCAAGCACAACTCGCTCCCGGCTCGGTGTTTAAGATCGCCATGGCCACAGCTATGTTGGAATCGAAAGCGATTCCCCCAACCTACACGGCTTTCTGCCCCGGTTACGCTGTCTTCTACGGGCGCACCTTCCACTGCGATCATCCGCACGGCGAAGTCGATTTGCATAAAGCGATTGTCGCTTCTTGCGACGTGTACTTCTATCACGTCGGCCAGCTCCTCGGGATCGACCGCATCAGCTATTACGCCAATGCCCTGGGCCTCGGTCACCTGACCGGCATCGACCTGCCGGGTGAAGAGCCGGGACTCGTTCCTTCCGAAGCCTGGGTTCAGCGGG
This sequence comes from Candidatus Dormiibacterota bacterium, assembly GCA_035534415.1. Taxonomy (GTDB): domain Bacteria; phylum Acidobacteriota; class Terriglobia; order Acidiferrales; family UBA7541; genus Palsa-295. The sequence continues at coordinate 4,980 of DATLSB010000201.1, read as the reverse complement.
TTTACCATCACAAGTGGTATCCCGGTTCCACGATTTCCGTCGCCATTGGACAGGGCGCCGTTGAAACCACGCCAATCCAACTTGCGCGCATGGTCGCGGCCGTCGCCAGCGGCGGCAATCTCGTCCAGCCACATTTGTTGAAAGACGATCCGGACGTCAAAGATAAGCGCTTCCCCATTTCCCAGAACACCGTGGACCAAATTACCTCTGGCATGTACGGCGTCGTCAACGAGCCGGACGGCACTACCTCCGAACTCGTGAAACTCAAAAACATCGAGTTTTGTGGCAAGACGGGTACGGCTCAGACAGAGAGCTATGATTTGCAGGATCGCCTCGGCAAACACTTGAAGGAAAACGGCTGGTTCGTGGGCTACGAGCCGCGCGAAAATCCGGATATCGTAGTGGCCGCGCTCGTTCAGAAAGGCGGCTGGGGCAGCACTTCGGCCGCGCCCATCGTCCGCGATGTGGTGAAAGCCTACTACGACGAAACGCATCCCCAACAGCCGCCAGTCAGTACCGCCGAAAATACTCCGAAAAAGTCGGGCGCTTCGCATCCGCTGGTTGCGGCAACCGGCGTTCCCAAACCGGCGATATTGCGCGACGACTCGGACGCCGTAGGAGCGCAGCACCAGTGAAAGACCGCCCTCGTTTTCAGGACTTCGATTGGGTTCTGCTCGCCATCGTTGGCGCGATCAGTGTCGTCGGTGTGCTGGAAATCTATTCGTCCACGCACGCCAGTGCCCTCGCCGGCATGCAGTGGAGGCAGTTGACGTGGATCGGCATCGGCATCGCCGGCATGTGCCTCATCTCCATGATCGACTATCACACTCTGCTCGATCAGGCGCCCGCGCTGTACGCCGTCGGAATCGGCAGTTTGCTTTTCGTGCTGGTTCTTGGCTATTCGCGGTTGGGCGCCAAGCGCTGGATCTCACTTGGCGGCTTGGTTAATTTGCAAGTGTCAGAGATCATGAAGTTGATTATAATCATAGTGCTGGCGCGCTTCTTCACCGACGTGCGCACCGATCGCCTCACGTTGGCGGATTTAGTGAAGGTTGGCGCATTGACGCTGATTCCGGTAGTCTTGATCTTGAGGCAGCCCGACCTGGGAACGGCAATGGTTTTGGTTCCCGTGGCTGTGGTCGGAATTTTTCTCGCCGGGGTCCAGTGGAAGCACTTGGCTGCAGGCGTTGTGGTAATTGCGCTGCTCGTTCCGTTAGCCTGGAACATGCGCCGCCATCTGAAGCCGTACCAGCAGCAGCGCATTCAGACTTTCCTCCATCCCGAGGATAATCCCCGGGGGGCCGGCTATCAGATCCTTCAATCGGAGATCGCCGTCGGTTCCGGGGGCTTCTGGGGCAAGGGATTCGGTAAGGGCAGCCAGAATCAATTGGGCTTCGTGCCCGTGCGATATTCCGATTTCATTCTGGCCGCTCTCGCCGAAGAGCAAGGCTTCATCGGTGTTTGCTTGGTTCTGCTCTTGTACCTCGGTCTGATATTAAGACTGGTGGACAACGCGCAGAAAGCCAAGGATCGCGCCGGCATGTATATTGTTATGGGGGTCACGGCGATCCTCGGCTTTCACGTTCTGGTGAACACGTCGATGGTTATCGGTTACATGCCGGTCACCGGTATCCCCCTGCCGCTGATGAGTTACGGCGGCTCATCCATCGCCTTCGTGTTTTTGGCTTTGGGGCTGGTGATGAACGTTCGCATGCGGCGCTTCGTTAACTGATCGAAGCTTTCCGGCATGCGCCCTCCAAAGCACTCGTCGCTTTGGAGCCGTCTACGATGTCTCCGTGCTGGCCGAGAGCTATTCCAGCCGGAAATCAGTTTCGAGTATGCGAATTAGAGTTCTAAATTTCAATTTTTGTGATATCGAGTGAGGACGCACGGATGAGGAAAGCGTATTTACAACACGGCTCTTTCCTGAGCGGCCCGAGGCAGGCGCACATGCCGCCTCGCGCAATGTCCGCCGGGCGCTACCAGCGCCCCTTCGCGACGCCGCAGTCCGCTGCTCCCTTGAGGAGTTTTTATGCCGAAGGAAATGGTTATTTCGGCGAACCCGCACGAAACCCGGGTCGCCATCTTGGAAGAAGGACAGCTTTGTGAATATTACGTCGAGCGCGAAAAAGAATTCGCTCTAGTCGGCAGCATCTATAAAGGCCGCGTAACCCGCGTGCTGCCCGGCATGCAATCGGCCTTCGTCGAGATCGGGCTTGATAGCGACGCTTTCCTGTACGTCACTGACTTCCTGGAAGGCATCGAAGAGTTCGAGCCCATCGTCGCCACCGTAGAAGACAAAACCAAAAAAATGCAGGAACAAGGCGGCCAGGTTTTCCCCGCGAACGGCGGGACACTAGCTGCCATTGAGCCGCCGGATGTGGAATCCGCCGTTCCCGATACGGCTGCGCATCACGCGGATACAGCTTCGCAATCTACAGCCGAACCCACGCAGTCCGGCAACAACTGGACCGCGCCTGCGCCATCGGGCCAGCGTCAAGAATCATCCGGAGAAAATCGCGGCCGTTTCGATAGCCGCCGGCAGGGTGGCCGAGATTTCGGCCGTCGCGGCGGACGCGGTGGGCGGTTTGGCAGTCGTGGCGGGCGCGGTGGCGATCACCGCTTTGGCCGCGAATTGCCGCCGTCGAAGTATGCTTCGCCTCGCCAGCATGAGGAGCCGGCGGAAGGAGCCTCCCCTTCAGAGCCGTACGTACCGGTGCTTCTGCCCGGCGAGTCGCTCGCGCGGTTTAAGGACAAGCCGGCAGCCGCTCTGGAGGCCGTAACACCGCACGAGGAAACTCTGTCGAACGCGGCTCCTGTCACCGAGGCCGCCACGCGCGCGCCCGAAGCTCAGCTTCCCCGTGAGCCGAGCGCGGCAAACGAGCCCGCTCAGCCGCTAAGCGATCCTGCGGCAGTAGAGGAACAAAGCTTCCGTCCAGCAGCCCGCAGCTTTGAGCGACATGAACACAGCGCACCGCTCGCCTCAGCACTCGAGCCGCTGCCCGGAGAAAGCCTCGCCAAGTTTCGTCACGAGCCGCCCTCGCCGCCTGTGCAATCGCCTGCGGAAGAGGCCGGCGAGTTGGCCTCTGCTCTAGACGCTGAGGATCACGAACACGAAGAGCTTCACGCGGAAGTTCACCAGGAGACCAACGAACCGCTTCACAGCGACGCTCGCGAAGAAGTCGAACATCATCTGCACCAGCAGCATCCCGACCTGAGTGAAGACGAGGCCGCGGCCATCGCTGAGCACGTCGCCGAAGCGCAAAGCGAAGAAGCCGAACGCCAGCAGGAATCCGAAGCCGCTGCCCACGAGGGTCACCCGGAACAGGATGACGACCGCGAGGAAGGCGACGAACACGATGGGCATCTCGCCGCAGGCGAAGTGGGCGCGCCGTACGAATCCGAGCACGCCGAACATGGCGGCGAGGAATTCGAACACGAATCGGAAGCGGAATCGCTTTCCGATGCTCAGCACGAGCACGAATCCGGCGAACGTACCGAAGACATCGCTGCGGAAAGCGCCGCCGAACAAGTTGGCGACCAAATCGGCGAGCAGATTGGCGAGCACGCCGGCGAGTCACTTGGCGAACTCCCCGGCGAACAAATTTCACAGCCGCAGGCCGAACGCCAGCCCTTCGCCGCGCGCGTTCGTGACGATTTCCGCCCGCGCATGCAGCACCCGAACCCGCGCCGCGGACGCGATCGCGACCGGGATCGAGGACGCCGTCCGCATCATGGCCGCCCAAGCCATGGCCACCATCGCCCGCAGAACCGCCGTCCGCAGCTGATTGCGGACATGCTGAAGCAGGGTCAGGAAATCATCGTCCAGATCGCCAAGGAGCCTCTTGGCAAGAAGGGCGCCCGCATCACTAGCCACGTCGCGCTTCCCGGCCGCTATCTGGTCTATATGCCCACGCTCGATCATAGCGGCGTCTCGCGCAAAATCGCTTCCGCCGAGGAGCGCTCGCGCCTGCGTCACCTGGTCAACGACGCCAAGGGCAACGCGCCCGGCGGATTCATCGTCCGCACTGCCGCAGCCGCCGCAGCGCCGGAAGAAGTTCGCGCCGATGTGGAATTCCTCACCCACACCTGGTCGGAAATCAAATCGCGCTCCGAGCAGCGCAAGGCCCCTTCCCTGCTCCACCGCGATCTCAATCTGGTCGAGCGCATACTCCGCGATCATATGAATTCCGACTACACCGCCATCTGGGTCGATTCCGAAGAGGCCTACACCAAAGTCACCGAATTCATCAGCCGCTTCCAGTCCGCCCTCGCCAATCGCGTGAAGCTCTACTCCAAAGAGACGCCGATCTTCGAGGAGTTCGGCATCCAGCAGGAAATCGAAAAGGGCCTTCGGCCGAAAGTGTGGCTCAAGTCCGGCGGCTACATCGTCATCAACCACACCGAAGCGCTGGTGGCCATCGACGTCAACACCGGCAAATTCGTCGGCAAAGGCTCGAATCGCCTGGAAGACACCATCGTCCGCACCAACCTGGAAGCGGCGAAAGAAATCGTTCGCCAGATGCGGCTGCGCGATCTGGGCGGCATCATCGTGATCGACTTCATCGACATGGAAGACCGCCGCAACCGCGAAAAAGTGATGGCCGCGCTCGAAGATGCCTTGCGTACCGACCGCGCTCCATCCAAAATGCTGCGCTTCAACGAGTTTGGCTTGATCGCCATCACTCGCAAGCGCACCAAGCAGGCGCTCGAACGCACGCTATGCCAGCCCTGCCCCTATTGCACCGGCTCGGGCATGGTGAAGTCGATTCCCACGCTCTGCTACGAAATCCAGACGGAAGCGCGCAAGATGGCCCCGGATATCGAGTCCGGCAGCATCACTCTGCGCGTCCACCCGGAAATCGCCAAGGCGCTCAAGACCCGCGAATCCTCGCTGGTCGAGGAACTCGAAAGCAGCTGCAAGAAGAGCGCCATCATCCAGGCCGATCCCACGCTGCACTGGGAGCAGTACGACATCTA
>DATLSB010000200.1:0-4753 GCA_035534415.1 Candidatus Dormiibacterota bacterium | reverse complement strand
CTCGAACATCATCCGATCGGCCGCTTCGCGCAGCCAGCTGAAATCGCCGAGGCTGTTGTTTGGATGTGTTCGGATCAGGCTTCGTTCATGACCGGTCAATCGCTCGTTCTCGATGGCGGCTTTCTTGCTGGCCCGAACGCGCCGGGCTAGCCGATGCGAGAAGCATCGGAGTAAACTGATACGCGTACCGGCGTCTCAATATGACCAATACAACTCAAACAGACATCCTTGTAATTGGCAGCGGCTTGGCTGGTTTGGCTGCTGCATGGGAGGCTGCAAAAAAGGGCTGCGAGGTCACGCTCATCACCCGTGCCGCGGATCCGCAGGATAGCAACACGTATCGCGCGCAAGGCGGAATTATCTATCACGGGTGCGGTGAACGCCCCGAACAGCTCGTAAATGACATTCTTACCGTCGGTGCGGGGCTTAGTTCGCCGGAGGCAGCCTCGCTTTTGAGTCACGACGGCCCCCGTTTGGTGAAGGAAATTCTGATCGACGAGCTCGGCGTGCCGTTCGATCAGTCGCCCACTTCGCCGGGAGAACTCGATCTTACCTGTGAAGCAGGCCATTCCATCCCTCGCATTATCCACTACAAGGATCAGACCGGTCTCTCAATCGAGCGGGCCTTCTATCAGAAAGTGAAGACGCATCCGAAACTGAAAATCCTCGGGAACGCCACGGCAGTGGACCTACTGACCCCCTCGCACCAGTCGCTCGAACCCACGGACGTGTATCGTCCGCTTGCCTGCATCGGGGCGTACGTGCTCGACCAAACTTCCGGGAAAATATTTGCAGTTCTCGCGAAAGAGACGATTCTCGCAAGCGGCGGCTTAGGAAGTGTGTTCCTGCACACGACCAATCCGCCGGGCGCGCGGGGTGATGGAATCGCCATGGCCCATCGCGCCGGCGCGCGCTGCATCAATATGCAATACGTCCAATTTCATCCGACGGCTCTGCTAGCGCCCGACGGCTGCTTCTTGATTTCGGAGACAGTTCGAGGAGAGGGCGGCCGCATTGTCGATCGGCGCGGCAAGGAATTCATGCAGCAGTTCCATCCCGCCGGATCGCTTGCGCCGCGCGATATTGCCGCCCGCGGCATTTACCAGACAATGCTCGAATCCGGCGAGCCCTGCGTCTATCTCGATATCTCGCACAAACCTGCCGATTACTTGCGCGAGCGCTTCCCTGCGATATATGCGGTCTGCATCGAGCGCGGAATTGATATGACGCGCGAACCGATTCCCGTGGTTCCCGCGGCGCACTATAGTTGCGGCGGCATCGCCACTGACGTGTACGGGCGCACCACCGTCGATCGCCTGCGAGCGACGGGCGAAGTGGCGTGCACCGGCTTGCATGGAGCGAACCGGTTGGCCAGCACGTCTCTGCTGGAATGCCTGGTCTGGGGAACTCGCGCTGGGGGCCATGCCGCCGAACGGATCAACAGCGGCGAAAAGTTCTATTTTCCGGAAGTTGCCGAGTGGCGCTACGAGCGCGAGCCCGTTGATCCCGCGCTGATCTCACAAGACTGGCTGACAATCCGCCAAACAATGTGGAATTACGTGGGATTGATCCGGAGCGAGAGGCGGCTCAATCGGGCCATGCGCATCTTGCGTGAACTCGATCTGGAAATAACGCGCTTCTACGAAAAATGCGAAATCACCGACTCGATCATCGGTTTGCGGAACGGAATTCTCACCGCGTTGCAAATTCTTGACGCCGCCGAGCGCTCCCGCGAAAGCAGGGGCTGCCACTACCGAATAGACTAGCAGCAGCGATCACGCTCTCGTCACAAAAGGCAGCGTGCCGAGAATGCGATCACCGTTGCGGCACGCCCGTAATTAGACAGCGCTAGCTAATCGTTCGCGGCACCGGCAGACCGTCAATCTCCACGATTCGACCCGCCATGTGTCACGTTTGCACTCTGGAATAGATCAAACGATATAGGTACGGGCGGGTAGCTTTTCTGGAGTGTCATGTCGGTCGGTCGCCGCATTGCCCTCCGACCGCGCGTCGAGCCCCACGCATCGCGCGCGCCATTAGCCATACTTTTCCTGTGAACTTGCCATGCCGAATGTTCCATTCGTAATGGCGGAGTTATCTGCGAAAGAGAACCCGCCAGCGAGTGATGCAGGCGATCCGCCGAGGCTCCTCCGCTCCGGCGTAACCTGCTATCTAGCGGTTAAGAGGATGATCACTTTCTGCCAGCAATCGGCGAGAGGGAGCTTGCGAACGATTCTTCCAGGTGGCGCCGCGCCCGCACCAATACCGCACCGCGGAAAGGCCCGTGGCGTGCGCGCAGAAAAGGGCGGCGACCGGCAACAGCGGCGCGAAGATCAACGAAACACGATAGAAGCGAAGCGACGGTACGAAGGTCGCGCTCATTAGGATCCATGCAAGCAAAGCGCAAGGCCAAGCCAGCGGTAGGCAGGAAAAGGCCATTGCGACCGGCAATAGATAGGTGAATGCAAGCCCTGCCAGCGTTCCCAAAAGTTCGATGGCCGAATAGTGCAGTTGCGTGAAAGCCGTGCGGGCGATCATGTCTCGAATTTCAGAAAACGTGCCGTATGCGCGAATACTGACGCTCGTTCGCGTGAGCCCCATCCATACGCGGCCGCCACTTTTCTTTACGGCGCGGGCGAGCGCGCAGTCATCGGTCACAGCGTCGCGCATCGAAGCGAAACCGCCGATGCGATCGAGAGCGTCACGATGGAGAAGAAGGCAACCACCGGCCGCTCCGGCAGTGCGCTTTTTTGCATTCGCGATCCATCGCGGCGGGTAAAGCATGAGGAAGAAGTACAAGAATGGCGGGATAAGCAGGCGCTCCGGAAAACTGCGAGCCTGCAACAGAACCATCAACGAAGCCAGACTCAGATTGTCGCGGCTCGCGCGGCTCACTAGCCGCCGCAAAGTGTCCGGACCAGCCACAACATCCGCGTCAACGAACCAAAGCCACTCGGGCGCGTGCCTTGACGCTGCGCGAACGCCTGCATCCATGGCCGAAATTTTGCCGGTCCAACCTGCCGGGAGCGATGGTGCGGGTGTCACTTCCAGACGGTCCGAACTATTTGTTTCGATCGCCGCTTGCCGAGCAACTTGTGCCGTTCCGTCGTCGCTGTCATCGTCGACCATGATGATGTGGAACTCGGCAGGATAGTTCTGTCGCGCGAGAGCGGAAATTGTTCGGCCGATGGCGGCGGCCTCATTGCGCGCGGGAACAATGGCAACAACCCGTGGCCAAGCAGCAGGCGGGGCGATGGAATCGCGGTCGGCATCGTAGCGCCAGTTCGGACCTCCTGTTGACACGGCCGCGATCGACCGATACGATGTGCCCTCGCAGCCTGCCGCAGAGGAGCAATCAGAGTGGCCCTCAAAATCACGAAACGCGAAGTGGATGCAGTTGCGTAGTGGCGATGGACGGGCGAGTGGTTTTGGGCGAAGAGAGCAGCGATCTTCGCAACACCGTAAAGGGCCTGCTTGCTGAGGACAAAAAGAAGATCGTTCTCAACGTGGAACCGGTGGGATTCATCGATAGCTCGGGACTTGGCGCCTTTGTGGCCGCTATCACACCGCCAAGGCGCAAGGCGGCACGCTGGCACTTTGCCACCTGGGCTCGAAATTCGAAGAGCTGTTGCAGATGATTCGCCTGTTGAAAGTGTTCGACAGCTACAAAACGGAAGGCGATGCGGTACACGCTCTCGCAAAATAGTAAGAGGCGGGCGTAACGAGGATGCCCATTTCCGACGCTACAGGGCTGCAAAAGTTAGGTCTCGAAGTCAGGTCGCCCGACGGCGCGCAGGAAACTGTTCGCGTAACCGAGCTGCCCTTCCTCATCGGCCGCGGCGGTGATACTGGCAATCACCTGAAGCTTTCCGACCCTCGCATTTCCCGCCGCTGTTGCGCGATCACATCCGATTCTGGCGAGTGGTACATCGAGGATCGCGGCCATCATCGCGGCCTGTTTCTCAATGGCGAAAGGGTTCAGCGCGCGCCGCTGCACAGCGGCGACGTGATCACCTTCGGCCTGGACGACTCTTACGAAATTGCGCTGCGCTCCGCCGCTGATGAAGCCTCGCTCCAGGGATTGCTCACCAGCATCGGGAGTCTTCCCGGCGCAAGTGCCGGCGATACAACGGGCGGGTTGCAAAAACTGAACCTCCTGCTGCAAGCCACTTCCCTGCTTCATTCCGAATTGCCGCTCGATTCGATTCTCGGCACCATGCTCGACCACGCCATCGCAGTCACCGGCGCGGATCGCGGTTTGCTGTTTGAGGCAGATTCATCCGGCGCTCTGCATGCACGGCTGGGCAGAGGCAAGGGCGGAGCAACCTTGCCGACCGGCCGCCTCACTCCCAGCCAGACGGCGCTTCGCCAAGCAATCGAACAAAAGTCGAGTGTGGTGACGGAGGATCTAAACCGCGCGGAAGCCGCACTGCAAATGGCGCAAAGCATCGTGGCGCAGTCGCTGCGAGCCGTGGTTGCAATTCCGCTGTACGCCAACGCGCAAGCCGGCTCGGCGAAAGATCAGCGCGGGCAGCTTCTCGGCGTTGTGTATCTGGACTCGCGCCGCCCGGCCGCTTTCTCCAAACTCGATCGAGAAATACTCGACGCGCTGGCGGCCGAAGCCGCCAGCATTCTGGATCACGCGCGGCTAGTGGAACACGAACGGCAGCGCCAGCGCATGGAGCAGGAACTGAACATCGCTCGCGATATCCAACAAGCTCTAATTCCCCACGGATTTCGCAATTTCGATTAC